>NZ_JALJZW010000001.1:600000-900000 GCF_024171495.1 Deinococcus sp. HSC-46F16
AGAGCCGCCACGATCCCGGCGGGCAGGCCGATCAGGAGGGCGAACAGCAGCGCCGCGACGCTCAGCTCGGCGGTTGCCGGAAAGCGCGAGGCGAGTTCGTCCCGCACCGGGATATTGCTTTTCAGGCCGCTGCCCAGGTCCCCCCGGAGCAGCCCGGCCACGTAGCGCGGGTACTGCGCGTCCAGCGGATTGCCGGGGTTGCCCAGGTTGATGAACCACGGCTTGTTCAGCCCCAGTTGCTCGCGCAGGGCCGCCGCCGCTTCCGGGGTGGCCCGCTCGCCCAGCAGCGCGGTGGCCGGATCGCCGGGAATGGACCGCACGAAGGCGAACACCACCACGCTGATTCCGATGATGACCAGCAGGGTCCGCAGCAGGCGGCGAATCACGTAACTGCCCAAGATGTCGGCTCCTCTCTCGTGCTCAAGGAAGAGGGCGCGGGGCGGGCTTTCCGACTCTGCCCGCGGCCCCGCACCCCCTCCCCGTTAAAAGTTGCGGCTCAGCGCTTGCCCACCAGCGAGATGTTGTTGAAGGCCTCGCTGCCCAGCGGGCTGGGCACCCACCCCTTGACGTAGGTGCGGGCGGCCGCCAGCGGCTGACTGTGCACCATCGGGAGGCGGTAGTTCGCCTTGTAGGTGAGTTCATGCAGTTGCGAGTACACGCGGGCCTTGGCGGTGCGGCCCACGGCGGCACGGCCCTGCTCGAGCAGGCGCTGGAGTTCGGGCGGATTCCAGTTGATGTCGTCGCTGGCGGTCGGGCCGTAGTACGCCCCGTAGAAGTTGTCGGGGTCACCGTAGTCCCCGGTCCAGCCGATCATGTACATGTCGAAGCCGGGTTCCTTGTTGCGGTCCTCGAGGTACTTGGCCCAGTCCTCGGTCTTGAGGTTCACCTTGATGCCGATGGCGCTGAGGTCGGCGGCGATGGCCTCGGCGATGGGCTTGGGCGTGGGGAAGTACGGGCGGCTGACCGGCATGTACCACAGGTCCAGCGAGAAGCCGTTCGGGTAGCCCGCGTCGGCCAGCATCTTCTTGGCGGCGGCCGGGTCGAACCGGTAGGCGCCGGGCACGTCCTTGGAGTTGGCCCAGGCCAGCACGGGCGGCAGGAAGCTGGCGTTGCTGACGCCCAGCCCGTTCCAGAAGGCGTCCACGATGGCCTTGCGGTTGATCGCCATCGAGATGGCCTCGCGCACCTTGTCGTTCTTGATGTACTGGTTGCGGTTGTTCAGGCTCAGGAAACCCACGTTGAAGGAGGGCTTCTTGACCGCCACGAGGTTGCGGTCCGCCTGCACCGACTTCAGCGCGTCGGGCGTGAGGTCGGACGTGAAGTCGATGGTGCCCGCCTTCAGCTCGTTGAGCCGCTGCGAGGCGTCCTTGATCGAGCGGATGATCAGGCCGTCCACCTTGGCCTTGCTGCCCCAGTAGCTCTTGTTGGGCGCCAGGGTCACGCGGTCGCCGGTGCGCCAGCTCTGGAAGACGAAGGGGCCGGTGCCGATGGGCTTGCTGGCCGGGGTACCGTACTTGGCCCCGTCCTTTTTGATCGCCGCAGGGCTGGCGATGCCGAAGTACCCGGCGCCAATCACCTCCGGGAACACGCTCGACGGCTTGTTCAGGTCGAAGCGCACGGTGGTGTTGTTCACCTTGACGATGTTCTTCACGACCGAAGTGGCGTCACCCTTGTAGCCGCCCAGGAGCTGGCCCCAGATCTCGAAGGTGCGGCCCTGGTTGCGGAAGCCCTGGGGATGCTTGGGGTCCCACCAGCGGCTGAAGTTGTACACCACAGCGTCAGCATTAAAGGCGGTGCCGTCGTGGAACTTGACATTCGGCCGCAGGGTGAAGGTCCAGCTTGTCGCGTTCGCGTTGCTGCTCCATTTGGTGGCGAGGCCGGGTTCGGGGTCGGTGGTGCCGTCTTTGAAGCCCACCAACGTGTCGTAGATCTGGTGCTGCACCAGGATGCTGATGCCGTCGGTGATGTTGCCCGGCTCCAGGCTGACGGGGTCGCCGTTGGCCCCGTAGACGAGGGTCGCGGCCCCGGCGGTGGGCAGCGTGGTGAGCAGGGCAGTCAGCAGCAGTTTTTTCATGAACCCTCCGGGACGCCGCCACCCCCTCTCGGCCCACGGCGGGCCGGGCGGGGAAGATGAACGGCAGCTCAAGCTCTGAACGTGCGCTCAGGGTAGGGGGCGGCGCCCAGAGTGTCAAGCAGGTCACAGAGGACCCAGGCGGCCCGACCCCAGAACGGGAAGTTCCGCGCCCAGGGCCAGCGAATCGGGGTGGCCCCTTCCGTTCAGGGCACCAGCGTCAGCTCCCCCAGTTCCGCCCGCGTCCGCTCCGGCCCCAGTTCGGCGTCCCGCTCGACTCCCGGCTCGTGCGCCTCGCCGTAGATGCCGTTGCCGTCGCGGTCGCGGCCCGCCAGCGCCCGGAAGGTGCCGTCGGGCAGGTAGGCGGTAAAGCGCCCCAGCGCGTCGAGCGCGGGCTGGTAGGCCAGGCCCCGCGTGTCCCACAGCCGCAGCCCCAGCGTGTCACTCACCGCCGGAGCGTTCAGCGCCGCGGCCGCATTGACCATCCCGTACCCGAAGGCCTCGTCGCGCCCCTTCGCGCCCAGGTCGGTGGCGGTCGCGGTGAGCCGCGCGAGGGTGTCGTCGCGGCCCTGCGTCACGCCCTTACTGAGCAGCAGCGCGGCGAGCGCACTCACCTGTGGAGTGGCCTGACTCGTCCCGGCCTGCCCCATATAGGTGGGCTGGTTCTTGCCGTAGTCCCAGTCGGTCGAGAGGATCACGTCCGCATAGGCCTTGCCGTTCAGTTGCCCGCCGTTGTGGTAGGTCGCCCCCGTTAGGTCCACCCCACCGGGGGCGGCGAGCTGCACCGCCGGGTACTGGTTGGAGTAGCTTGCCCGCAGCGGGGCACTCGCGCCGGAGAGGGTCACCGCCCCCACCGCCACCGCGCCCTCGCAGGCGGCGGGATAGTAGGGAGTGGTACCGTACCCGTTGCCTGCCGCCGCGAAGACCAGTGTTCCGGCCGCCGTCGCCTCCGCGACCGCCTCGCACAGCGGCGCCGCCTGGCTCGCCGAGATGTCGCCCCCCAGGCTGAGGTTGATGACCGGGACCGGACGGTCCAGCCGGTAGGTCTGACCCCCCAGCGTGACGGGCAGCCCCGCCGCGTAGCGCACCGCGCTGACCACATCCGACACCTCGGTGTTGCCCTGCGCGTCGATCGCGCGGATGGGCAGCACCTTCACGGGCGCCTTGTAGGCCGCCCCCGCCACCCCGCTGGTGCTGCACGCGGCACAACCGGGGAACGGCTCGGTCGTGCCCCAGCGGGCCGCGATGATGCCGCTGACGTGGGTGCCGTGGCTGCCTCCCCGGCGGGCGGGGGTGCCGGGGTCGCTGGGGTCACGGTCGGGTCCGTCCCCGTCACCGTTGTCGTAGGCCCCTTTCTGGTCGGCAGGCACGAAGGCCAGCACGTCGAGCGCCCCTTGATCTGGCCCCAGCAGCGCTCCGGCGAGGTCGGGGTGGTCGTAGCGCACGCCCGAGTCCACGACCGCCACCGTGACGGGCCGGGTGTAGCCGCCCGACTCCATGTCGCGCCACACCGCCCGGTACCCCAGCAGGCGGTAGGCCCACTGGAGTCCCGCGTATTCGTCCGTGGGCTCCAGCGGGGCGGCGGTGGCCTGTGCCCGCAGCACGGCGTTGGGCACCGCGTATTCGACGTTGGGGTCCCGGCGGAGCGCGGCCAGCGTGCCCGCCACGTCATCCGTCACGAGTTCGGCCCGCCGCCCACCCAGGTCGTGCCGGGCTTGCGGAGCCGCCTCGGTCAGCGCCGCGCGGGTACTCGCCAGCGCGGCGTCCTGCGCGGTCACGCCCCTCCCCAGGGCGAGCGCCTGCGCCGCCGCCGAACGGTACTTCACGATCACGCTGCGGACCTCGGCGGGGTCGGTATCCTCTGCCGGGGCGGTGCCCACGTCCCCCCCCTGCACCCGCGTGGGGTCGGTCACCCGGCCCGTCAGCACGTACTGATCGGCCGTGACGGTCCAGGTCGCGGTGCCCGACCGCTCGCCCGCCTGCCAGGCAATCTTCACCTCCCCGGTCAGCCGCGCCTGATCGGCCTTCACCGGCGTCCCCAGCGCCCGGTTGGCCCGCACCTGCACGTTGAGCGCTCCGGTCCCCGATGAGGGCGAGACCGTCAGCCACGCCGGAGTGTCCTCCACCCGCCAGGAGGTGCCCGTGAAAGGGGCTTCGGTGCCCAGCGTCAGGGCCGTGCCCAGGTCCAGCGTGCGGTCGGCCAGAGGGGAGGGGCCGGGTGCGGGCAGCGGGGTCGGCGTCGGCACGGGCGCGGGGGCAGGAAGCGTGCTGCACGCGGCGAGCAACAGGGCGGCCGGAAACAGGAGGGCAAGACGGTTCATGAATGCCGCATGATGCCCTGCTGACCTGACGCCCGAATGAAGACGAACCGACATTCCGCCGGTTATATGGATTCCGGCCCAGCAGTTGGGCTCCCTGGTTAACCCGAGCGGACTGGCCGAGCGGCGCCGCAGCGCGAGCAGGAACACCACGGTTGCCGGGAAAGGAAGTCCCCTGACGGCCCACTCCTGGCTCGAGAACGGAGTGGACGGCCATCGTATCCCTGTGCAGCGCAGTGGCGCCCGCCGCGCCAGGCGCCAGAATGTCCCCCGTGCCCAGCGGACGTGTTCACAACCTCATCAACATCGCGGCGTACTCGGTCCTCGCGGCCGGTGCCCTGATCGCCACGCGGCAGGATCTCCTCACTGTGACGCCCGTGCAGGCGCTCAACTTCTCCCTCGCCTTCTTCGCCGGGACCCTCCTGCTCTCGCCCGACCTCGACCTCGCGGACGGCGGGGGGGTGGATTCCAAGCGGCGCTGGGGTGTCTTAGGGGTGCTGTGGGTGCCCTACGGCTGGCTGTTCCGGCACCGGGGCCTCTCGCACACCTGGCTGCTGGGACCGCTGACCCGGCTGGTGTACCTGGGGTTGTGGGGGTTGCTGCTCCTCGGCATCGTGCGCTTTGTGTGGCCGGAGGCGACGCTGCCACGGGTGCCGCAGCCGGTCAGCCTGAAGGTGGTGCTGCCCTTCGTGCTGGGCTACTACCTCAGCCAATGGCTGCATCTCGTGGCGGACGGCGTGTGGCCGGGGCACGGCTGGCGGCAGGTGCGGCGGAAGGTGGGGGGGCGCAAGCGGGCCGCCCGGTCCCGCTGAGGAGCCGCCCTCACCGCGCCCGCGTCTGGAACACCATCACCTCGCTCGCCTCCTCCAGCGGGCCGCCCTGAAAGCTTCCGGTCACGCGCGGCGCCTCGAAGCCCGCGCAGCGCAAGAGCCACTCGACCTCGTAGCGGGTGTAGTACCGCTGGGTCAGCGTGAAATGCCGCCGCCGCAGCAGGCCGCCCACGGCAGTGGTGTCCACGTGGTACTCGGTCGTCACATGCTGCCGCACCCGGTCGTGCCGCTGCACCAGAAACACGTCCGTGCGCGAGCCGTCCGGCCCGTGGAAGGTCTCGCCCTCGTGCCGCAGGGTGTTCATCTCGCCGTAGCGCGGCACGTACAGGTCGAAGGCGAAGGCCCCGCCCGGCGCGAGGTGGGCGCGGAGGTTTTCCAGCGCCGCGAGTTGCTCGGCGGGCGTGTAGAGGTGCATCAGCGCGTTGAAGGGCGCGAGAATCAGCGCGAAGCGGCGGTCCAGCCGCACGCTCTGCGCGTCCCCCTGCACGAACTCGACCGTCAGCCCCTGCTCCTGCGCCCGTGCTCGCGCTCGCTCCAGCATCCGGGCGCTGGGCTCCAGCCCGGTCACGTCCACCCCGCGCCGCGCGAGGAAGGTGGTCACCCGCCCGGTCCCCGCCCCCACCTCCAGCACCGGTCCCCCGGCCCGCTCAGCCACCCCCGCGTAAAAGTGCAGGTCGTCGCGGTAGAGGTCGTACTGGCGGTCGTAGAGGTCGGCGAGGTCGTCGTAGTTCACGGAAAAGAGGGTAGTGGGAAGTGGTCAGTGGTGAGTAGACGGGGCCTCTTTTCCACTCCCCACTGCCCACTCGCCACTCGCCGCCGTCCCGTACCGCTCCAGGAACGCCGCCCGCCCCATCACGCTGAGCTTCGGTTCGGGCGCGTCCGGCGGGCTGCCGTAGGCGCGGCGCAGCAGGTTGGCCCACAGGTGCAGGCGGCGGGCGGTGGTGGCCGGGAGGTCGTGCGTCTCGAAGCCCAGCGTGGCGAGCAGCGGCGAGAGCGCACTCAGGCAGAAGACTACCTCCGCGTCCCGCAACTCCGGGCGGGTCACGAGGTCGCGGGCCACGTCCCGAAAGTCCTCACGGGCGAGGCGCACGCTGCGGCGCAGACCGAGGTCCACCATCAGCGGGTTGTTGACGTGGAACTCGGCGGCGGGCGTGCCGCGCGGAACCGGCGTTCCATCGGCCAGCCGCACCCCTGCCAGCGGAAAGCGCACCCGGCCCACCCGGAAGAGGCCGTCGGCCCGCCCCCCCGCGTACCGCACCCCGCCCAGGCGGTCGAGCAGCGCGTCCAGCCCGCCCATCACCCGCCGGGGGAGGTCGGCGGGGGTCAGGGGAGATGCCCCCTCCAGCTCGCCCACCGGCACCATCCGGTAGCCCCGCGCCCGCAGGTCGGCGAGCAGGCCCGGCAGCCCCAGCCCGGTCACCCGCGCCCCCGGCCCCGCGTCGTGCAGCACGACCACCGCGCCGGGCCGCACGCGTGCCCCCAGCCGCGAGCGCAGGCCCTCCGGGGTGGAGTCGGGGTGCCAGTCCTGGCCCTCCACGCTCCAGTGCGCCCCGGTCAGGCCCGCCGCCCGCTGCCCCAGCACGGTCGCCAGCGTGTAACCGCCGTGCGGGGGGCGGTGCAGCCGCACCGGGCGCCCCACCACCCCGGCCACCCGCCGCGCCGCCTCGCCGGGGTCGCGCCACCCTCCCCACGGCGAGCGCCCCCAGGCATGGCGGTGCCGTGCCCCGTGTGCCCCGACCTCGTGCCCCTCCGCCAGTATCCGTGCAACCAGCTCTGGGTACGCCTCAGCCCGCCCCGCCATCACGAAGAAGGTGGCCCGCGCCCCGGCCTCCCGCAGCGCGTCCAGCACCCCGGGCGTCGTGCGCGGGTCGGGGCCGTCGTCGAAGGTGAGGGCCACCACCCGTTCCCCCTGCCGCCCCTCCCGGATCAGCCCCAGCCCCAACCGCTGCACCAGCAGATAGGGAAGGCCGATGTAGGCGAGCAGCCCCAGCGCCACCCAAGTCCGCCGCTTCATCCCCGCCCCAGCGCCCGCAGCAGCGCCGCCGCCACCCGGTCGGCGGCGTCGGGCACGCTGACCGCGCGGGCGTTCGCGCTCAGGCGGGCGTGTTCGCCTTCGTCCAGCGCCCGCAGCACCGCCCCCCGCACCTCCGCCCGCGTGCGCGGCCACAGCGCGGCCCCGTGCCGCACGAGGTAGTCGGCGTTGTGTTCTTCCTGCCCCGGAATGGGGTCGTGGACCACCAGCGGCACGCCCAGCGCCGTCGCCTCCGCCACCGTCAGCCCGCCCGCCTTGCCCACCACGAGGTCGGAGGCGGCCAGCAGTTCCGGGAAATCCTCGCGGAACCCCAGCCCGTGAATGGTCGCGCCACCGAAGCGCCGCACGCCCCGCTCCCGCGCCCCGGCCAGCACGAGCACCTGCACCGGGCGCCCCAGCCCCGCGAGTTCGTTCAGCAGCGGCCCCAGCGCCCGGTAGCTGCCCGTCCCCCCGCCCGACACCAGCACGACGGGTTGGTCGGGCCGCAGGCCGTGCCTCTCCCGCAGCGCCCCCCGGTCGGCCCCCACCAGCGCCCGGAACGCCGGGGCGATGGGAATGCCCGTGACCGTCACCCGCTCTGGCGGAAGGCGCCAGCGGTTCATCTGCTCCTGCGCCTCCTCGGTCGCCACCATCAGCAGCTCGGCCTCGGGCCGCGCCCAGTGGTGGTGGATGCGGTAGTCGGTGACCACCAGCGCGTTCAGGAACGCCGCCCCCAGCCGCCGCCGCGCCGTGTGCGCCAGCGCGACGGGCGTGGGGTACGAACTCACGACCAGCTCAGGCCGCACCTCGCGCACATCCCGCAGCATCCCCCGCAGGCCCAGCCATCCGAAGGTGCCCGTCAGCGCCCGCGGTTCGCTCTCCCGGTCCGTCCAGTCGTAGAACGCCCGGTACATCCCCGGCGCGTACCGCAGCCACGCCGCGTAGGTGCCCGCCGTGACCGCCCGCTCGACCGGGTTCACGTAGGTCAGAAAGTCCGCGTGCCGCGCCTGGAGCCGGACGCCTGCCGCCCGCAGCGCCGCGTCCAGCGCCCCGTTCGCCTGATGGTGCCCGCTTCCAAAAGAGGCGGAGAGAATCAGGGCACGCAGTTCGGGGCGCGGTGCGTGGGGCGTGGTACGCGGTGAGTCCTGGTCCCGCACCCCGCGCCCCGCCTCCGGCGTCCCGTCCGTCACGTCCGCCTCAGCAGCCACAGCCCCACAATGGCAAAGAGCACATTGGCGAGCCATACGCCGGGTTCGGGGAAGGTGGGCATCGTTCCCGCGACCGTCAGCCCCACGAAAAAGACGAGGTAATACGCCACCGCCACGAGAAGTGCCACGCCCAGCGACACCCCCAGCGTGCGCCCGTAGCGCAGGGCAAAGGGCAGGGCCGCGAGCGCCAGCACCAGATTCCCGAACGGCAGCGCCAGCTTGCGGTTGAGGTCGATCCGGGCGTCCTGCCGCTCCGTGGGGGTGGCCTCGGGGTCGCGCAGGGTGGCGGTCAATTCATTCCAGCCCCCGGCATCCGCCCCAATCGCGTCCGCGTACTCGGCGAACGTCTCCTGCCGCGAGCGCCCGGTATCCAGGTGGAGCACCGCGCCGGGTTCGTCCGGCAGGATCACCCCTGGAAACACCTCCTGCACGGCCGCTCGGAAGGCCACGGGATCATCCTCCGGCACCCGGCCCAGTTCCGCCGCCGCCGCGTAGTTCACGGTAAAGACCTGATACCCCGTCAGGCTGAGCTGGTTGCCTTCGAAGGTGCCGCCCTCCGCGAAAATGATGGTGCCCCGGCGAAGGTCGTCCGCTTGCCAGCGCTCCACCCGCACCCCACGCATCTGCCGGGTGGCGTGGTCGTATCCGGCCAGGTAAAGGGTCAGCCCGCCCCGCAGGTCGAGCGTCTGCCCGGCCAGCCGCGCGAGGCCCGTCCCCGTTAACACGTCCCAGTACAGCCCCCGCGTCTCCACGTTCGCGCGGGGCGCCACCCACAGGCTCAGCCAGATGGCGAGCGCCGTGACCAGCGCCCCCACCACCAGCACCGGCCGCGCGGCCCGCCCCAGACTGATCCCCCCGGCCTGCACCGCGACCAGTTCACGCTCGGTGTTCATCCGCCCGAAGGCCACCACCGTCATCAGCACGGCGGCCATCGGCAGCACCTTCACCAGCGTGTCGGGCACCTGGTAGGCGATCCATTGCCCCACCAGCCCCAGCGGCACGCCCCGCAGCCACTGGCTGGAGATGAAGAAGTACCCGAAGCTCAGGATCGCCGTGAACAGCAGCGTCCCCACCAAGAGCGGCGGCAGCAGCTCCCGGGTGACGAGGCGGGTGAGGCGGGTCATCGGGTGCCTTTGGCGCGGCGTGTGGCGGGTGGCACGTAGCTTGTGGACGGCACAGACACTTTTTCTACACGCCACAAGCGACCGGCCACAAGCGTCCTCACCCCTTCGCCACCGCAAACAGAATCGTCGCCTCCGCCGCCACCTGCCCGTCCACCTCCGCGCGGCAGGTCGTCTTGCCCAGGCCCCGGCGCAGGAATTCCAACTTCGCGTGCAGGTGCAACTGGTCGCCCGGAATCACTTTGCGCTTGAAACGGGCGCCCTCCACCCCGGCCAGATACCCGACCGTGCCGGGTTCGAGCTGCCCGTGCAGGCAGAACATGCTCGCCTGTGCCAGCGCCTCCACGATCAATACACCCGGCATCACGGGTTCCTGCGGAAAGTGCCCCTGAAAGAAGGGTTCGCCGATGCTCACGTTCTTGAGGGCGTGGACCTCGCCCTCCCCGGCCCGCAGCACCCGGTCGACCAGCACGAAGGGAAAGCGGTGCGGCAGGGTCGCCAGCACCTTCTGAATCAGCAAGGGTTCCATGACAAGTTCCTCCCGGCCTGGGCGACGTGCTCAGGGACAAAACGGGGCAATCGTAGCACGCGCCCCAAACGGGACCTGCCGCCCCTCAGCGCGGCCGGGCCAGGGCGATCAGCGCGGCCAGGACGCTGGTGACCACGCTCAGGCCGACTGCCCGCCAGAAGCCCGGCACGTCTCCCAGCCCCACCGAGCCGCTCAGCAACGATTCGACACTCCCCAGCGTCCGCAGCCATAGCGGGGCGGCCGGATTGAGGTTGGCAAAGGCGCCCAGCGTCAGGGCCGCTCCCCCCAGCGTGAGCAGGGTCAGCCCCAGCACGGCCAGCCAGCCCAGCACCCGCCGTCCCGTGCCCGACTTTCCCGAACCGTTCCCCGCCTGCCGCGCCATCATCGCGGCGCATTGTAGGGCAGAGGGGGCGGTACACTCCGCCCCGTGCCCACCCTGCCCGCCCGCGTCCGCGTCACCCGTCCGCCCCTGCCCCTCGCGCCCGCCCTGCGTGCGGCGGCCGTGCGGCTCTGCCCCCAGGTCCCGCACGAGGCCCTGACTGCGGCCGCCCTCGCCGTGGCGGGCGGCTCCGTGATCGGTGCGGCCCTGGCCTGGGACGGCGGCGAGGCATTGAGCGTGGAGAGTGCCTGGCGCGGGCGCGGCATTGAGGAAGCCCTGACCCAGGCACTGGAAGCCGCCCGACCATCGCCCTGAGCCGCCTTTGCTAGCCTGACCCCATGACCGCCACCCTTCCCGCCGCCGACACGGGCATGAGCTTCGCCCTCTCCGGCGACCAGCGCATGATCGTGCAGCACGTCCGTGAGTACGCCCGCGCCGAGATTGCCCCCAAGGCCGCTGAGTACGACCGCAGCGGCGAGTTCCCCCACGAGCAACTGCGCGGGCTGGCCGAGCTGGGCCTGATGGGCGCCACCCTCCCCGAAGCCTGGGACGGTGCGGGCCTCGACTCGGTGACCTACGCCCTGTGCCTGGAGGAGATCGCCGCCGCCGACGCCTCGGTTGCCGTGATCGTCTCCGTGCAAAACGGCCTCCCCGAGCAGATGCTGCTGCGCTACGGCACCGATGTCCAGCGCGAGCGGTACCTGCGCCCCCTCGCCCGCGGCGAGCACATCGGCGCGTTCTGCCTCACCGAACCCGGCGCGGGCAGCGACGCGGCGAGCCTGCGCCTGCGGGCCGAGCGCGACGGCGACGCCTGGGTCCTGAACGGCTCCAAGGCCTGGATCACCTCCGGCGGTCAGGCCGAAACCTACCTCGTCATGGCCCGCACGGGTAACCCCGGTGCCCGTGGCGTGTCCTGCTTCGTGGTTGAAAAGAACACCCCCGGCCTGAGCTTCGGCCGCCCCGAGGAAAAGATGGGCCTGCACGCCGCCCACACCACCACCGTCACCTTCGACGGGGTGAGGGTGCCCGGTGAGAACGTGGTGGGGGAGGAAGGCCAGGGCCTGATCATCGCCCTCGCCAGCCTGGACGCCGGGCGCATCGGCATCGCCATGCAGGCCCTGGGCATTGCCCGCGCTGCCCTGGAACACGCCGCGAAATACGCCTCCGAGCGCAAGCAGTTCGGCAAAAAGCTCCGGGAATTCGAGGGCGTCTCCTTCAAAATCGCCCGCATGGCTGCCCGCATCGAGGCCGCCCGGATGGTCGCCCTCAAGGCCGCGTGGCTCAAGGACCAGGGCCAGCCCTACGGCAAGGAGGCCAGTATCGCCAAGCTGCTCGCTTCGGAAGCCGCCGTGGACGTGACCCGCGACGCCATCCAGATTTTCGGCGGCAACGGCTACAGCCGCGAGTACCCCGTCGAGCGCCTCTACCGTGACGCCAAGGTCACCGAGATCTACGAGGGCACCAGCGAGATTCAGCAACTCGTGATCAGCCGCGCGGTGTTCGCCGAGTACGCCGACTGACAGAATGAGGTCGAGAGGGGGCGTGCCGACCGGGTGTGCCCCCTTTCCCCTGCCTTCCCCCTGAGCGTCAGATGAGGCTATAGTGAACGCCAGTGATGACTCAGTCGCCGCCCTCGCCCGAAGTGTTGCGTGTCTCCGGCCAGTCGCGGCCCAACGCCGTGGCGGGCGCGGTCGCCGCCCTGCTGCGCTCGCAGGGTCAGGTTGAGGTGCAGGCCATCGGCCCGGCGGCGGTCAATCAGGCGGTCAAGGCCCTCGCCATCGCGCGGGGCTACCTGGTCGGGAATGCCCTCGACCTCACCGTGCAACCCGGCTTCATCAAACTGGAGCACGAGCAGGAGGAGCGCACCGCCCTCTGCTTCCTGGTCCGTGCCGTGCGGCAACCCTGAACGCAGTTAAAGCCCGTCTTCACCGAACCTGAGTGTAAGTCACTCATACTGGGGGCGTATGGACTTCCTCGCCTTCATGGGGCCGTATGGGCCTCTGATTCTGATCATCTTCGTGGCCTCGCTCTTCATTCAGGGCTACCTCAGCCGTACCTACGGCAAGTGGGGGCAAGTCCGCAACAGCCGCAACCTGACCGGCGCGGAACTTGCCCGCATGATGCTCGACGAGAACGGCCTCTCGCACGTGCCGGTCAACATGGTGCCCGGCCAGCTCTCCGACCACTACGACCCCATCCGCAAGACCGTCAACCTCTCGGAAGCCAACTACCGCCTCCCCAGCGTGTCGGCCCTGGCCGTCGCCGCGCACGAGGTCGGGCACGCCATTCAGGACAAGGTGCGGATGCCCGCGCTCGTGCTGCGTGGCCGCCTCGCGGTGCCCCTCAGCCTGGGGATGAACCTCGCGCCGCTGCTGCTGCTCGCGGGCGTGTTCCTGCAACTCACCGGCCTGCTGTGGCTGGGCGTGATCCTGTTCGGCGCAGCCCTCCTCTTCCACCTCGTCACCCTGCCCGTCGAGTTCGACGCGAGCCGCCGCGCCCTGGCGTATCTGGGGCAGCGCGGCGTGGTGGCGGGTCAGGAGGCGCAGGGTGCCCGCACCGTGCTCACCGCCGCCGCCCTGACCTACGTGGCGGGCTTCGCGATGGCACTCGCGCAACTGCTCAACGTGCTGGGCATCGCCCGCAGCCAGAGCGACTGAGCCTCGCCAACCAAACCAACAAAAGGCGCCCCGGCTCAGGCTGGGGCGCTTTTCTATTACGGAGTGTTTACACGTTGAAGCCGAACATCCGCATCTGCCGCTTGCCGTCCTCGGTCATCTTGTCCGGCCCCCACGGCGGCGTCCAGACGAACTCCACATTGACCTCGCTGACGCCGTCGAGCCGACCCACGGCCATCTCCGCGTCGGCGCGGATCAGGTCCTGCACCGGGCAGCCCACGCTGGTCAGCGTCATGGTGATGTCCACCAGGCCCGTGGGCTGAATGTCTACCCCGTAGATCAGGCCGAGGTCCACCACGTTGACCGGAATTTCGGGGTCTTTGACGACCTTGAGGGCCTCGAGGACCTGCTCCTCGTTGGGGAGGGCGCCCTGGGGGGCGGCGGTCTGGGTCTGGTCTTCCATCACTGCTCTCCTCCTGAGGTGGGCAGGCCCGCGTCGGCCCAGGCGAGGGTGCCCCCCGCGAGGTTGACCACGTCGCCGTAGCCTTGCGCCCGCAGGTATTCCCCGGCACGGGCGCTGCGGGCACCGCTGCGGCAGATCATGACGAGTGGGCGGCCTTTGGGCAGTTCCCCGAACCGGCTCTCCAGTTCGCTGAGGGGCAGAAGCCGGGCGCCTTCGGCATGAAGCTCGGCGTACTCGTTCGCCTCGCGCACGTCCACGAGGAGGGCACCCTGCTGCACCCGCTGGTGGCCCTCGGCCGGGGTGATGTCGGGAATGGAGGTCTGGGTCATGCGGGCAGGATACAGGCCCGCCGTCCCATGCGACCGTGCCCCTGACCCCCTACACTCGGCCCATGCCCACCGGTCTTCCCCCCGGCGCGACCCTGATCGACCTGCGGCCCCAGGAACTGCGCTTCCGTGAGCCGCTGGAACTCTTGACCTCTCTGCCCGTGCGCCCGCTGACCCTGGACGCGGTCGAGCGCGGTACGCACGGCCTGACCCCCGATCTCGGCCCCCTGGTCGTGCTGTGCGAGCGCGGTCCCCGCTCGGCCCTGGCCGCCCGGCTGCTGCAGGCCGACGGGCTGGACGCGACCGCCTACCCCGGCGGCCTGCCTGCCCTGCGCCGCGAGCTGGGCACGCGGTAACGCGCCGGTAATGGCTGGAGCCGAGGCTGGGGCCATAGGAGGTTGACCATGCCCCGCATCCTCGTCACCACCGACGGCAGCTCGCTCGGCCACCAGGCCCTTGCCCACGCCGACGCGCTCGCCCGCGCCCTGGGTGCCGATCTCTCGGTCCTGTACGTGCAGCCCGATCCCCTGCCTACCGTGGCCGAAGCCTACGCCTATATTCCCGAGAACGCCGTGCAGCAGCAGGAAGAAGCGCTGCTGGCCCTGAAAGGCGAACTCCAGGCCCGGCTTCCGCACGCCGACCTGCGGCTGGAACGCGCCTCGGGCCGCCCGGTGCCCCGGCTGATTCTGGAAGCCGCGAAGACCCTGGGGGCCGACCTGATCGTGATGAGCACCCACGGGCGCTCGGGCCTGAGCCGCGCCCTGCTCGGCAGCGTCGCAGAAGCGGTGACCCACCACGCCCCGGTGCCCGTGCTGCTCGTGCGCGATGGGCAGGCGGTGCCGAGTTGGGCCGCCGTCCAGAGTGGCGGAGCCATCGCCAGCCTTTAAGCCTTGCCGCGCCGGGGGCCAGGGTTCACTGCCGGACCTGGCCCCCGGTCCCGTTCCCCCGCTCACGCTCGCGCCCCGGCGGGTCGGCTAGACTGCCCCGTTATGGCGCGTGCGCGTGTGAAACCAGAAGTGATGAGTCCTGTCGGCGGCTGGCCCCAGTTGCGGGCGGCGGTCGAGGCGGGCGCCGACGCCGTCTTTTTCGGGGTGGAGGCCTTCCACGCCCGCGCCAAGGTGGGCTTTACCAACGAGCAGCTTCCGGAGCTGATGCGGACCCTCCACGCCCGTGGGGTGATGGGCTTCGTGACCTTCAACATCCTCGTCTTTGACGGCGAACTGCGGGAGGCCGAGCGCCAACTCATCCACCTGGCCGAAAGCGGCGTGGACGCGATCATCGTGCAGGACCACGGGGTCGCCCGCCTTGCCCACGAGATCTGCCCCGACCTCCCCATCCACGGCTCCACCCAGATGAGCATCACCTCGGCGGAGGGCGCCGAACTCGCCCGCCGCTTCGGGGCCAGCCGGGTGGTGCTGGGCCGCGAACTCTCGCTGCGCGACATCGGCCGCATCGCTGCCGCGACCGACATGGAACTGGAAACCTTCGTCCACGGGGCGCTGTGCGTGAGCTACTCGGGTCAGTGCTTCTCGTCCGAGGCGTGGGGAGGCCGCTCCGCCAACCGGGGCCAGTGCGCCCAGGCCTGCCGCCTGCCCTACGACCTCTTTGTGGACGGCCTGCACCGCGACCTCGGGGACGCCCGCTACCTGCTCTCGCCGGGCGACCTGTACGCGCTGCATCAGGTGCCCGACCTCGTGAACCTCGGCGTGAACTGCCTCAAGATCGAGGGCCGTTACAAGGACGCCGAGTTCGTCGCCCTGACCACTGCCGCCTACCGCAAGGCCGTGGACGAGGCGTGGGCGGGCCTGCCCCTCTCGGTCACGCCGGGAGAGGAGCGCGATCTCGAACAGGTCTACTCGCGGGGGCTGGGGCCGCACTTCATCGCGGGCACCAACCACCAGACGGTCGTGCGCGGCCGGGCACCGAGGCACCGGGGCGTGCGCGTGGGCACCGTGCGCGGGACGACCGAACGCGGCGTGTTGGTCGAACTGGCCGAAACGGTCAAGCCCGGCGACGGCCTCGTCTTCGACCCCGCCAACTGGCGCACCCCGGAAGGCCGCGAGGAGGGCGGCTTCCTGTACGGCCTGTGGCAGGGCGGGCGTCAGACCGAGGAAGTCCGCCCCGGCCAGACCTACGAGTTGCGCTTCGGGCGCGGTGCGGTGGACCCGGCCCGCGTGCGCCCCGGCGACCCGGTGTGGCGTACCCAGGACCCTGGCCTGGTGGCCCGTGTGAAGCCGCTGCTGGACGCCGTCGACCCCGTCTACACCCGTCCGGTGACCGCCCACTTCCGGGGTCACGTCGGCGAGCCGCCCGCCCTCACCCTGGCCGACGAATACGGCCATGCGGCCACCGCCACCCTCCCCGACCTCCTTCAGCCCGCCCGCAACCGGGGGCTGACGGAAGAGGGCCTGCGCGAGAGCCTCGGCAAGCTGGGGGGCACGGGCTACCACCTCGCCGCGCTGACCGCTGACCTCGCGGGCCTGGGCTTCCTGCCTGTCTCCGCCCTCAACGCCCTGCGCCGCGAGGCTGCCGAGCGCCTGACCGCCCTCCGCGCCGAGGCCCCGGCCCGCCGCATCACGCCCCGGCTGGATGAGGCGTTGAGGGGGGCCGTCGCCGCGCCCCCTGCCCCCAGCCCCGCTCCTGACCGCCTCCACGTGCTCGTCCGCACGCCCGAGCAACTCGACGCCGCGCTGGAGGCCCGGCCCGACTCGATTACGCTCGACTACCTGGAGCTGTACGGCCTCAAGCCCAGCGTCGAGCGCGTCAAGGCCGCTGGAATCCCCGTCCGGGTCGCCAGCCCGCGCATTCTCAAGCCCACCGAGCAGAACCTCCAGAAGTTCCTGCTGTCGCTGGGGGCCGAGCTGCTGGTGCGCTCCGGCGGCCTGCTGGAAGGCTTGCAGGGTGCGCCCGACCTCCCCGCGCTCACGGGCGATTTCAGCCTGAACGCCGCCAACGTCCTGACCACCCGCGCCCTGCTGGAGCTCGGCCTCACGCGGGTCACGCCCACCCACGACCTCAACGCCCGGCAGATCACCGACCTCGCCGGACTCGTCGGCCCGGGGCGGCTGGAGGTCATCGCCTACGGGCACCTCCCGGTCTTCCACACCGAGCACTGCGTCTTCTGCCGCTTCCTGTCGGACGGCACCGACTACACGACCTGCGGGCACCCCTGCGAGTCGCACCGGGTCGCCCTGCGCGACGAGCGCGGGCGGCTGCACCCCGTCATGGCCGACGTGGGCTGCCGCAACACGGTCTTCGAGGGACGGCCCCAGGTCGCCGGGGGGCACCTCGACGCCTGGCGGGCGGCGGGGTTGCGCGACTTCCGCCTGGAATTCGTCCACGAGTCCCCGGAGGAGGTGCGCGAGGTCATCGCCGCCCACCGCGCCTACCTCGCGGGCGAGCTGGATGCGGGGGCGCTGGCGGCCCGCCTGCACGCCCTCTCGGAGACGGGCACCACCGAGGGCAGCCTCTTCGTGCCGCCCGGCTTCGAGGGGCTGACCACGTTGCCGATGCTCTGAGCAGTTGGGGGGGGCTAACCTCCCCGCACCTCTCCGTCCACGTACACCCATGCCTCTTCCACCCGCGCGAAGTGGCTGCGCTCGCGCATCCGTCCTGCACGCCCATCCGCTCGGAAGGTGGCGGTAAACTCCACCTCGTCGCCCTCGGCCCGGTGGATGGTCAGGCCGGTGTAGCAGGTGTTCTCCGCGTCCAGATTCAAGTCGCTGGGGCAGGTGTCGGGGTGCCAGGTGCGCCGCACGTAGCCCGTGTCGCGCAGGAAATAGGCCGTATACCGCGACCGCATCAGCGCCTCCGGCGTCTCGGCGGGCCGCTCGCCCGCATGCCGGGGACCGCAGCACGCGCCGTAGCTGCGTCCCGAACCGCATGGGCAGGGCTTGAAAGGCGGGTAGGGGAGGGACATGGCGGGAAGCATAGCGGGCATACTGAACCCCCGATGACCGCGCCCCCCGCCATCACCTCCCTGCAAAACCCGCACGTCAAGCGCCTCGTGCGCCTGCGTGCCCGCCGTGACCGCGACCGCGAGGGCGTCCTCCTGATCGAGGGCGCCCGCGAACTCGCCCGCGCTGCCGCCGCCGGACTGGAGTTCCAGACCCTCTACCTCTGCCCCGCGCTGTACAGCCCCGAAGCGCAGGAGGTGGCCCCCAACCTCCCCGGCCCCCGCCTCGAACTCTCCCGCGAGGCCTTTGAAAAGGTCAGCGCCCGCGAGAATCCCGACGGCCTGCTGGCGGTCGCCCCCCGCCCTGCCCGCCCCCTACCCGTCCCCGGCCCGGACACCCTCCTCCTCGTCCTGCACAGCCTGGAGAAGCCCGGCAACCTCGGCGCGATCCTCCGTACGGCGGACGCGGCGGGCGTGGGCGGCGTCCTGATCCTGGGCGGGACCGACCTCTACTCGCCCGGCGTGATCCGCGCCTCGCAGGGCAGCGTGTTCACCGTGCCCGTCACGGCCCTCCCCGAGGCCGAGGCCCAGGCCTACCTCGCCGAGCATGCCTTCACCCGTGTCGCTTGCACCCCCGATGCCCCCCGCGACTACTGGGACACACCGCTGACGGGCCGGGTGGCCCTCGTGCTGGGCGCCGAACACGCTGGATTACCCCCCGAATGGCGCACCTCGGACCTCCCCGTCCGTATCCCCATGCACGGCGAGGCCGACAGCCTCAACGTGGCGACGGCGGCGGGGCTGGTGCTGTACGAGGCGCTGCGGCAGCGGCGCTGAGGCTGTTCCACACGCCCGGCGACGCTTCGGTCAGGAGGCCCCGGACTTCTCGACCGGGTATCCGGCTTCCGTCCAGGCTTTGAGGCCGCCATCGAGATGGGCCACGTTCGTGTAGCCCAGTTGCTGCAAGGTATCCGCCGCGAGCGCGGAGCGGCCCCCACTGGCACAGTGCAGGATGACTCGGCGACCCGGGTCGAATTCCTGGCGGTGGTATGGACTGGACGGATCCGCCCAGAACTCCAGCATGCCCCGTGGGGCCGACACCGCACCGGGGATGACCCCTGCTGAGGCGTGTTCCGCCGGTTCCCGCACGTCGATCAGCACCGCCTCTCCAACTTCCAGCTCCGCCGCGACCTGCGCCGCCGACAGGTTCTCGACCCGTTGCCGGGCCTCGTGTACGAGTTGAGCCGCCGTTTTGGGGGCCATGCCGGACTCCTTTCCTCTCCGCCGCCTAGCCAGGTGGCAAAGACGCGAGGCGAACGAACGCGGGGACTAATCGCAGCAGACACGGCCTCTGCCGATCATCCTGTCCTTCCAGGGGACCAACCAGCAGTGCCCCCAGCTTACTCCTGCTCCCCCCCGGACCCCCCGACCGGTGGCGGGCATCCGCTGGGTTGCCTGGATTCAGAGCCGCCCCGCCGCCGCTCCAGGTGAAAGCAGGCTAGGCCATCTGGCCGAGGGACTCTACTTCCCACCCCTCTGCTAGCCTCCCCCCATGACCACAGCCGAAAGGAAGGCGGCCCTGCCCGCCCGCGCCGACGTTCCCCGCGAGCAGACCTGGGATATCGAGGCCCTCTTCGCCACCCCGCAGGACTGGGAGGCGGAGGCCGAGGCCCTCCCCGCCGCCATCGATGCACTGGGCAACCACGCCGGGCAGCTCGGCAGCGGCCCCGACGCCCTCGCCGCCTACCTGGGCGAGTCGGACGACGTGGAGCTGCGCCTCGCCCGCTTCTTCTCCTACGCCAGCATGGGCGCCAGCGTGGACGGCCGCGACGCCGAGGCCGCCGCCCGCCGCGACCGCGCCAGCACGATTGCCGCCCGCTACGGCAGTGCGACCGCCTTCGCTCGCCCCGAACTCCTTGCGCTCGACGAGGCGACGGTGCGCGGGTGGCTCACGCGGCCCGAACTCACCGACTACGTGGTGCGCTTCGAGCGGCTGTGGCGCTCACGCCCGCACGTCCGCTCCGCCGAGGTCGAGGAACTCCTCGGCGCGGTCCAGGCTCCCTTCGCCTCCGAGCGCGGCATCCACCCCGCCCTCGCCAACATGGACCTGCGCTTCGGTACGGCGGGCGGCGAGGCCGTCACCCAGGGCAACGTGGACCGCCTGACCTCCCACCCCGACCGCGAGGTCCGCCGCGAGGCCTGGGAGAACTACGCCGACGCCCACCTTGGCGTGCGGCACTCGCAGGCCGCGATGTACGCCACCCACGTCCGCCAGAATGTGTTCCTGGCCCGCGCCCGCCGCTACCCTGACGCGATCACGTCCTTCCTCGCGCCCGACAACATCCCCACGGGCGTCGTGACCACCCTGCTGGACACCTACCGCGCCCACACCCCCACCTGGCACCGCTACTGGCGCGTGCGCCGGGAGTGGCTGGGCCTCCCTGAGCTGCGCGAATACGACGTGAAGGCCGCCCTCACCCCGCCCCGCGCCGTCTCCTACGAGCAGGCGGTGGACTGGATCGAAGAAGGCATGGCCCCCCTCGGCGACGCGTACCTGCGCGACATGCGGGCTGGGCTGACCACCGAGCGCTGGGTAGACTACGCCGAGAACGACGGCAAGCGCCAGGGCGCCTATTCCAACGGCGGCGGCCGGGTCAAGCCTTACATCTTCATGACCTGGAACGGCACCATGAGCAGCTATTCTACCCTGGCCCACGAGATCGGCCACTCCATGCACTCGCTGCTCTCCCAGCGTGAACACTCCTACGCCGTGCCCCGCTACACCCTGTTCCACGCCGAGGTGGCCTCCAACTTCAACCAGGCGATGGTCCGCCAGCATCTGCTGCGCCAGGCCCGCGAATCCGGCGACACCGACTTCGAGGTGCAGCTCATCGAGGAAGCCCTCGCCAACTTCCACCGCTACTTCTTCATCATGCCGACGCTGGCCGCCTTCGAGCTGGAGGCCTACCGCCGCATTGAGACGGGCGGCACCCTGAGCGCCCCCGACCTGATCGGCCTGACCGCCGACCTGCTTGCCCAGGGTTACGGCGACGGCGTGCAGATGGACCGCGAACGCTCCGGCATCCTGTGGGCGCAGTTCTCCACCCATCTCTACGCCAACTTCTACGCCTACCAGTACGCGACCGGCATCAGTGCCGCCCACCAGATTTTGGAGCAGTTCGGCCAGGACCCGGATGCCGCCCGTGAGCGTTACCTCGCTTTCCTGCGCTCCGGCGGCCGCCTCGACCCCATCGACGCACTGAAGGAAGCTGGGGTGGACATGCTCTCGCCCGAACCCGTGCAGGCGACCTTCCGCACGCTGGCGGGGTATGTGGACCGGCTGGAAGAACTGCTGGCGGCCCGCAAGGGGAGCTGAGAGAACTTGAAGCAAGGGCGGGAGGCCGTGGGTGGGCCTCCCGCCCCTGTTCATGCCCTACCGCAGCGTGATCCGCCGCGACGTGGACCGCCGCGACTGGCCGTTGGCCCACAGGCTGGCACTCACGACGTAGGTCCCGCGTGCGACCACCGTCCGGTCCGGACCCCACTGGGGCCACTCGCAGGCGAAGGACCACGTCTGCCCAGGCGCCAGCGTCCGCACCTCGTTCATGGAGAGGCGCACCACCGGCTCCGCACCTGCACAACTCCACACCGCCTGTCCCTGAGCGTTCTGCACGGTGATGTCATAGTCGGGCACATTCCGCGCCACCTCCAGCGCCAGAGGCTTATGCGAGACGTTTTTCAGGAACAACTTCAAGCGCACGACCTCGCCGGGGGTATAGCTCGGCAGGGCCACCAGATTCAGCCGCAGCGGAAGGCTCCCCACCTCCTGCTCGCCCATCACCGGGGCGAGGGGTGGGCGAGCCTGAGCCGTGGCAACCGTGTACACGGCGAGAAGCGTGAGCAGGGCGCGACGAAGGCTCGGCATAATCCCACCCTAATGGCCACCCTGATCCTTGGCTGATTCAAGGGGACAAAAACTTCACGACCAGACTTATCGTGAATACTTTCACTTGAATTCGCCAAGAGCAGGCGGGGAGTCCCCCCGCCCATCTCCTGCTTACGCCTGGGGCTGCTGAACCTGCATGCCCTGGGGCGCGAAACCTTCCAGCGCGGCGTAGTCGTCCTGGAAGTGCATCAGGACGCCGCCGAACAGGGTGTCAAAGGTTTCCTGGGGCATCTCGGCCAGGGTGGGGTAGAAGCCCACGTACTCCAGCCAGACGTTACCGTCCGCGTCGATGGAACGGGAGAAGGCCCGCTCGCGGTTGCGGTCATTGAGCATGGTCATGACTTCCAGGCGGCGGTCGGCGTAGTTCTTCTGGGTCACGCAGGTGACTTCCAGGCGGCTGGTGTTGTTGGGGCCGTCGTTGACGGACACCAGCACGGCGGCGTCCCCCATCTCGAAGCGCCAGCCCATGCGGATGAAGCGCTGCCCGCCCTGATCTTCGATATCGAGCTGGACTTCCTTGTCGCGCAGGTACTTGGCGAGCGTGTCCAGCGTGAGAAGTGCGGTTTCCATGGTCATTTGAAACTCCTCCTGTGGGGTGAAACCCGGCGCCGATTCTACCCGAACGCCGGGGTGCTTGTTACTGCGGCAGCGGTTCCTTGGGCGTGTGGCTCAGCACCTCGTAGCCGCCTTCGGTGACCAGCACGAGGTCCTCGATGCGGACGCCCCCGACTCCCGGCAGGTAGGCGCCCGGCTCCACCGTGATCACCATGCCGGGTTCAAGCACGTCCTCGCTGGTGCCGCGCAGCCCCGGCCCCTCGTGGATGTTCAGGCCGACGCCGTGCCCCAGCGAGTGCGCGAACGCCTCGCTCAGACCATGCCGCTCCAGAATCCCCCGCGCCAGCGCGTCGAGGTCGGCGGCCCGCACGCCCGGTCTCACGGCGGCGACGGCAGCTTCCTCGGCCTCCAGCACGGCCTCGTAGACGCGGCGCATTTCCTCCGACGGGCGGCCCACCGCCACCGTGCGCGTCATGTCGGAGTGGTAGCCCCGCACCCGCGCCCCAAAGTCGATGGTCACGAGGTCGCCGTCCTCGATCACGCGCTCACTCGCGACCCCGTGTGGCATCGCCCCGCGCGGCCCGCTCGCCACGATCACGTCGAAGCCGACCTCGGCCCCGGCGCGGCGCAGGCCAGTCTCCAGTTCCAGCGCCACGTCGAGTTCGCGCACGCCCGCACGGATCATCGGGCGTACCTCTCCGAACACCCGGTCGGCCAGCGCCTGCGCCTCCCGGATCGCCTCCACCTCCTCGGGCGTCTTGATCAGCCGCACGCCCTCCACCAGCCCGCGCGTAGGGACCAGTTCGGCCTCCCAGTGCTCGCGCAGGGCCTCCAGGCCCGCGACCGTCAGGTGCTCGGCCTCGAAGCCCACGCGCCCGCCGCGCACCCGCTCCGCCGCGTCCTGGTACGTCTCCGGGGGCCGCGCGATGTGCTGCTCGATGCGCGACTCCTCCTGCGCCTGCACCGTGTAGCGCCCGTCGGTGTACAGCACGGCCCCGTCCCCGGTGACCAGCACCTTGCCGTCCTTGCCGCTCGAAAAGCCGCTCACAGCCCGCACGTTCGCCGGGTCGCTCACCCACAGGGCGTCCACCCCGGCCTGCCTCATCGCCGCCCGCAGTTGCTCCAGTTGTGTCATCGGCGGGCACCGTAACACATGGGGCGCCGGGGGCGGGAGTGTCATCCTGGCCCATGCTCTGGCTGATGCTGATCTTCGCTGTGCTGTTTTCGCTGGCGATTGGGCTTGCCTACGCTCCCCACTCGGGGGTGAGACGAGCGGGGCAGGTTCTCCTGGGGTTCACGGTGGGAGCGGTGCTGTTGGTGCTCGCCTACGGCCTATCGGCTTACCTCTCCGTCACGCCGGGCGACTGATTTCTGTCCCCCCCACGGGGACAAGGTGCCGGAGTCACGCTGGCGCGGCTTATACTCCGTGATCGGGACAAAAGACAGGCCACGCATTGGCCGAACCACCCCCAAGGAGGAACAGCGTCGTGAAACTTCACGAGTATCAGGGCAAGGAACTGCTGCGCCGCTTCGGCGTGAACGTGCAGGAAGGCAAGGTCGCCTACACGCCCGACGAGGTGCGGCAGATCGCCCGCGAGTATGGGCAGCCGGTCGTCGTCAAGGCGCAGGTGCACGTCGGCGGACGCGGCAAGGCGGGCGGCGTGAAGTTCAGCCCCGACATCGACAAGGCCTTCGAGAACGGCGAGAAGATCCTGGGGATGGACATCAAGGGCCTGACCGTCAAGAAGGTCCTCGTGACCAAGGCCGTCGACATCGACGCCGGGACCGAGTACTACGTCGGCATGATCGTCGACCGCAACGTGCAGAGCTACACCCTGATGGCCTCCGCCGAGGGCGGCATGGAAATCGAGGAGGTCGCCGAGGCCACCCCCGAAAAGATCATCAAGCACCGCGTCGACCCCGTGACCGGCCTGCGTCCCTTCGAGGCGCGGGAAGTCGCGCTCAAGGCGGGCTTCAAGGGCAACCTGAACAAGATCGCCGACATGATGGTCAAGATGTCGGAAGCGGCCCTGAAGATGGACGCCGTTCTGGTCGAGATCAACCCCCTCTTCGTGGACGCGGACGGCACGCCGCTCGCCCTCGACACCAAGTTCGAGATTGACGACAACGCCATGTACCGCCACAAGGACCTCTCCGACTGGCGCGAGCTGGAAGCCGAGCACCCCCTGGAGATCGAGGCCAGCAAGTACGGCTTCGCCTACGTCAAACTCGACGACGGCAATGTCGGCGTGCTGGGCAACGGCGCGGGCATCGTGATGACCTCGCTCGACGTGGTCAACCGCGCGGGGGCCAAGCCCGCCAACTTCCTCGACATCGGCGGCGGCGCCAAGGCCGAGATCGTGTACAACGCGGTCAAGCTGGTCTCCAAGGACCCCGACGTCAAGAGCATCTTCATCAACATCTTCGGCGGCATCACCCGCGCCGACGAGGTCGCCAAGGGCGTGATTCAGGCCCTCGAAGAAGGCATCCTGACCAAGCCGGTGCGCATGCGCATCGCCGGGACAGCCGAAGACGAGGCCAAGGCACTGCTCGCGGAAGTGAACAGCCCCCTCATCCAGATGTACCCCACCATGTTCGAGGCCGCCGACGAGGCTGCCAAGGAGGCGAACAAGTAATGGGCATCCTCGTGAACAAGGACAGCAAGGTCATCGTGCAGGGCATGACCGGCCGTGAAGGCGCCTCGCACTCCCGCGCCATGCGTGACTTTGGTACCCAGGTCGTCGCGGGCGTGACCCCCGGCAAGGGCGGCACCGAGTTCGAGGGCTGGCCCGTGTACAACTCGGTCGAGGAAGCCAAGGCCGCGACCGGTGCGAACGTCTCCATCATCTTCGTGCCCCCCGCCGGGGCCGCCGACGCCGTGCTGGAAGCCGCCCACGCCGGGATGCCCCTGATCGTCCTGATCACTGAGGGCGTGCCCACCGTCGACATGATGCGGGCTGTGCAGGAGGTCAAGGAACTCGACGCGCAGAGCCGCGCCTCGGGCGGCCAGGGCGTGCGCCTGATTGGTGGCAACTGCCCCGGCCTCGTGACCAACGGCGAAGCCAAGGTGGGTATCATGCCCAACCGCATCTACGAGAAGCCCGGCCGCATCGGCCTGATCAGCCGCTCCGGCACGCTGACTTACGAGGCCGCCAAGCTGCTCAACGACGCGGGGATGGGCACCTCCACCACCGTCGGCATCGGCGGTGACCCCGTGATCGGCACGACCTTCGCGGACGTGCTCCCCATGTTCGAGGCCGACCCCGACACCGACGCCGTGGTCGTGATCGGCGAGATCGGCGGCGCGGACGAGGAAGCCGCCGCCGAGTACATCGCGCAGAACATGAAGAAGCCCGTCGTGGCTTTTATCTCTGGCCGCTCGGCCCCGGCGGGCAAGCGCATGGGCCACGCGGGCGCGATCATCATGGGCAATGTCGGCACCCCAGAAAGCAAGCTCGCCGCCTTTGAGGCCGCGAACGTGCCCGTCGCCGACACCATGCCCGAGATCATCGAGCTCGTCAAAAAGGCGCTGAACGTCACCGCCTGACCTTCAGGGCAGGTAAGAGGGGAGAGGAGGCTCAGGCTTCCTCTCCCCTCACCTTTGGCTCAGCCGAGGGCGCGGCGCAGCTTTACCACCCCCGGCCGCAGCGCGTACCCCAGGCGGCGATTGACCCCGATGATGGCCGCATTCGAGGCGTCGTTCCCAGTGCGAATCTCGCGGACGCCCCAGGTCCGCGCCTTCTGCACGCTCCACGCCTTGAGCGCCAGGGCGACGCCCCTTCCCTGGTAGGCCGGGTCCACCGCCGTGAACTCGTGGTGCAGGCGCCGACCCTCCTCGTAGAAGCCCAGGCCCACCAGCCCGACCCAGTGGTTGCCGTGGGCCGCGATCAGTTGGCCCTCTGGCCGAAACCAGTTGGCCTCGACAATCTCCCGCTCGTACTCCTCAAAGGTGGGAAACTCGTCGCCGTTGCCGGGCAGCAACGGGGCGAGGCGGCGGTTGAGGTCGTAGAGCTTGCGCCGGGCTTCGGCCGTCGCCCCGGTGTCCCCGAAGGTGAACAGCGAGAAGCCGTTCCCGTGGGCTCGGCGCACCACCCCGTCCAGCAGCTCTTCGTCTGCCCCCTCCACCTCCAGCGTCATGGTCACGAAGCGCTGGACCACCGCAAAGCCCCGCCGGGTGGCAAACCGCTCGAATTCTGCGACCTGTCCGTCGACCCAGGTGGTGAGCTGCGTCGCCCCGACCCCCCGCGCCTACGCCACCGCGTGACCCGTCAGGGCCGACCCGATTCCCTGCCCACGGGCGGACGGCAGCACCAGGCCGTCGCCCTGGTACCACCCCTCCGGATGCCAGGGGGAGCGGGCCACGGAACTGTAGCCCACGACCGCCTCCTCCTGCTCGGCCACGAACCGCCGGAGGGGCTCCGCGCCGCCCGTACGCCCGTATCCTCCGCCTGGGTTGCCGCTCGGTCGACGGCGGGCGCTGTAGCCGTTTGCTCGTGCAAGGTCTGAACCGCGGCGAGATCAGAAGCAATGAAGGGCCGAATGAAAAACGACATCTTCTTCTCCTCTCGGGGGCGTATCCCAGAACGCCACGTGGGGCGGGCTTCCCGGGCCAGTGCGCCCTGAGGCGTCCAGTTTCGGCCAACCCAGAGCTGCCGACATCCGCAAGATGCCCTAGCGGGGAGGTCCTGTCGGCACCCTCGTCCCCTTCCGTGACCCAGCGTCACATCGCCGTCAGGCCCGCGCGTAGACTGGAGGCATGCCAGCCCGCCTGCTCGCCCTTGCCGCCCTGCTGTTGGGGACGGCTCCAGCCCTGACCGTCACGGGGAGTGTGGAGGGCGCGGTGCCGGGAGACACCCGCGTCAGTGGCTGGGCAGTGAGTCCTTCCGGGCAACCGGTCGAAGAACTCGTCAGCGTGCCCGTCACCGGGAGCACCTTCCGGCTGGAAATCCCCACTGCTCCGCCCACCTTCCGAGCCCAGACCGCGCTGAATCCCCAGAACGTCGCTTGGCCCGGCGTCCTCGACCCCGTCACCGTGAACGCCCAGCCGCAGACGGCCGAACTCAAGTTCTTCACCTACCGCGACCTCAACCGCAGTGGGCAGCGCGACGAGAACGAGCCGCTCCGCGAGGTCAGCCTCGACAGCGGGCGCGGCACCCTCTTCGTGGTGTGGGTGGGGAGCGACGTGACCGTGCGGGCCAGCCGGGGCTACGCGGTGAGCCTGCGGCGCGGCTGGAACGCCTTCGAGGTCGAGGTCGGGCGGGCCGTCCGCATCTCCCCCTTCACTGAGGGTGTCGCCCGCGTCACGCTGGAACTCGGCCGCTGACCAGAAGTCGGGCGGGAAGAGGCTCTGGAGCGCCTCTCCTGCTTCCTGTTCCATCCACTAAGGCAAACAAAAATTTCACGATCGGATTTATCGTGAAACCTTTCACTTAATATTTCCTGCTCTCGCTCAACCCTCCACAGTCCGCGCGTAAGCATTCAGATACCGCGGAACGATTCGCTCCGGCTGAAAGCGGGTCAGCGCCGCTTCCCGTGCGGCGGTCCCCAGGCGGCGGTAAAGCGCCGGGTCGCGCAAAACCCGCAGCGCGGCGTCCGCCATCGCGTCCACGTCGCCCACCGGGGCGAGGTAGCCGGTGACACCGTCCTCGACGACCTCGGGCACGCCGCCCGCGCGGGCCGCGACCACCGGGACCTCGCAGCTCATGGCCTCCAGCGCGGCGAGGCCGAAACTCTCGTTGGTGCTGGGCAGCAGGAAGAGGTCGCTGATGCCCAGCACGCCCTCCACGTCGGGAAAAGAGCCCAGGAAGTGGGTGCGCCCGATCACGCCGAGTTGCCCGGCGAGTTCAAAGGCGCGGGACCGTTCGGGGCCGTCTCCGACCATCAGCAGCCGGGCGGGAATCTCACTCGCCACCCGCGCGAAGACCTGCACCACGTCCTCGACCCGTTTGACCGGCCGGAAATTGCTGATATGGACGATCAGCGCTTCTTCCGGGTGGGCGAAGCGGGCACGCAGGGCGGGGTCGGTGACCCGGACAAACCGATTCGCGTCCACGAAGTTGTGAATGACCTCGATCTCGCGCGTGATGCCGAACACTTCGCGGGTCTGGTCGGCCAGGAACTGCGACACCGCCGTCACGTGGTCGCTGCGTTCGATGGCGTCACGGGTGGTGTGCCGAAAGGCGGGTTCGGCCCCCACCAGGGTCACGTCCGTGCCGTGCAGGGTGGTGAGCACCCGGCTGCGCCCGGTGATCTCACGGGCATGAATCGCGGCCGAGGCGTGCGGAATCGCGTAGTGCGCGTGTGTGAGGCTGACCCCGTGCTCCAGAATCACCTCGGTCAGCGTGTTGGTGGCGGCCAGCTCTGGGTAGGGCTGGTCGAACAGCGCGTAGGCGAACCCCCCCACCTGGTGAAAGTAGGGCCGACCCAGCCCGCGCTGACCCGCCAGCCGGAACGGCACCGCCGACCCGACGAAATGCACTTCGCGCCCGGCGGCCGCCACCAACAGCCCGAGTTCGGTCGCCACCACGCCGGATCCCCCCGCCCCGGTGTGGCACAGCACGGCGATCTTGTCGGGCCTTTGGGGAGTCGGCATGGCCTGCGGAGTATAGGACGCCCCGCGCCACCTGACCCGTCTGTGACGAAACTGTGTGACTCCTCACCCTACGCTGGCGGCACCATGCTTGCCGTCGTGACGGATTCCACCTGCGACCTCGCCCCCGAAACGGCCCGGCAGCTCGGCCTGCACGTGGTCCCGCTGCGGGTTCTCATGGGCGGCCGGAGCCTGCTCGATTGGCAGGATGTTGATCCCGACGCCGTGTACGAGCACCAGCGCTCCGGGGGCCAGGTGAGCACCGAGCCTGCCACCCAGGCGGCCTTCGAGCGGGCGTACCGGGACCTGCTGGCCACCCATGACGGCGTGCTGAGCCTGCACATCAGCGGACACCTCTCGGCCACCGCCGCCCATGCCCGGCAGGCGGCACAGGCGCTGGGGGCCGGGAACCGCATCCAGGTTCTCGACAGCGGTTTCGCTTCCCTGCCGCTGGCTGAGGCCGCCCTCGCCGCGCGGGAGGTCATCGGCCGGGGGGGGGACCTCGCGGCGGCGCAACAGGCCGTGGCCAGGGTGCAGAGCGGCCTGATGGCCGAGTTCACCGTTCCCACCCTGGAGTACCTGCGCCGGGGCGGGCGCCTCTCGCGGACGCAGGAGTTCATCGGCAACATGCTGGGGGTGCGGCCCGTGCTGCGCTTCGATGCCGGACGCCTGAAGGCCGTGCGCCGGGTCCGGGCAGCGCAGGCGACTGGGGACATCCTCGCGCAACTCGAAGCGCACTTCGGCCGCGAGCCCGTCGCGGTCACCATCGGGCACGCGGGCCGCGACGCCGCCCGCATCGCCGAACTGCGCTCGGCGGTCCAGGCCAGCGGCCTGAATGTGGCCCGGGGCCGACTGCAACTCCTCGGCCCCGTGATCGGCGCCCACGTCGGCCCCGGCACCTATGGATTGATGGCGCGGCCCCTGCTGGCCTGAGCGTTCACGCCCGCCGCGCCACGAACAGCACCCGCGTGAAGGCGTAATACACCCGCTCGCCGGGCCAGCGCCCACGCAACCGCTCCAGGTAGGCCGCCGTGAAGCGTTCCGCGTCCTCCGCGCTCAGCCGCGACAGGTACGGCACCAGCGCGGTGCCCCGCGTCCAGTCCAGCACTCCCTCCGCGCCGGGCAGCACGACCGGATAGACCCTGCTCAGCGCGGTCACCTCCGCCGCCCCCAGCTCGTCCAGCCGCTCAGCGTAGGCGGCGGGTGTCAGCACCGGGGAGGCCCCCTGCGCGGTGCCGAAACGGGTAAAGCCGCCCAACTCGGCCACGAACGCCCCCGCCGTCTCGGTCAACAGGCGGTGGCTGTCGTGGTCGTGGTTGGCGGGCACCTGCACAGCCAGCACGCCGCCCGGCCGCAACCGCTCCCACAGCCGGGCCAGCAGCGCCGGGTGGTCGGGCAGCCATTGGAGTGCGGCGTTGGAAAAGATCAAGTCATACTCGCCCGCCAGCTCCAGAATGTCCCCCCGCTCGAAGCGCAGGTTCGGCAGACCCGCCGCGTCCGCCCGCGCTAGCATTTCCGGGCTGCTGTCCAGCCCCAGCACTCGTGCGTCCGGGAATTGCTTTGCCAAGAGCCGCGTCGGCTCGCCCGTGCCGCACCCCAGGTCCACCACGTCGCGGTAGGGGAGATCGGGAAGCAGCGCCAGGAGGTCATGGACGGGAGCGCTGCGGGCCTCGCGGTGGCGGTGATACACCTCGGGATTCCAGGTCATGGGAGCAGCGTAATCTGTGGGAGGGACGTGTGTGCGTACCAGGGTGGTAACAATCGGGAATACCTGGCGAGCGGCTGGATTCGTGTTCCAGCCGCCCCCATCCCCAGCTTCACCCGCTGTCCCGCCCCTCCTTCCCGCCCGCCTTTTTCGCCGCCGAGTGGGCGACCGCGAGGGCGCGGTCCTCGTCGCCGCCGTACTCGTCCAGGGCGTTGTTGAATGCCTCTAGAAACGCCTCTTTCTGGTACTCGGTGTACTGGTCGACCTGGGCTTCGGGCAGTTCATCCATGCTGCGGTAAGGCATAGCTTTTTCCTTGCGGCCTATCGTGCGCGGCGTTTCTGAGCGCCAGCCCCCAACCCGGTCAACAGCAAGAGGGCGGACCCGCAGGCCCGCCCCTCCCATTCATGCCTTCAAACCCGCGTCAGGTGGGCCGTGCCCCCCTCGACCTCTGCCGCATGACCCTCGCCCGCGCCGAAGGACAGTTCCTCGGCCAGCACCTCCCCGGCGATAAAGTCGCGCCACGCCCCGGCCGCCTCGCGGGCGTCTCCCTCCAGCTCCAGCGCGAGGCGGATGCGGTCCTGCACCTCGAAGCCCGCCGCCTTCCGCGCCTCCTGAATGCCGCGCACGAGGTCGCGAACCAGCCCCTCCAGCACGAGGTCACGGGTCAACGCAGTATCGAAGGCGACGAGGAACCCGGCGTCCTCGGCGGCAGCGACGCCCTCGGGGGCCTTCGCGTCCACGAGCACCTGATCGGGGGTCAATTCGAAGGTCTGCCCACCCGCCTCCACCGTGAAGCTCTCGCCCGCCTGCACCGCGTGGGCGACCGCCGCCGCGTCTGCCGCCGCCAGCGCCGCCCGCACCTGTGGCAGCGCCTTGCCGTACACCTTGCCGATCACGGGGAGGTTCGGGCGCAGGCTGTACTCCACGAGGTCGGTCACGCCCTCCAGAAAGGTCACGGCCTTGACGTTCAGCTCCTCCATGATTTGCGCCTGGAAGCGGCGCAGCGCGTCGGTCAGTTCCGGCGACCCCGCCCGCACCGTCGCGCTCGCCAGCGGCTGCCGGGTCTTGAGGTTGTGCGCCCCGCGCACCGCCCGGCCCAGCTCGACCACCTTGATCACGGCCGCCATCTCCGAGGTCAGGCGCTCGTCCAGCCGTTCCTCCCGCACCTGCGGCCAGCGGGTGAGGTGAACGCTCTGCGCCCCCTGCCCGCGGGTGAGGTTGCCGTACATCGCCTCGGCCAGGAACGGCGTGAAGGGTGCCGTGAGCTGCGAGACCGTCAGCAGCGCCTCGTGCAGGGTGGCGTAGGCGCTCAGGTCCACCTGACCCCCCTCGCCCCAGAACCGCGAGCGGTTGCGCCGCACGTACCAGTTGCTGAGGTCGGCCACGAACCGCTCCAGCGCCCGGCCCCCGCTCCGCGCGTCGTACGCGTCGAGCGCCTCGGTCACGTCCCGCACCGTCTCCTCCAGCCGCGCGAGCAGCCAGCGGTCCATCTCGGGGCGGTCCCCGGCGGCGGGCGCGTCCTCCAGCCCCGGCTGGTCGAGATTCGCGTACAGCACGAAGAAGGAGTAGACGTTCCACAGCGTGTTCACATAGGAGCGCTGCGCCTCCGCGACCAGCCGCTCGGAGAAGCGCTTCTGGTCGCCGGGGTCCGACGCCATGAACATGTACCAGCGCACCGAGTCCGCCCCGTAGCGGTCGAACAGCGGCAGCGGCTCCACGACGTTGCCCTTGCTCTTGCTCATTTTGGCCCCGTGCTCGTCCACGATGTGCCCCAGGCAGATCACGTTGCGGTAGGCGGGCTGGTCGTAGAGCATGGTGGCGATCGCGTGCAGGGAGTAGAACCACCCGCGCGTCTGGTCGATGGCCTCGCAGATGAAGTCGGCGGGGAAGTGCCGCTCGAACTGCGCCTTGCTCGCCTCCGCCCCCGGCAGCGCCTGCTCGCCCGTCTCGTCCGTCAGCAGGCCCCACTGGGCGTAGGGCATCGAGCCGGAGTCAAACCACACGTCGAGCACCTCGGGCACCCGGCGGTAGGTCTGGCCGCCCAGCTCAAAGGTGATGTCGTCGATATACGGCCGGTGCAGGTCCAGCCCGGAGAGGTCGCGCCCGGTCAGCTCGGAGAGTTCCGCCACGCTGCCGACCACCCGCAGGTCGCCGCCTTCCGACATCCAGAACGGGAGCGGCGTGCCCCAGTAGCGCTCGCGGCTGATGGCCCAGTCCACGTTCCCCTCCAGCCAGTTGCCGAAGCGCCCGTGCTTGATCGTGCCGGGGACCCAGTTGATCTGCTCGTTCGTCTCCAGCATCCGGTCCGCCATCTGGTTCGTGCGGATGTACCAGCCCTTCTTGGCGAAGTAGAGGATCGGGTCGCCCGTGCGGTCGTGGAAGGGGTAGCGGTGGCGCAGCGTGCCCGCGTGGAACATCCGCCCCCGCGCCTTCAGGTCCGCGATCAGGCCCTTGTCGGCGTCCTTGAAGAACTTGCCGCGCTCGCCCGTCACCCGCAGGATGCCGTGGTCGTCCACCCCGAACATCAGCGGCACGCCGTACTGGCGGGCCAGTTCAAGGTCCTCGGCGCCGTACGCCGGGGCCTCGTGCGCCACGCCTGAGCCGTCCGCCGCCGAGACGAAGTCCGCCAGCGTGACGAAGTGCATCACCGGGCGACCGTCGGCATTCCGCTCGTGCAATTCCTTCAGCACGCCCAGTTCGACCGCCACCTCCGGGAAGGGCGGCTCGTACTCCACGCCCTCCAGGTCACGGCCGGGGAAAGAGGCCAGCACCTCCAGCGGCGCGGCGTTCTTGTGCAGGCCGGACAAGCGCTCCACCGCGTCCGCCGCCACGATGATCGGCCCGCCCTCCGCCCGCGCGACCACATAGGTCAGGTCCGCATTCACCGCCGCGAGTGTGTTGCTCGGCAGCGTCCACGGGGTCGTGGTCCACACCACGAGCGCGAGGCCCTGCCGGTCCTCCCCGCTCAGCGCACTCAGCGCCGCGTGCGCCCGCTCGGGCAGCGTGTCCCAGATCACCGGAAAGCGCACGTACACGGAGGGATCGTCCACCATCCGGTAACTGTCCACCTCGCCCAGCTCGGCCTTGGAGAGCGTCGTCGAGATGCGCGGCGAGAGCGGCACCACCTTGTAGTCCTGCGCGACGAGGCCCTTCGCGTGCAGCCGCTTCAAGAGGTTCCACACGCTCTCGATGTAGCGGTTCTGGTACGTGATGTAGGGGTCCGAGAGGTCCACCCAGTACCCCAGCCGCTCGGTGAAGGTGTTCCAGTCCTGAATGGTCTCCCACACCGACGTGCGGCACAGCCGGGCGAACTCCTCGACCTCTTCGCGGCTCGCGCCGTGGTTGCGGCCCAGCCAGCCCAGCTTCTTTTCCACACTGATCTCGACCGGGAGGCCGTGGGTGTCCCAGCCGCCCTTGCGGGTGACATGGTAGCCCTGCATCACCTTGTAGCGGGGAAAGAGGTCCTTGAACGACCGCGCGAGGACGTGGTGCAGCGCGGGCCTGCCGTTCGCGGTGGGCGGCCCCTCGTAGAAGACGAACTCGGGCTGGCCCTCCTGGCGCTCCTGGGTCCGCTCGAAGATGCCTTCCTGCTGCCAGCGGGCCAGCACGCCCTCCTCCAGTTCGCGGAAGCGGGGCTGCGAGGGAACCGGCTCGAAGAGGGTGGAGGATGTGGGCTTGGATTCGGTGGTCGTCATGGTGGCTCCTGGGGAGGGGGTCGGGTGGGAACAAACGGCAAAACGCGTCCCAGCGTGCTGCTGCTGGGACGCGCCGGGGACACTCTCGCGCGTGGTACCACCCAACTTCGCCGCCCGTGGGAGCGGCCTCCGTTCGTGCCCTCTGCCGGGGGGCGGTCCGGACGGGTCTACTGGGCCGCGAGCGGCTGTTCTTCCGTCGGCGCGGGAGGGGATCTTCGGCGGGGCGGCACCTCGTCCGGCTCTCACCGTCCCGGACTCGCTCGTGAGGGCCTGCATCCCCGCGTACTCGCCTCGCGGTCGCCTCTTGCGTTGCTCACCCCCCGCAGGGAGTGACGCTCATGGTAGGCGGGCAGCATGGGCGGGGTCAATCGCGCGGGCCTGCCTGGCCACACCTGACCGGCACATGATCACGGGGGATACAATCACCCCATGTCGTCTGCCCCGCGTGAGGGCGGGCCGCCGACCGACCCCGACCCTTTCTCTCCCCCTGTCAGGAGCCGACCATGGAATTTTTCATCGATACCGCCGTTGTGGACGAGGTCCGCGAGATCCATGCCTGGGGCGTCCTCTCGGGCGTCACCACCAACCCCAGCCTTGTCGCCGCCTCGGGGCGTGACTTCAAGGAAGTCATTCAGGAGATTTCCGCCCTTGTCGGTGGGGCCATCAGCGCCGAAGTCACCGCCCTCGACGCCGAGGGCATGATCAAGGAGGGCCGCGAGGTCGCGCAGTGGAGCGAGCACGTCGTGGTCAAGCTGCCCCTTACGCCCGCCGGGCTGCAAGCCTGCAAGACCCTGACCTCCGAGGGCATCAAGACCAACGTGACCCTCTGCTTCTCGGTCCCGCAGGCCCTGCTCGCCGCCCGCGCCGGGGCGACCTACGTGTCACCCTTCGCGGGCCGGGTGGACGACATCGGCTGGGACGGCATCGAGCTGATCCGCCAGATCAAGGAAGCCTACGTGCTGGGCGACATCCGGACCAAGGTGCTCGCGGCCTCCATCCGCCACCCCCAGCACGTCGTGCAGTCCGCCCTCGCCGGGGCCGACGTGGCGACCATTCCCTACAAGGTCTTCGCGTCCATGATCAAGCACCCGCTGACCCAGGCGGGCCTCGACGCCTTCCTCGCCGACTGGGCGAAGCGGGCGGGGGCCTCTCCTGAAACGCCCGCAAGCGAGGCGGGCACCAACCCGCAGCAGGGCGGCGTGACCGCCCAGGGAGGCACGAAGCAGTGACCCAGCCCCTCAGCGCCCCGCTGCCCTATCACGAACTTCAGGACAAGATCCTGCCCGAGCTGCACCTGATCGCCGCCGGGCTGGGGATCGAGAACTACCGCAAGCTGAAAAAAGACACCCTGGCCCTCGCCATCCTGGAAAAGCAGGCCGAGGCCGAAGGTCAGGTCCTCGCCCGCGGCTTCCTGGAGATCAGCGCCGACGGTTACGGCTTCCTGCAGGCCAATCTGCTTGACCCCGCCTCCCGCAGCGTGCTGGTGACGGCGGGCCTGATCAAGCAGTTTCACCTCCGCACCGGCGATGAGGTGATCGGCCGCGCCCGGAAGCCGCGCGAGAACGAGCGGTATGGGACGCTGGTGCAGGTCGAAGCCGTCAACGGCCTGGACCCCGAGTCCGCCCGCCGCCGCCCCCGCTTCGACGACCTCACGCCGACCTTCCCCGACCACCAGCTTGTCCTCGAGGACCCGCTGATGGACGACAGCCTCTCGCTGCGGGTGGTCGACCTCCTGGTGCCCATCGGGCGGGGACAGCGTGCCCTGATCGTCGCGCCGCCGAAAGCGGGCAAGACCACCCTGCTGAAAAAGATCGCCAATTCCATTGTCAAGAATTACCCCGACGTGACGGTGATGGTGCTCCTCGTCGACGAGCGCCCCGAGGAGGTGACCGACTTCCGCGAGAGCGTGCAGGGCGCCCAGGTCATCGCCTCGACCTTCGACGAGCCGCCGCAGCACCACGTCCGGGTGGCCGAGTTCGTCCACGAACGCGCCCGCCGCATCGTGGAGGAAGGCGGGCACGTGGTGATCCTGCTCGACTCGATCACCCGCCTCGCCCGCGCGAACAACCTCGTCACGCCGCCCACCGGCCGCACGCTCTCCGGCGGTCTGGACTCCAACGCCCTGCACTGGCCCAAGCGCTTCCTGGGCGCAGCCCGCAACATCCGCGAGGGCGGCAGCCTGACCATTCTGGCGACCGCGCTGGTCGAAACCGGCTCGCGCATGGACGACGTGATCTTCGAGGAGTTCAAGGGGACCGGCAACGCCGAACTCGTCCTCTCGCGCAGGCTCGAGGAGCGCCGCATCTTCCCGGCCCTCGACATCCTGAAGTCCGGCACCCGCCGCGAGGAGCTGCTGCTGCAGCCCGAGGTCCTGAAGAAGATGTGGCTGCTGCGCAAGGTCATCTCCGACATGGACCCCGCCGACGCGATGGAGATGCTGCTCGGCCGCATGGGCAAGACCCGCAACAACGTCGAGTTCCTCGCCAGCCTCGCGGGCTGAGCCCCGCCCCTTCCCCGGCCCCGCCTTCTCCGTGGGGCCGCGTTTCCTGGAGTCCGCGTGCGTGAGTCCCCCTTTGGCCCCCCTGCGGGGCACCGTTCCCCTCTGACCCGGCCCCTGTTGCTCGCCGCCCTCCTGCTGGCTCCGGCCGCGACCGCGCAACCGGGCCTCCCCGCCCTGCCCGGCCCCGCCGAGCGCCTCGGCGCGGCGCTGCCCCGCGTGCAACTCGTGCGCGAGGACCCCGCCCGGCTGGTCGTCGTGACCCGCGAGGCCCCCGCGCAGCTCGCCCGCCGCTACGGGGTGCCTTCCTCGGCGGTGACCCCGCTGCCCGGCGGGCAGGCCGCGCTGCCCCTGCCCCCGGTCGCTCCCCCCAGCCACGCACCCTTCCGCCCGGCCTCGGTCGTGCCCCACCGGGTGCAGTCCGGCGAGACGCTGGACACCGTGGCCGCCCAGCACGGGCTGCGCGTGGTCGAGCTGCTGGGCGCCAACCTCGACCGCTCCAGCCTTGACGACCTGCGGGCAGGAGAGACCCTCTGGATTCCCACCGCCGAGCGCGGGTTGCTCGTGCGCGTCAAGGTGGGCCAGACCGCCCTCTCGCTGATCGCGGGCTACGGGGCTGACCTCGCGGAGACGGCGCGGGCGAACGGTGTGCTCCCCACCACCCTGGGGCCGGGCGACTTTCTGCTGCTGCCCGGCGTCACGCCCGACAGTCTGCACAAGCGTCTGCTCGCCCGCCGCGAGGCGGAGGAAGCGGCCCGTGAGCGGGCCGAGGCCCGGCAGCGCGAACGTGAGCGCCTGGAGGAGAAGTACGCCCGCCAGGCTCGCTACGAGGCCTACCTCGCCGCACGGGAGCAGGCCCGCGAACGTGCCCGCCTTCAGGAAAAGTACGCCCGCCAGGCCCGCTACGAGGCGTATCTCGCCGCCCGCAAGGCGCAGCTTCAGGCGAAATACGACCGCTACGCCGCCTACCTCGCCTGGAAAGACAGTCCCGAGCGCCAGCAGCTCAACGAGCGCTACGAGCGTCAGGCGCAGTACGAGGCGGCCCTCGCCGCCCAGGCGGAGGCCCGCCGCGAGCGCGAGCGCCAGCAGGCCGAGGCGCAGGCGGCCGCCCGCGCCGCTCCCAGCGTCCGGACGGCGGGGGTCGGCCCCGTCGCCGGGCTGCGCTGGCCCGTTCACGGCGCACGGATCACCAGCCGCTTCGGCGAAGAGGACATCGACTACCACAAGCAGGTCTTTCACGGCGGGGTGGACCTCGCCGCGCCCGCCGGGACGCCGGTATATGCGGCGGCGGGCGGCACCGTCGTCGAGAGCGGCTACGGCGCCTACGGCCTGAACGTCCTGACCGGCGGGGGCGGCACCACCCTGGTCTACGGCCACCTCAGCCGCACGGCGGTGCAGGCCGGACAGACGGTGGCCCCCGGCGACCTGCTGGGCTTTGTCGGCTGCACCGGCATCTGCACCGGCCCTCACCTGCACTTCGAGGTCCGCCCCGGCGGGCAGGCGGTCGACCCGCTGCCGCTGCTTCCGTGACGGTCCCCTCCGGGCTGCCGCTGCGTCTGCTCGTCGTGGACGACGAGGTGCAGATTCTCGAACTGCTGGCCCTGACCCTGGAACTCCAGGGCTTCACGGTCACCCCCGCCCGCAGCGGCCCCGAAGCCCTCGCCGCCCTGGAGGATCGTCCCCTGCCCGACCTGATCGTGATGGACGTGCTGATGGCCCCCTGGGACGGCTTCGAGACGGTCCGGCGCCTCCACGCCCAGTTGGGCGAGCGCCTCCCCCCGGTCGTCTTCCTCTCCGGCCTGAACCGTCCGCCCACCCTGCCTGTCGGGGTGACCTGCGAGTACCTCGTCAAGCCCTTCCGCCCCTCCGAACTCGTCACCTGCCTGCGCCGCCTCGCCCGGCCTGAAGTCTGACCCCAGCCTCTGCCCTCAACTGGCCCTGCCGATGGGGCCAGTTCTCGTTTAACCTGCCCCCATGAACCAGACTCCCCAGACCGGAACCCCCGCCCTCAAGGAAGGCTTCGCCGAGATGTTCAAGGGCGGCGTGATCATGGACGTGGTGACCGCCGACCAGGCCCGCATCGCGGAGGCGGCCGGGGCGACGGCCGTGATGGCGCTGGAGCGTGTCCCCGCCGATATCCGCAAGGACGGCGGTGTGGCCCGCATGAGCGATCCGCGCATGATCAAGGAGATCATGGCCGCCGTGACCATTCCCGTGATGGCGAAGGTCCGCATCGGCCACATCGTGGAGGCGCGGATTCTGGAGGCCATCGGGGTGGACTTTATCGACGAGTCGGAGGTGCTGACCCCCGCCGACGACCAGTTCCACATCCTCAAGAGCGACTTCCGGGTGCCCTTCGTCTGCGGGGCCAAGAACCTCGGCGAAGCCCTGCGCCGGGTGGGCGAGGGGGCCAGCATGATCCGCACCAAGGGCGAGGCCGGGACCGGCAACGTGGTAGAGGCCGTGCGCCACGCCCGCACGGTCCTGGGGGAGATCCGCGCCATTCAGGCCCGCCCCGCCGAGGAACTGATGACCGTGGCCCGCGACCTCCAGGCCCCCCACCACCTCGTCCAGTACGTCCACGCGCACGGCAAGCTGCCGGTCGTGAACTTCGCCGCCGGGGGCGTCGCTACTCCCGCCGACGCCGCGCTGATGATGCATCTGGGCCTCGACGGCGTGTTCGTGGGCAGCGGCATCTTTAAGAGCAGCGACCCCGAGCGCCGCGCCCGCGCCATCGTGAAGGCCGTGACCCACTGGCAGAACGCGGACGTGCTCGCCGAGGTCAGCGAGGACCTGGGAGCGCCCATGACCGGGATCAACATCGACAGCCTGATTCCCGAAGAGCGCCTCGCGGGACGCGGATGGTAACAGGGGCCGCCCCGCGCGTCGGGGTCCTCGCCCTCCAGGGCGCCTTCCGTGAGCACCGCCACCGACTGGAGTCGCTGGGCGCGCGGGTCACCGAGGTCCGCCTCCCCGCCGACCTCACCGGACTTGGGGGCCTGATCCTGCCCGGCGGCGAGAGCACCACCATGGCCCGGCTGATGGACGAGTACGGGCTGTGGGACCCCCTGCGCGACTTCCATGCCTCGGGCGGGGCGTTGTGGGGCACCTGCGCGGGCGCGATCCTGCTCGCCCGCGAGGTGGAGGGCGCTCCCCCGCAGTTCGGCGGGCGGCAGCGCAGCCTGGGCCTCTTGGACCTCACCGTGCGCCGCAACGCCTTCGGGCGGCAGGTGGACTCCTTTCAGGTGCCGCTGGACGTGCGCGGGCTGGACGCGCCCTTTCCCGCCGTCTTCATCCGCGCCCCCGCCTTCACCGGGGTGGGGGAGGGGACCGAGGTGCTCGCCACCCACGCGGGCGCGGCGGTCCTGGCCCGCCAGGGCCGCGTCCTCGCCTCCGCGTTCCACCCCGAGTTGACGGGGGACGCGCGGCTGCACCGCCTCTTCCTGGAGATGGTGCGCGAAGAAGTTCCCGTCCTCTAGCCCCCGATTTGCCCTATCTTCCGGGGCGTGCCTGCCCGCCGCCTGTCCCGTTCCCGCCCGAGCGAGTTTCGCTCGGGCGGCGTGGCCCTGCGCTACACCGTGACCGGGGAGGGCGACCCCATCCTGCTGGTGCACGGCCTGAGCGGGTCGGGCCGCTGGTGGCGGCGCAATGTGCCCGCCCTCGCGGCCTCGCACCGCGTATATGTCCTCGACCTCGCGGCCTACGGCTACGGCCTGCCCCCCCACCACCGCTCGCCCGGCGTGCGGGGGGCGGCGGCATTGATTGCGGCCCTGCTCGATCACCTCGACCTGACCCGCGTCACCCTGATCGGGCATTCGATGGGCGGGCACATCTCCATCCACGTGGCGGCGCTGCGGCCGGGGCGGGTCGAGCACCTCGTCCTCGCCTGCGCGAGCGGCCTGCTCGCCGGACCCCGCGCCCGCATGGCCCTGCATCTGCCCCGCGCCGCCGTGACCGGGCGGGTGACCTTCATGCCCCGCGTGATCGCGGATGCGGCCCGCACCGGCCCCCTGAAGCTCTGGCACAGCGCCGGGGACCTGCTGCGTGACAGCGTGCAAGACCTGCTGCCGGGCCTCACCGCCCGCACCCTGGTGATCTGGGGAGCGCGGGACGCCCTGGTGCCCCCCACCATCGGCCGCCGCCTCGCCGCCGCCATCCCCGGCGCCCGCTACGCGGAGATTCCCCGCGCCGGACACGTCGTGATGGTGGACGCGCCCGAACAGTTCAATGCGCTGGTGCTCGACTTTCTGGCGGAGCAGGAGCGGGGAGAGGCCCCCGCTTGAGCGGCCACGCCCTGTACACCACCGTGCGTGGCCTCCGGACCCATGCCTGGGTGCGCGGCGAGGGGCCGCCGCTGGTGATCGTGCCGGGGCTGGGCTGCGCCTCGTGGATGTACGTGCGCGTCTCGCGTGAACTCGCGCGGGGCCGCACCGTCTACGTCTACGACCCCCCCGGCCACGGCCACAGCGCCGGGCGCCCCGGCTTTCCGCGCGTGATTGAGGACCTCACCGACCACCTTGCCGCGTGGCTGGAGGCCACCGGCCTGAGCGGTGCCCCCGTGTTCGGCCACTCCCTCGGCGGGGAAGTGATCTTCGACCTCGCGGCCCGCTACCCCCGCGCGACCTCCGCGCTGATCGCCTGCGCCCCCACCGGCATTCCCGAGAACCCCAGCGTGCGCGTGCAGCTCCGGCGTCTGGTGCGCGACCTCCCGCGCGAGCGGCCCGGCCTCTTCTGCCCCGGCATCGCCGCCTACCTCCGCTCCGGCCCGTCCCTGATGTACCGCCTCGCGCAAGACCAGAGCGAGCACGACACCGGCCCGCTGCTCCCCTACGTCGGTGTGCCGACGCTCCTGCTCAACGGCACCCGCGACCCGGTGATCCAGACCTGGACGGTTCAGGCGATCTGCCGCGCCATCCCCCACGCCGTTGTGCGCGATGTGGAAGGCGGCACCCACGCACTGACCGACTCGTTTCCCCGAGCAGTGTCTCGGCTGACCCTGGAGTTCCTGAAGGCCACCACATAGAAACAAAAAATTCACGACTAGATTTATCGTGAAACCTTTCACTTACTCGCGAGATGAGGTCTTCTCCTACACCCCCTCCACTGTTCCCTTGCCCTTTGCCCGCTCCGCCGCGAAGGCGATCCGGTGCGAGTCCAGCGACTCGGACAGGGGAGTGGGCACACCCGCCTCGCCGCGCAAGGAGGCCAGCCACGCCGCGACCAGCCCTGCGTCCCCGCCGCCGTGGGTGCCGGAGGTGTCCACGACCTGCCGCGTGACCACGCCTGTGCGGAAGTCGTGCCAGTCGAGTTCGCCGCGTTCCATCTGGCCGCGCACCTCGCCCCGCGTGCCCAGCAGCCGCAGGGTGCGGGTGTTGTTGTGGGTGAACGCACTGACCGTCAGGGTGGCGACCACACCATTCGCAAAGGTCACGGTGACGGTCTGGTGGTCGGGCTGGTTGTTCGCGCCGCTGTAGACGCAACGGCCGTACGGCCCGTGCTCCAGCGCGTCGGCCAGAGACACGCCGCCCGCGGTCAGCACCGTGACCGGCCAGGCGTGCGGATCGCAGGACGGGTAGATGGTCCGCGCGTCATAGGGACAGTCCGTGACCGGACAGCGCACACAACGGTCGGCGGCGCCGGGAGGTGCCTCCTCCGGCCGGAAGTGGTGCAGCCCGCCCTCGCTGCTCACCTGCACGGGGACCGAGCCCGCCCAGGCCCGCAGCAGGTCGAGGTCGTGGCTGCTCTTGGCGAGGAGGAAAGGCGCCGCCGGGGGAGACTGCGCCCAGTTGCCCCGCACGTAGGAGTGGGCGTAGTGCCACCACGCCACGTTCTCCGCGTGGGTGATGCCGACCAGCCGCCCCAGCCGCCCCTGGGCCAGCCCCGCCGCCACCGCCTGAAAGAAGGGCGTGGCCCGCAGCACGTGGCACACCGTCACCCGCCCCCGCGAGGCCGCCTCGGCCGCGAGGAGGCGGTCCAGGTCGGCCTCGTCCAGGCAGATCGGCTTTTCGAGCAGCACGTCGTACCCCAGCGCGAGCGCCCGCAGGCACGGCTCGACATGGGCGTCGTCCGGGGTGGCAATCACCACGGCGTCGGCCACCCGGCCGGGGGCGAAGAAGGCGTCCCAGTCAGCAAAACAGACCTCCGGTCCCAGGCCATGCCGCGCGGCCACCTCCGCGAGCCGGGCGGGGCGGGGATCGACCAGATGGGTCACCCGCGCCCCCTGCGCGGCGAGGTGCCGGGCATACACGTCCGCGCCCCGGTTGCCGCAGCCCAGGATGGCGACGGTGACGGTCATCGCAGTTCCACGCCCCAACCCAGGCCCTCCGGCCGGGCCAGCCGTCCAGCCTGCCATTCCAGGCCCGTGAAGGGATCGTCCCCCAGCAGCAGCGCCCCGTCGAGGTCGGCCCAGTCGCACCGCCCGGCGAGGTGCGCCGCCGCCGCGATGCCCAGCGAACTCTCGATCATGCACCCCATCATCACGCTCATCCCGTGGGCGCGGGCCAGCCGCAGGGCGTCAAGGGCCTGCAACGGCCCGCCCAGCTTGGCGAGCTTGAGGTTCACCCCGTCGAAAGCGTCTGCCAGCGCCCGCACGTCCGAGACGTGGTGCAGGCTCTCGTCCGCGACGAGGGGAACGCGGGCGAAGCGGCGCAGCTCCGCGTGCCCCTCCAGGTCGCCCGCCGCGAGGGGCTGTTCCACGAACTCTACCCCGGCCGCCTCCAACACGCCCAGCAGCCGCCGCGCCCGGTGCCGGGTCCACGCCGCGTTCGCGTCCACCCGCAGGGCCACGCCCGGCGTTTCCTCGCGCAACGCCTCCACGATCTGCTCGTCCCGGTCGGTGCCCAGCTTGACCTTCAGCACGCCGTGCCCACGGGCCACCGCCTCCCGCGCCTCGCCCCGCATCGCGTCCAGTTCACCCAGGCTGACCGTGTAGCTGCTTTCCGGCAGCAGCGAGGGCGACAGGCCCAGCAGCCGCCACACCGGCACCCCGGAGACGCGGGCGCACCACTCCAGCGCGGCCATCTCCAGGGCACACTTCACGCTGGGATGGTGAAAGGGCATCACCGCCGTCAGCCGTGCCCGCAGGCCCTCCCAGTCCCAGGGATCGGTGAGTGCCCCCGACAGCAGCGGCAGCACCGCCTCCACCGTGCCGCGCGTCTCGCCGTAAAAGGCGTTCGGGGCGGCCTCGCCCCGGCCTTGCACCCCGTCCCGCGCGAAGGTGATGAAGGTGCGCGGGTAACTCGTGTGCGTCCAGCGGGCGATCCCGAAGGGCCGCGCCGTGTGCAACTCGCGCGTTTCCCAGGTCACGCTCATCGTGTCCACCGCCCGAAACCCGTCAGAGAGTCGGCCAGCCGCGCCCCGTAGTCGCCCTCGCCCAGCGTCTCGACCGTCACCCGCATGTGGGTTGCGTTGGCGTGGACCATCCGCCGCCCGTCCAGCATCAGGCCGACGTGGCCGGGGAAAAAGGCGAGGTCCCCGCGCTGCGGGGTGTCCACCGGGGTCAGGAAGGCCTGCTGCATGTCCGCGTCGCGGGGAAGCGGGCGGCCCGCCCACCCGTAGGCCAGCCCGGTCAGTCCGGAGCAGTCCAACCCCCACGCGCTGCGCCCGCCCCAGACATAGGGGGTGTCGATCAGCCGCAGGGCGAGGTCGGCCACGTCCTCCGCCTGGGTGGGGGAGAGGACCCCCTCGCCCACCCAGGCCCCGGTCCCGTCCGGCAGAGTCACGGACACCCAGCGCCGCCCCGATTCGACGACGACCTCGCCCGGTCCCCGCGTCAGCCGCGCTCCCAGGCACAGCTCGGCCACCAGGGGCTGGCTCACCTTCGGCCCCGCGTAGGCGTGGGCTCGCAGCGCCCCCACCGTCAGCCCCTCGCCGGAGGGCGCGCCGCCGGACAGAACCCCCTCCACCCGTGCCCAGCCCAGGTAGCCGTCGCCCAGGGTCCGCACCCGTGCCCAGCCGCCTTCCTCGCGCAGCACCTCCAGCGCCTCGCCCGGCAGCGCCTCGGTGACCTGCGGGGCGAGGGCGTCGGGGCGGGCTTTCAGGCTCAAGCGGGCGTTCCCGGTACGGGCGGGCCGGGCGGTCACCCAGGTCCAGTCCCGATCCGGAAGGAGGCCGCGCAGCGTCTCTTGCGCCCAGCCTCCTTCCGGGTCGTAGGCGTGGGTGCGGGGGTCGGGCAGAGCGTCGGAAACCGTCACCCCTCAAAGGTAGCGCGTGAGCCACCGCGCCCAGTTTCCGCCCGCGACGGCCGCCCGGTGCTGGGGCGGCAGCGCCTCCAGCACGCGCGGCACGTCCCGGTACCGGTCCACCCCCGCCGGGGTCTTCTCCCTCCCGAAGCCGCCGTCGAGGTCGGTGCCCAGCCCGACGTGGTCCCAGCCCACCAGCCCCGCGTAGTGCCGGGCGTGGGCCGCCACCGCCTCCAGCCCTGCGCGGGGCTGCCCCGGCGCCCACCCGGCCCGCAGAAAGGTCGAGAGCAGCACGAGCCCGATCACCCCGCCTTGCCCGGCGATCGCCCGCGCCATCTCGTCGGTGAGGTGGCGGTTGCCCGGCACCAGGGCGCGGCTGTTGGCATGGGTCGCCACCACCCGCCCGCCCAGCTCCAGCGCCTCCCAGAAGGCCGCGTCGTCGAGGTGCGAGGCGTCCAGCGTCACGCCGAGGCCCCGCATCGCCGTCACCAGCTCGCGCCCCGCCTCCGTCAGGCCCCCCGGCGCGTCCGTGCCTCCGGCGTAGCGGGTCCGGCCCCACGCCGGGCCGACCACCCGCACGCCCGCCTGTGCCCAGAAGCCGAGGTCATCCGCGTCCCGCACCGGGTCCGCCCCCTCCATCAGCAGCACGACCCCCAGGGGAGCGGCCGGGTCCGCGAGGTGGGCCGCCACCTCCGCTCCGGTCCGCAGCACGCGCAGGTGCCCCGCGTCCTCCCAGCGGCGGTAGTGGTCCAGTTGTGCGAGCGCCTGCGCCCGTGCCCCCGCGTGGTCGGTATAGCCGTGCGGACTCCCTGCCGTGCGGGGCAGCGCGAACAGCGTTCCGAAACACACCCGCGTGCCCGCCGCCCGCAGTTCGCCGAAAGTGACGGTCGCCGTCTCCTCCTTCACCGGGTCTGCCTCCCGCAGCGCCTCCAATCCCAGCGTGAGGTCGCGCCCCAACGCGGCGTTAAAGGCAAGGTCGAGGTGCCCGTCGATCAGGAAGGAAATCTTGCTCACCCCTTCACCGAGGCTTCCACCAGCGGCAGCACGTCCGAAAGGCGGTGCAGCGCCCCCGGCACCTGCCCATTCAGGTCGATCAGGGCCGCCCGCAGCCCCAGCGCCCGCGCCGCCTCCACGTTCTCCGGGCGGTCGTCCACGAACAGCACGGAGGGGGCGGGCAATCCCAGCGCGTCCAGCGCGAACTCGAACGCTCCCGGCTCCGGCTTGTGCACCCCCACCGTGCAGGTGGCGATCGCCACGTCCACCAGGTCCGAGAGGCCCAGCGCCTCCAGCGTGCGCCCGATGCTGGGCAGGGTGTTGCTCAGCACGCCGACCTTCAGGCCCCGCGCCCGCAGCGTCTCCAGCACGGCGCGGGCGTCCTCCACCGGCTTCATGAACCGCTCGTAGGGGTAGGCGGCCATCAGTTCCCGCGCCTGCCCGTCCGTCAGGCCCAGCGCCCGGCCCAGGTCCGCGCGGTAGATGTCCCAGAAGGCGACCTCGTCCTCGTCCGAGCGCAGGTGCCACCACGCTTCTGCTTGCGCCGCCCACCCCTCGGCCATCCGCCGCCCCGCCTCCCGCGCGTCCAGCCCGAAGCGCGAGGCCGCCCACAGAGCCGCCTCGCGGTACACGCCAGGGTCGGTGCGGGCCAGGGTGTCGTCGCGGTCGAAAAGCACGGCCCGCAGCGGAACTGTGCCGGAAGGAGAGGTCGTCATGCGGGGCAGTGTAAGGACCGGAGCACCCCCCCATCCCCAATGACCTGACTTTTTCCACGTGGACGCAATCCCATTGCGTGGTGCCCGCGTCGCCGACCAGCCCGCGCAACCCCGTTGTTCAGCCTCCGGGTCAAATGCTACAGTCCGCCCCATGAGCGCCCGCCCCCACCTCCTGCTCACCCCCGGCCCCACGCCCCTGCACCCCGCCGCGCGGGAGGCGCTGGGGCACGAAGCGCTGGGGCATATGGACCCGGAGGTCTTCGCGCTCAACGGGGAGATTCAGGCGGACCTGCGGACCCTCTACGGCGCCCCGGACGGCACCTTCACCGCCCTGCTCGCGGGCACGGGCAGCCTGGGGATGGAGGCGGGCTTTGCCAACCTCGCCGAACCCGGCGACGAGGTGCTCGTCGGCGTGAACGGCTCGTTCGGGGCACGCATGGCGGAGATGGCGGCCCGCCACGGCGCCCGCGTCCGCACAGTGACGGCCGCGCCGGGCGAGCCGCTGACTCCGGAGGCCTTTGCGGACGCGCTTGCGGGGGGGGACGTGCGCCTCGTCGCCGTCGTGCACGGCGAGACGAGCACCGGGGTCCTCAACCCGCTCGCCGAGATCGCCGGGGCCGTGCGCGGCAGCGGGGCGCTGCTCAGCGTGGACGCCGTGACCACCGCCGGAATGCAGCCCTTCGACATGGCCGGGCTGGGGGCGGACTACGTCTACACCGGCTCGCAGAAGTGCCTTTCGGCGCCGCCCGGCGTGGCCCCCATCGCGGTGAGTGGGCGTGCCCTGGCGCGGCACGCGGCCCGCCGCACCCCCCCCGCCCTGTGGTACGCGGACTTCGCGGGCCTGCGCGACTACTGGGACGGCCACAGCTATCACCACACTGTGCCTGTCAGCCTCCACTTCGCCCTGCACGCGGCGCTGCGGGCCGCCCTGGAAGAAGGTCTGCCCCAGCGCCAGGCCCGCGCCGCCGAAGTGGGGCGCGGGGTGCTCGCCGCGCTGGAGCCGCTGGGTTTCACCCCCTTTGTGCCGGACCCCGACCACCGCCTGCCCACCGTCCTCGCGCTGCGGCTGCCGCCGGGCCTGGACGACGCCGCCACCCGCGCGGCCCTGCGTGCCCGTGGGGTCAGCGTGGCGGGCGGGATGGGAGCCACCGCCGGGCAGATCTGGCGCCTGGGGCTGATGGGGGAGGGGGCGCGGCCCGCCCTGTACCACCGCTTCCTGACCGAGCTGGAGGCGGTGATGGGGGTGCGGGGCGCGGCGAAGCGCTTCGGGGCGGTGCTCTCTGAGGAGGTGCGGGGCGCCTCCGCGGCCCCCGCCTAGCCCATTCGCCCGGTCCGGATCACGTCCGCGATCACCGGCGGCAGCTTCCAGGCCAGCACGTCGAAGGCGGAAGAAGCGTAGTCGTAGCTCACCTTGTGCAGGGTCACGCGCGGCTTGCGGCCCACGCAGTCCACGAGGGCCACGTCGGCCCCCGGCTCCGAGTTCAGGCTCAGGCCCACCGAGCCGGGGTCCACGAAGGTCGTGTCGCCCACCACCCGCACGAAAGGCACGTGCGTGCCCCCCACCACGACCACCCGTGCCCCCAGCGTCTCCGCGAGGTCTTCGAGGTCGCGCTCGGGGGCCATCAGGTCGAGGCGCTCCTCGGGGTCGTGCGGGCTGCCGTGGAAGTAGCGCACCCGGCCCACCGGGGTCATCATCCGGCCGCCCGGCGGCAATCGGCGCAGGAAGTCGAGCTGCTCGGGCGAGAGCACCCCCCGCGTCCAGGTCAGCACCTGCTCGGCCACCCCGTGCCGCTCCGAGCGCCCGCCGAGGTCGAGGGCCACCCGCAGGTCGCTCGACCCCAGTCCGGCCGTCCAGCCTTCCCGCCGCACGAAGTCGATCACCGGCCCCGGACTGGCCCCGTAGCCCACGAGGTCGCCCACCACCACGACCCCGTGGACCGCCGAGTCCGCGAGAAAACGCTGAACGGCGGTCAGCGCGTGGATATTGCCGTGCAGGTCACTGAGAAAAGCCAGTCGCAAAGTGCCCGCATGCTAGGGCATCTGCCCCGCCGCTGCGCCGGGGTGCCCCCGGTCGGGTGGGCGGGCGAGTCCGTATCATGGCGCGGTGCTCACCCGGCTCCCGCCCCCGCTCACCGCCGCCCTGCTCGGGGCGCTCCTCGCCGCCTGCGGGCTGCCGCTGGAGTGGAGCTTCCTCGCCTACGTTCCCCTCGCCCTCCTGCTGATGTACGCGGCCCAGGCCCCCACCTCGCGGGCGCTGGCAGGCCGGGTCTTCTGGTCGGGGGCGGCCTACAGCGCAGTGCACCTGTGGTGGCTGACGGCCTTCCTGGGCAAGCTCTTTCAGTTTGCCCCGGCGGGCGTCCTCGCCTTCGCCCTCTTCGCGCTGGAGGGAGCCTTCCTCGCGGCCATGGCCTGGCTCGCCGCCCGGCTGGTGCGCTCGCCCGAAGCGCGGGTCTGGGCGCTCGCGGGCGGCTGGGTCGGGCTGGAGTGGCTGCGCTTCTTGGGACCGCTCGCCTTTCCGTGGCCGACCCTGGGCTACACGCTGCTCCCCACCCCCGCCATCCAGATCGCGGACCTCGGCGGAGTGGTGCTGGGCAGCGTGGTCGTGGCCGCGACCGCCGCCGCGCTCGTCAGTTTCTGGTGGGGGAGACGGGCGCCCCTGGTGCTGATGTCGGGGGTCTGGCTCGCCGCCCTCGCCTACGGGGTCACCCGCGTGCCAGGCCAGGGACCCGTGCAGCCCATGCTGGTGCTGCGCACCGACGTGGACCTGTTTGACCGCACCGTGCCGGAAGACGCCCTGTATCAGTCGTCCGCCCGCCTGACTGCGCAGAGCCGCCGCCCCGGCGAGGTCGTCGCCTGGAGCGAGAGCGCGGTGCGCGACCCCAGCCTGCTGCCCACCGTCCCCGCGAATGGCCTGTACGGGGTGAGTTCCTACGGGGTGCCCCGGCGCAACACGGTCGTCGCCTGGAACGGCACGGAGGTCACCGGCCAGACCGACAAGGCCCGCCCGGTCCCCTTCGGCGAGTATTTCCCGCTGTACGACACCTGGCCGGGCCTCTACCGGCTCATCGAGGCGGGCACCGGCTTCGTCCTCGGCCCCAACCTGCCCCCTGCCGAGCGGGTGATGCCCCTGCCGCTGGGGGGCGTGCTGTACGGCGCCTATGTCTGCTACGACTCCGTGTTCCCCTGGGTCAGCCGCCAGCTCACCCGGCAAGGCGCGGAACTGCTCGTCAACGTCAGCAACGACGGCTGGTACGACGGCTGGGGCGTGCAGCAGCACTTCATGATGGGCCGGGTCCGCGCCATCGAGACGCGGCGCTGGGTGGTCCGCAGCGTGAACCGCGGGATCGCGGGCTCGGTTGACGACCTCGGCCGCCCCCGGCAGACGCTCTCGCGTGGGGAGGGCGTGGTCCATGTCCAGCCCCGCCGCCTGGAAGGGCAGACGGTCTATACCCGCTTCGGCGACCTGCCCGTCCTGCTGCTCGCCGCGTTGATGGTGGGGTATGGCCTCTGGCTGGACCGCTCCTACCGGAACCCTTCCACCACGTCGTCGAGATCGTCCTCCGGCAGCTCGACATAACGCCGAGTGGTGTCCACCTGCTCGTGCCCCAGAAAGCCCGCCACCCGCGTGAAATCCCGTGTGGCTGCATAGAGTTGCGTTCCCGCATACTTCCGCCCGGCATGAAAACCCCGGAACTCGTGTTCCCGGCCACATTTCAGGGCAAGCTTCTGGAGACGGGTATACGCCGTCGAGTAGGCCCGCCAGGGAAGGACGGGACCATTCGGCACGGCCGGGCGCACCCCCTCCAGCGCCTCCCGCAGCCGGGCACTCAGCGGGACCCGCCTCGCCTTGTCCCCCTTGCCGTGGGCCACGAGCAGGCGGCGGCGCTCCAGGTCCACATGCGCCCAGTCCACGCCCAGCGCCTCCGCAATTCGCAGGCCCGCGTGGGTGAGCAGCAGCAGCAAGACGCGCTCGTGGGGGTCGGCTTCCGCCAGCAGCGCCTGCACGAAGTCGGGGCGGTAGGGCGGGTTTTTCACGATGCCCTTGGTGCGGTCCTTGGGGCGCTTCACGTCCGCGAAGGGGTCGGCATCGGTCGCCCCAGCCCAGCGCAGCGCCCGGTACAGGGCCGAGGCCGCCGCCACCCGCGCCTGCACGGTCGCGGGTTTGAGGCCCGACTGCACCAAGCCCGCGACGTACAATCCCGGCTCACGCCGACCGGGGTGCAGCAGGTTCCAGCCGTGCTCGGTGGCGTGGGTGATCAGCACCTCGACGCCTTTGCGATAGGCCCGCAGCGTATGTGGGCTGAGGCGCACGCCGCCGCTGGTGTCGGTCGTCAGGTAAGCGAGCGTGAGCGCCCACAGGTCTCCGAACGCCTTGTCCCGCGCCGCCGTCACTGCCCGGACCCGCAGCGCCTCGTCGGTCAGACCGCTGAAACTTCGGGCCTGCGAGAGACGGTCGCCAACGTAGGGAAGCAGGTCGCCGGACATGGTGTCCGATGATAACATGCCTTATCAACGAAGGGTCTTCAAAGCAAACCCCCGCTGGTGACGGGGGTCCGGGCGGACTCAGGTGTCCAGTTCCGTTTTCCGAATCGGCGTCAGGAACTGAATCGCGCCGGGCAGAATCCGGGCGGTAAAGGGCGTCGTCTCCACGTGCAGCTCGCCGTCGTATTGCAGCGGGAAGGGTTCGTCGGCGTCCACCGTGACCGACTTGGCTTCCAGCGTTTCGAGGTTGCCGGAAAAGACTGGGTCCGAGAGGTTCATCTTGACCAGCACCGAGTCGATCAGGTTCGGGACCAGCCGCAGGATGTTCCCGGCCTTCATCAACACGACCGTGAATTTGCCGTCCGAGGGGCTGATGTCCGAGGTGATGGGCAGGCGGTAGTTCGCCATGCCGAAGTTGGCAACCATCACGCCGATGCCCTCGAAGGTGCGCGGTTCGCCGTCGATCACGAGGTGAAAGGTGGTCTTCTTGGGGTTAAGCTGCTTCATCGCGCTCATGACGTAGGCCATCGCCCCGAAGCGCTCCTTGAGGTCTTCCGAGTCGCGGATCATGGCCGCGTCGGCTCCCGCTCCGGCGAGCATCGCAAACCCGCTTGTCTCCCCCCCCACCTCGATCTCCCCGAGGTCCACCCGCACGGTGTGGCCGTCCGCGACGATGGCGGCGAGTTGCACCGGGTCGCGCGGCAGGTCGAGGTTCTGCGCGATCAGGTTGGCGGTCCCGGCCGGGTAGGCCAGCATGGGCACGTCCTTGTAGCGGGCGGCGTAGGCGAGGCTGCTCACCGTGCCGTCGCCCCCCGCCCCGACGAGCAGGTCGAAGTCCGTGAGGTCCTCGACGTACTCGGCCATCTGGGTATCGGGCTGGAGCTGCCGCTCGGTGATCTCGGCCCCCCCGGCCCGCAGCCCGGTCAGGAACTCGGGGAGGGTGCTCTCGCCCTGGCCGCTGCGGGGATTGAAGACCACGAGGACACGCTTGTTGGCCAAACGGGTCAGGCCGGTCACGGGGTCGGGGCCGGAGTCGGGGGTGGGGGCTGGGGGGGGCGTTTGACCGGTCATTCGGGGCTCATTACACTGCCCGCACGGAGGCTTTCTCTATGGTGCGTGTCTTCTTTGCTTCTTTACTGTTCGCCGGAGCCCTGGCCTCGTGCGCCCCCCGTGAGCAGGCGGTGGTGGGTGTCACCGTGACCCCGGTCCTCGTCAAGCTCTCGGAACCCGCCGCGCGGGGCGGCACCCTGACCATTCAGGGCCGCTACCTCGGCGGCCCGCAGACCGGGCGGGTGCGCCTCGGCGCCAGCGAGACCGGCGAAGGCGGCTACCTCTTCCCTGCCGCCAGCGTGCGCTCGTGGACCGACAGCGAGATCGTGCTGACGGTCCCGGCTGACGCGCCGACGGGCGGCTCGTGGCTCTTCGTGGAGGTGGCCGGGAAGCGCTCGACGGGGCTGCCGTACAGCGTCCGGCCGTAACCCGCCCGTTCTGCCCAGAAGCCCCAGCCCTTGGCGGGGCTTTTTCCTGTACTGATCGCCGGGCACCGGCTCTCGGCTGCTATCCTCCCAGGGTTATGGCGTTACAGCGCCCCAAGGGCACCCAGGACCACCTCCCGGACGGCAGTCCGAAACTTTCGCGGGACATTCAGGCGTCGGCCTTCGCCCACGTACAGGACACCGCCCGGCGCGTGCTGGAGCGCTCGGGCGCCTCGTTGATCGCCACGCCCCTCTTCGAGGAAGCCGAACTCGTGAAGCGTGGGGTGGGCGGCTCGACCGACATCGTCCGCAAGGAGATGTTCACGGTCTACTACTTCGGCGACCACGGCGGCTACGTGCTGCGGCCCGAGGGCACGGCGGGCATCGTGCGGGCGTACCTGCAAAACGGCCTCAAGCAGTTGCCCGCGCCCCTCAAGCTGTGGACCCACGGCCCGATGTTCCGCGCCGAGAACGTACAGAAGGGCCGCCTGCGGCAGTTCCACCAGGTCGACTACGAGGTGCTGGGCAGCACGGACCCCCTGGTCGACGCCGAGGCGATCTGGCTGATGTGGGAGGTCGTGCGCGAGCTGGGGCTGACGGGCGTGCGGGTGAAGCTGGGGTCCATCGGTGACCCGGCCGACCGCGAGGCGTACAACGCCTATCTGCGGGAGCTGTTCGGAGCCCACGTGGACCGCCTCTCCGACGACTCGAAGGACCGTCTGGAGCGCAACCCCATGCGGATTCTGGATTCCAAGAGCGCGGGGGATCAGGCGCTGATCCGCGAACTCGGTGTGAAACCGATGTTGGACTTCCTGGGCAAGGAGGCGCGGGCGCACTTCGGGTCGGTACAGGGCTACCTGCGTGAGTGGGGCGTTCCCTTCGACCTCGACCCCTCCATCGTGCGCGGGCTGGACTACTACCGCCGCACCGCCTGGGAACTGCACCACGAGGGCGTGGGGGCGAAGTCTGCGCTGGGCGGGGGCGGGCGCTACGACGGCCTCGCGGCGCAGCTCGGCGGGCCGGAGGTGCCGGGCATCGGCTGGGCCTTCGGCATCGAGCGGCTGCTGCTGGCGCTGGAGGCGGAGGGGGTGGCCCTCCCGCCCACGCCGGGGCCGCTGCTCTACCTCGCCGCGATGGACGAGGAGAATGTGGGCCTCGCGGCGCGGCTGGCGCTGGAGGGCCGTTCCAGAGGCCGGGTGGAGTTCGCCTACCGGGCGATGAAGCCGGGCAATGCCTTCCGCGAGGCGGACCGTCGCCGTGCCCTCTCGGCGGCCGTGATTGGCAGCGACGAGGCGGCGCGGGGCGTGCTGAACATCAAGACGCTGGGCACGGGCGAGACGCGGGAAGTGCCGCTGGCCGAGCTGACCACCTTTCTGAACGACCTTTCGCGGCACGCAGGAGAACAAGCATGAAACGCACGGGCTATATCGGCGAACTGAACGGGACACATCTGGGCACAGAAGTCACCCTGCAAGGCTGGGCGGGCCGCCGCCGCGACCTCGGCGGGCTGATCTTTATCGAGCTGCGCGACCGCTCCGGGGTGGTGCAGGTGCAGGTCGAGCCGGACTCGCCCGCCTTCGCTCAGGCCGACACGGTGCGCTCGGAGGACGTGCTGGAGGTGCGGGGCCTCTTCCGCGAGCGCCCCGAGGGCCAGCGCAAGGGCGGGCTGGCCGACTACGAGGTCGTGGCGTCCGGGGTGCGGGTGCTGAGCCGGGCCAAGACGCCTCCCTTCGAGCTGGACAAGGGTGGTGAGGTCGCCGAGGACATCCGGCTGAAGTACCGCTACCTCGACCTGCGGCGCCCCGAGATGACCCGCAACCTGCTGCTGCGCTCGAAGGCGGTGGCGGCGGTGACGGCGTTCCTCGACCGCGAGGGCTTCGTGAACGTGGAAACGCCGATGCTCACGAAATCCACGCCGGAGGGTGCGCGTGACTTCCTGGTGCCCTCGCGCCTGAATCCCGGCGAGTTCTACGCGCTGCCGCAGTCGCCGCAACTGTTCAAGCAACTGCTGATGATTGCGGGGGTGGACCGCTACTATCAGCTCGCCCGCTGCTTCCGCGACGAGGACCTCCGCGCCGACCGCCAGCCCGACTTCACCCAGCTCGACATGGAGATGAGCTTCGTGGAGCAAGGCGACGTGCTGGAGGTGCAGGAGCAGCTCCTGGCCCACGTCTTCCGCGAGGTCCTGGGCGAGGAGTTGCCTCTCCCCTTTCCCCGTCTCTCCTACCAGGAGGCGATGGACCGCTACGGCTCGGACAAGCCGGACCTGCGCTTTGACCACGCGTTCGTGGACGTGACCGACCTGTTCGCGGGCGGGGGCTTCCAGGCCTTCGCGTCGGCGGGAGCGGTCAAGGTGCTCACGGCGCCCGAGTTGACCCGCAAGCAGATCGACGAGCTGGAGCGGGTCGCCAAGCAGAACGGGGCCAAGGGGCTGGCCTGGCTGCGGCGCGAGGGCGAGGGGTTCACGGGCGGGATCTCCAAGTTCGTCTCGCCGGAGGTCGCGGCCGCGCTGCTGGAACGCACGGGCGTGACGGCGGGCGGCACCCTGCTGTTCGCGGCGGGCGAGTGGAAGGCGGCGGTCACCGCGCTGGGGGCGGTGCGTCTCGCGCTGCGCGACCTCTTCGACCTCGCGGCGAGCGGGCCGAAGTTCCACGTCTCCTGGGTGGTGGACTTCCCGCAGCTCGAATGGGACGAGGATGCTGGACGCTGGACCTACATGCATCACCCCTTCACGGCCCCACACCCGGAGGACGTGGCCCTCTTCGGCACCGAGCGGCAGGGCGAGATTCGTGCCCAGGCCTACGACCTCGTGTTGAACGGCTACGAGGTGGGCGGCGGGTCCATCCGCATCCACGATCCGGAGGTGCAGGCGCAGATGTTCGCGGCGATCGGTTTCTCGGAGGAGCAGGCCCGCGAGCAGTTCGGCTTCTTCATGGACGCGCTCGGCTACGGCACGCCCCCGCACGGCGGCATCGCCTGGGGCTTCGACCGCCTCGTGATGGTGATGGCCGGGGCGTCCAGCATCCGCGAGGTGATCGCCTTCCCCAAAAACAACCGTGGCGCGGACCTGATGGCGCAAGCCCCGGCCCCGGTCTCCCCTACCCAGCTCGCGGAGGTGGGGGTGCAGGTGGCGGTTCAGGAGGAATAAATCAGGGGGAGGGCAGTCTCCCCTTTCTCCAGAGGCAGTAAGTGAATTGATTCACAATGAATCTGGTTCGTGAAAGGGTTATTTGCTCGGAGCAGCAGAAACATGCGTTTGATCAGCGAGACGAACTGCACGCCAGGTCTGGGCCTCGCGGCGCAGCTCGGTTACCGCAGTGTTGGCGTGGGCATACCGTTGGTCCTGCCATAGCGCCCGAATCTCCAGCCCGAGCAGACGGGCGAGGACCGCCGTGAGCGCTCCGCCGTGGGAGACGACGATGGGGGTACCGGGAGCGGTTAGGGGAACCTCCAGTGCGGCGAGAAAGCGCCCGGCCACCCCGTCCAGCGTCTCACCCCCCGCGAAGCCGAAGGCCCCACCGGGCAGATCGAGCTCATGGGCGTGACTGACGAGGTGGGCATACGGACGGCCGTGCCACTGCGGACCGACCTCGATTTCCTGAATGCCGGGCAGCACGGTCATGGGGACACCCAGAGCGTCCGCGATGGCCTGCGCCGTCTGCTGAGCCCGCCGAAAGGGGCTGGCGTAGACGGCGGGAGCGCTGAGCTTCAGACCTGCAAGGTGGGCCGCCACCGCCCGCGCCTGCTCCTCTCCCACGGCGTCGAGGGGGTCATCGTGGCTCGCGCCGAGGGTCTGGGTGACGTTGCTGGCGGTCTGGCCGTGGCGGACGAGAAACAGGCGGTCGGCGGGCATGGGAGCGAGTCTAGCGGGGTGGGAAGCTCAGCCCCAGCCCGTCGCCCTCGGCGGCGAGGACCTCGAAGCGGGCGAAGAGTTCCTCCGAGTACCAGCCGTCCCGCCGGGTGCGGGTGATGGCCTCGCGGTGTCCAGCGCCCGCGTAGGCATAAGCTTTCACGCTCGCGGCGTCCCGCCACACGCTGAAGGTGGCCTGGGAGAGCAGGGGAATGTCCCCCAGACCCAAGGTCAGGAGGAGGCCGGGGTGGGCGTGCAGCCCGTCCTGGGAGGCGGGCACGGCGGACCAGAAGGCCCGCATCCGGGTTGGGCGGATCGCCGCGCGGGTGAGGACAGCGAGGGGGCCGGTGGGGGCGTCGGCAGTGGGAGAACCGAAGGGTTCGCGGCCCCCCCATTGTCCCTTTGACCGCAGCGGGCGCAGGAGGAGGGTGCCGCTCTCTGTCAGGTGCGCCCGGTCCCGCTCACGCCACGGGGACGCCTCGAACTCCCGAAAGGACGCCTCGTCCGTCCACACCGCCAGCCGCGCCCAGCGGCGGAAGTCCGCCCCCAGGGTGAGGTCGTCGCCCCGGCCCGTCCCCATGAGGCGGAAGAAGGTCAGGCCGGGCACCCGGCGCAGGTGGAGGGGGTCGCGACCCATCCGGGTCCAGCCGCGCCACGCCCCACGCGGGGAGTAGCGGTTGACCGTGAGGGTGACGAGGGGGGAAGGGACCACGGAGGGCAGTGTAGGCCGAGCGTCATCCCCGTCGCGGTGAGGGGGCGTACCTCTCCCCTATTCTCTGGAACGTGCATCTCGACGACCTGCCCGTGCTGCCCGCCTCGCCCGGCGTGTACATCTTCCGCAAGGGGGGCACGCCCATCTATATCGGCAAGGCGGTGAATTTGAAGGCACGGGTGGTGCAGCACTTCAAGGCCGGGGGCAAGAGCGGCAAGTTCACGGCGCTGGCGGACACGCTGGAATTCATCACGGCGCGGAACGAGGTGGAAGCGCTGGTGCTGGAGGCCAACCTCATCAAGCAGCACCGCCCGCACTACAACGTGCTGCTCAAGGACGACAAGCACTACCCGTTCCTGAAGCTGACGAACGAGGAGTTCCCCATGCTGGTCGTCACCCGGCGGGTCCTCAAGGATGGGGCGAGCTATTACGGGCCGTACCCGGACGCCTCCGCCGTGCGGCGGGTCAAGCACCTGATCGACACGATGTTTCCGCTGCGGAAGAACTCGGGATTGCCCCTCCAGAAAAAGCCCCGGCCCTGCCTGAACTACCACATGGGCCGCTGCCTGGGGCCGTGCGTGGACGCGGCGGACCCCGGCGAGTACCGGCGGGTCGTGGAGGACGTGCAGGCGCTGCTGGAGGGCCGCGCGGCCCCGGTGCTGGCCCGGCTGCGCGAGGACATGAAGGTCGCGGCGCGGGCGCAGGATTTCGAGCAGGCGGCGCGGGTGCGCGACCGGGTGAACGCGGTCGAGAAGCTGTTCGGCACCGAGCAGCACGCCTTCGTCTCGGAGGAGACGGACCTCGACTTCCTGGGGGTCGCGCAGGCGGGCGAGTACGCGATGGTGCAACTGTTCCGGATGCGCGGCGGGCGGGTGGTGGGGCGCGACAAGCGCTTCCTGACCGACGCGGAGGGGGGCGGCGACCTCGGGGAGATTCTGGGGGCCTTCGTGCAGGACTACTACGCGCAGGCCACCCATGTGCCGCCACTGATTCTGCTGCCCGCCGAATACGAGGACGCGCCCGCGTGGAGTGCGCTGCTCAGCGAGCGGGCGGGGCGCCGGGTCGAGATGCGGACGCCCAAGCGCGGGGACAAGGTGGACCTGGTGGACATGGCGCAGCGCAACGCGCAGACCGGGCTGGAATCCGAACTCGCGCTGCTGGAGCGCCGGGGCGACCATCCGGGGCTGGACGCGCTGCGCGAGGTGCTCGCGCTGCCCGAGCGGCCCTGGCGCATCGAGGGCTACGACAACTCCAACCTGTTTGGCACGAACATCGTCTCGGGCATGGTGGTCTTCGAGGGCGGGCGGTCGCGCCGGGGCGAGCACCGCCGCTTCAAGGTGCGGGGGCTGGAGCAGCCCGACGACTATGCGGCGATGAACCAGACGATCACGCGGCGGTTTACCGGGTCGCTCTCGGACAAGCTGCCGCTGCCGGACCTGATCCTGATCGACGGGGGGCGCGGGCAGGTGAACGCGGCGCTGGACGCTTTGCGGGCGGCCGACGTGCGGGTGCCGGTGGTGGGCCTCGCCAAGCGGGAGGAGCGGATCATCCTGCCGGGGCGGTACGGGGCGCAGTGGTGGCTGGAGTCAGGGACCGAAGTCGGGGTGGACCGCGAGCTGCTGCTGCCGCACACCCACCCGGCGCTGCGGGTCTTGATCGGCGTGCGCGACGAGGTCCACAACTACGCCGTGACGTACCACCGCAAGCTGCGCGGGGAGGGGATGCTCCAGTCGGTCTTCGACGACCTGCCGGGCATCGGGCAAAAAAGGCGGGACGCGCTGCTGGAGCACTTCACCAGCCTGGAGGACCTCGCCTCCGCGCCCGTCGAGCAGATCGCGCGGGTGCCGGGGATGAGCCTGCGGGCGGCGCAGAGCGTGAAGGACTTCTTGCAGGCGCGGGCGGCGAACGGGACTCCGGCGTAGGCCAAAACGGAGCGCCCCCTTCTTCAGCGAAGGGGGCGTTTTCCGATCTGTCGGCTCGTCATGCGGGCCGCAGCCGGGGGCGGAGGCTCAGGCGGGCGAGCAGGGAGGGGCGGGCGGGCTGGGCGGCGCGGGCCTCCCGGACGGCGCGGTCGTGCTGGGCCTGGTCGCGCAGGGCCTGGGCATGCTGGGCGAAGAGTTCGGGGGAGAGGTGCATGTGGGGCTTCCTTTCGGCCGGGGGGCATGTCCCCTGTCCCGGCTGTCCCCATGGTGCGCTCCCGGCCCCCGCCGGGGCATCGGCGGGGTGGCGGGGGCGCGGTGGGCCGAATGGCGCAGGCGGGGCTACGCCGCCCCGCTCGCCGCCTGCCCCAGCCTGAAGGCGGCGTGGGCGGCGCGGGTCGCGGTGTCCACCTCGGCGGCGTCGATGGCGACGCTGATATTCAGCTCGCTGCTCCCCTGGCTGATCATCAGGATGTTTACGTCCTCACTGGCGAGGGCCGAGAAGAGGCGGGCGGCCACGCCCTTCTGCCCGCGCATTCCGGCGCCCACGATGGCGAGGACGGCGACGCCGGGCTGCTCTTCGACCTTCAGTTCGCCCATCATGCCGCCGCGCAGGGCGGCGAGGGTGCGGCGGGCGTCGGCGCTCTGGACGGCGAGCGAGACGTTGCTCATGGAGCTGCTCTGGGACACCATCAGCAGGGTGATGTTCTCGCGGGCGATGGCGGCAAAGAGGCTGGCGACGACCTCCGGCACGCCGAGGACCCCCGCCCCGGTCACGTTGATCAGGCTGACGCCCCGGATGGCGGTGACCGCCTTGACGGGGTGCGCGGGGTCAGGGTCGGCCTCCAGCCCGACGAGGGTGCCGGGGAAGTCGGGGTCGGCGGCGCTCTTGACCCGCAGGGGGATGCCGCTTTCCTGGAGGGGCGTGACCGCGAGGGGATGCAGCACCTTGGCCCCGAAGTAGGCGAGTTCCATCACCTCTCCGTAGCTGAGGCGCTCGATGTTACGGGCGTCAGGAACGACGCGGGGGTCGGCGCTCATCACGCCGTCCACGTCCTTCCAGGCCCACACCTCGTCCGCGTGCAGCGCCTTGCCGATGATGGTCGCGGAAAAGTCGGTGCCGCCGCGCCCCAGGGTGGTGATCGCGCCTTCCTCGTTCTCGCCCATGAAGCCCGCGACCACGGGGGTGACTCCGGCGCCCAGCAGCCCGCCGAGGCGGTCGCCGATCCGCTCGTAGCTGCCGGGCAGGGGCCGGGCGTTGCCGAAGTGCTCGTCGGTGACGATGCCCGCCTGCCCGCCGGTGAGGTGGTGGGCTTGATGGCCCTGCGCGGAGAGGGCCAGGGCCATCAGCGGCGCGGAGAGGCGCTCGCCGAAGGCCACGATCAGGTCGCGGCTGCGGGGGGTAAGTTCGCGCAGGAGGTAGACGCCGTAGACGGCCTGGCGCAGGGTCTCGTGCAGCTCGCGGATTTCGCGCACGATGGAGGAGTCGGGGGCCGCGCCGAGGTCCTGCGCGGCCGTGAAGTGGCGGGTGCGCATCGCGGCGATCTCGTCGTTGGCGGTGGCGATGTCGCCGCCCTGGGCGGCCTCGGCGAGCCGCAGCAGCCCGTTGGTCACGCCCGCCATCGCGGAGACAACCACGACGACCTTCACGCCCTCGCGGATGGACCGGGCCGCGAGGGACGCGCTGTGGCGGATCGCCGCCGCGTCCTGCATGTTGGTGCCGCCGAACTTCATCACCAGGAGGGAATGCGCCATATGACGGGCATCATAAGGCCCCCTCCGGTGGGGTGGGGGGCGCAGGGGCGGAGGCAGCGGACTTTCCACGAAGGGCTACAGAACGCCCGGCGAGCGCCTGACACGATGACGGTATGACGCGCTCGCGTGGGATGGCGGGAACACTGCTGGGACTGATGCTGGCCGGGCTGGCCCTGGCCGCGCCCCGGCCTTATGCGGCGGCGAACGGCAGCGCGACCTTCGAGCACCGGGTCAGGGTCGTCAATGTGCGGGGCACCATCGCGGGCGTGACGGCGCAGGTGCAACTCGACCCAGCCGACCTCGCGGCCACGCGGGGCAGCGTGACGGTGCCGCTGAGCGAGTTGAAGACGGGGATCGGGCTCCGCGACCGGCACGCGCAGGGCGAGGTCGCGCTGAACACCGCGCGGTATCCCAACGCGACCTTCGTGCTGGAGAAGCTGACGGGCGGGCGACTGCTGGAGGGGCAGACCCTGAACACCACGGCCAGCGGGCGCTTGACGGTCAAGGCGACCACCCGGCCCGTGAGCGTGCCGGTCAAGGCGACCCTGCGCGGGGGGCGGGTGGAGGTCAGCACCCAGTTCAAGTTCAACCCCTACGACTTTGACGTGCGTTATCCCGGCAGCAGCGACAGCGTGACGGTGGGCGTGACGTTCACCCTCGCGGCGACGCCGTAGGTTCGCGCGGTCATCTTTCTCCCAGCTTCACCCTGCCTTCGGCGTCCGGCCCCTGCCCGGGTCCGTGTCTGTTCAACTTGTGTCGGAGGAGCGGTCGGTGCTCTCCCGATGGAGGCCTGGACAGACAAAGACGAGCGCCCGCTCCCTGGGTCGGGGCAGGCGTCCGGAAGGGGGCGGAGGGTCAGGGTGGGCTGGTGTGAGCCTGCGAATGGTCCCCAGGCGACGGGGGCGGCGTGGTGCCCAGCGATGCCGTCACCGCCAGCACCCCCAGCAGCAGCGCAGTTTCCAGAGCGAGGAAGCGGCGCACCTGCCCGCCCCGGGCGAAGGCGCGGCGGACGAGGAGGGCGGCGAACAGCGCGAGGGCCACGAGGGCGAGCTTGAGCAGCAGGGTGCGGCCGTAGGCGGTCTGCGGCAGGGCGAGGGGGTCGCCCGCGTGCTGCCCAGTGAGGAGCAGGCCGGTGACCAGCAGGACGGCCACGCATCCCAGCGCGACGGGCGTGAAGCGCCGCGCCAGGGCTGGGGTAGGCCGGGGCGACGTGACGAGCGCCAGGACGCCGCCCAGCCAGACCGCCATCGCTCCCGCGTGCAGGGCGGTCAGGGCGCGGAGGCCGGGGCCGTGCGCCGCCCCGTGCCCGCCTCCCGCCACGCCCCACAGCAGCAGGGCGGCGGGCAGGGTCAGGAGCCACGCGGGCCAGCGGGCCAGCTCGGCGGCGAGGAGGAGCGCCCCGCCCATTCCCCGCAGCAGGGCGGCCCGGCCCGGCCCGGTGGTCGTGAGGTAGGCCAAGGCGTCCGTGGGGGTCAGGAAGCCGAGGTCCTGCAGGGTCACGCCGACTTGCAGGGCGGACCCCAGGAGCAGCAGCCCGAACCCCACCCCCAGCCAGGGCCGCCCCGGATGCCCCGGCGTGAGCTGGCGGCGGGCCACCACGCCGCCGACGAGCAGCAGGGTGCCCAGCGTGGTCAGGAATCCGGCGACGGCGAGGAGGAGGAGCACCCGTTACCGCACGTGAAAGAGCGAGTGGCCGCTGACGGGATGCCCGTCTTCGGACAGCAGGCGCCACACGATCAGGTAGCTCCCGGCCTTCAGGCCTGCCCGCAGCGGCAGCCGGACGCGGGCGGCCATCCCGGTCAGGGTGGGGGCGGCGTCGGCCCGCGTGGCGGCGTCGTTCTTCGTGGCCAGGGCGGTCGCGGCGGCCTTGGAGGCATCGGCTCCAGCGGGCAGCGGCACAACTTTGAAGGTGGAAAACCTCAGGTTGATAGGCTCGCTGAAGGTCAGGGTGACCGCCTGCGGGGCCGCGAGCCGGGCATTCGCGGCCGGAGTGACGGACGTGACCCCGGTGTGGGCGAGGGCGGTGCCCAGGGTCAGGGCGGCCAGGAGGGGAAGGAGGGAGCGCATGGGGGTCCTTTCACTTGAGGGTGGTCTTGCTGGCAGGTGCCTGTTCGGAGTCTGAGTCGTCCCACGCGACGACCGAGCCGTCGGCGTAGGTCTGGTAGACCTTCCAGCTCAGGGTTCCGGCCTGTTCGGGGTTGCGGGCCTGGAAGAAGAAGCGGGCGTACTCCTGGGGAGCGATGCGCCCGCGCCACGTCACCTCGGTGATCAGGCCGTCCGCGTTCGTCTTGACGGTGCGCGTAAAGCCGGGCGTGACCTGAAAGCGGCTGATCGTCACGCCTGCCGGGACCACCAGCCGGATCTGGGTGGTGGCGATGTTCTTCTCGGTGGGCACGTTCAGGCGGTAGGTCTCGGAGGCGGCCACCCGGCTCTCGGCCAGCCCCGTCTCGGTGCGGACGGTGGCGTGGGCGGCGGCAACGGGAACCAGCAGGGCGGCGGCGAGGGCCAGCGTGCGGGTCAGATGGGTCATGGGTCTCCAGGCATGGATGGGGAGGGGGCGCGTCCGGGAACAGTCAGGGACGCTGCCCGGCTCGGGGTGGAAGGGGAAAGGTCAGCCTGGAGTGGGGGGTGGGGCACGGGCGTCCGCGTGGGCCGGGGCGGGATGTCCGGCGTGGGGCATGGGGACCGGGGGGTGGGCGGATGGCTCTCCCCTGCCCGTCAGGGTCGGGGCCGCATCCGGAACGCTGGAAAAGGCCCCCGTCACGCAAAAGAGGCAGTGGGCGTCGTGGGAGGGTTGAGGGGTCTGGGGCCTCTCCCCGTGTCCGGCGCCGTGGTGGGCATGGGCGGTCAGGGCGGGGGCCAGCGCCAAGCCTGGCACGTTCCGCAGCGGGTAGGCCACGCCCGCGAGGACGGTCAACAGGGCGGCCAGCAGATGCAGCGCGTGGAACCACCCCGGACGGGTCATGGGGCCAGTGTAGGGGGCGGGCGGGGGTCGGGGCGTCCCGGCTTCCCGCCGTTCACGCTTTCTTGGGGGACCCTTCCGGTGCTGGGGGTGGGTTACATTTGGGGGTGCGTGGCCTGCCCGCGAGGGGCGGGGGGCCGCCGGTTCACGAGGAGGCATCACCATGAAAGTAGGCATCAACGGCTTCGGCCGCATCGGGCGTCTGGTGTTCCGCATTCTGGTCGAGCGCGGCATTGACGTCGTGGCGATCAACGACCTCACCGACAACAAGACGCTGGCGACCCTGCTGAAGTACGACTCGACTGCCGGGCGCTTCAACGGAACCGTCGAGTACGACGAGGAGAGCCTGACGGTGAACGGCAAGAAAATTCACGCCCTCGCTGAGCGCGACCCCGCCAACATCAAGTGGGGCGAGATGGGCGTGGACATCGTGATCGAGTCGACGGGCATCTTCACCGACCGCGAGGGCGCGGGCAAGCACCTTGCGGGCGGCGCGAAGAAGGTCCTCATCACCGCCCCCGCCAAGGGCGAGGATTTCTCCATCGTGCTGGGCGTCAACGAGCAGGACTACGACCCGCAGAACCACCACATCATCTCCAACGCGAGCTGCACCACCAACAGCCTGGGCGCCCCCATGAAGCTGCTGGACGAGGCCTTCGGCATCGAGAAGGCGATCATGACCACGGTGCACTCCTACACCAACGACCAGCGCGTGCTGGACCTCCCGCACAAGGACCTGCGCCGCGCCCGAGCCGCCGCCGTGAACATCATCCCGACCTCGACGGGCGCGGCCAAGGCCGTCTCGCAGGTCTACCCCGCGCTGAAGGGCAAGTTCGACGGCACCAGCCTGCGCGTGCCCACCCCCACGGGCTCGATCAGCGACGTGACCGTGATTTTGGGCCGCGACGTGACCGCCGACGAGGTGAACGCGGTGTTCCGTCAGGCGGCGGAAGGCAGCCACAAGGGCATCATCGCCTACACCGAGGACCCCATCGTGCTCTCCGACATCGTGGGCGACCCGCACTCGGCGATCATCGACGGCGGCCTGACGATGGCGATGGGCAGCCTGGTCAAGTTCTTCTCGTGGTACGACAACGAGTGGGGCTACTCCAACCGCATCGCGGACTTGGTGGAACTGGTGCAGGAGAAGGGCGCTTAAAGCGATCAGCTTCCAGCGACCAGCCGCCAGCCGTTGTTTTGCTGGAAGCTGGTCGCTGGTGACTGGCGGCTGAAAGGAGAAACCATGCAGACCCTCGACCAACTCAATGTCCAGGGCGGGCGCGTTCTGGTGCGGGTGGACTACAACGTGCCCGTCAAGGACGGCGCGGTGCAGGACCGCACCCGCGTCACGGCGAGCCTGACCACCCTGCGCGAGCTGCTGGACGGCGGCGCGAGCGTCGTCCTGATGAGCCACTTCGGGCGGCCCAAGAGTGGCCCGGAGGCGAAGTACAGCCTGGGGCCGGTCGCCCCCGTGCTGGAGGATGAGCTGGGGCGGCCGGTGCGCTTCATCGCCAGCCTGCCGGGCAGCGACGAGACGCTGGAGGCGGTGCGGCAACTCCAGCCCGGCGAGGTCGCGCTGCTGGAGAACGTGCGCTTCGAGGCGGGCGAGGAGAAGAACGACCCCGCGCTCAGCGAGCGGCTGGCCAGGTTGGGCGACGCCTTCGTGCTGGACGCCTTCGGAAGCGCCCACCGCGCCCACGCGTCGGTGAGCGGGGTGGCGGCGCTCCTCCCCCACGCGGCGGGGCGGCTGCTTCAGCGCGAGGTGGAGGCGCTCTCGCGGCTGACGGAGAATCCGGAATCGCCCTACGTGGTCATCATCGGCGGGGCCAAGGTCAGCGACAAGATCAAGGTGATCGAGAACCTGCTGCCGAAGGTCGACCGGATGCTGATCGGCGGCGGGATGATGTTCACCTTCATCAAGGCGCGGGGCGGGCAGATCGGGAACAGCTTGGTGGAGGACGATCAGGTGGAGTACGCGCGGGGGCTGCTGGCGGAGTACGGCGAGAAGCTGACGCTCCCGACCGATGCCGTGGCCGCCGACCGGTTCGCCGCCGACGCGCAGACCCAGGTGGTGCCCGCCGACCAGATTCCCGACGGCTGGATGGGCCTGGATATTGGCCCGGATACGGTTCGGGCGTATGCCGAGGCGCTCCAGGGGGCGAAGACCGTCTTCTGGAACGGGCCGATGGGCGTGTTCGAGTTCGGGGCGTTCGCGGCGGGAACCAATGCGGTCGCGGCGGTGGTCGCGGGCCTGAAGGATCAGGCCTATACCGTGGTGGGCGGCGGCGACTCGGTCAGCGCGATCAACCAGAGTGGCCGCGCCGAGCAGATCGATCACATCAGCACGGGCGGCGGGGCCAGCCTGGAACTGCTCGAGGGCAAAGCGCTGCCCGGCGTGGAGGCGATGAAATGACGGCTGCACCTGTGGGGCCGCGCACGCTGCTCGCCCTGAACTGGAAGATGAACAAGACCCCCACCGAGGCCCGCGCGTGGGGCCGGGAGCTGGCCGGGGAGTACCGCCGGGGGACGGCGGAAGTGGCGGTGATGGCCCCGGCGATCAGCCTTTACGGGCTGAAGGAAGCGCTGCCCGGCGGCGTGGACATCGGCGGGCAGGATGTCAGTGCCCACGAGTCGGGAGCCTATACGGGCGAGATCAGCGCGGCGATGCTGCGGGATGCCGAATGCACCTACGTCATCGTGGGCCACTCCGAGCGCCGCGAATACCACGGCGAGACGGACGCGGAGGTGGCGGCCAAGGCGCGGCAGGCGCAGGCGCATGGCCTGACCCCCATCGTCTGCGTGGGCGAGGGCCTGGACGTGCGCGAGCGCGGCGAACATGTGGCGCACACGCTGGGGCAACTGCGCGGCAGCCTGGACGGTGTGGACGAGCGCGTCGTGGTCGCCTACGAGCCCGTCTGGGCCATCGGCACCGGCAAGACGGCCACCGCTGGGGACGCCGAGGAGATGGCCGCCGCCATCCGGGGCGCTCTGCGTGAGCAATACGGCGACCTCGCGGACGGCCTGCGCGTGCTGTATGGCGGCAGCGTCAAGCCGGACAATGTGGCGTCCATCTGCGGGCAGCCCAACGTCAACGGGGCACTGGTCGGCGGCGCGAGCCTGAAGGTGCCCGACGTGCTGGGGATGTTGGCGGCGCTGGAATAACGAAGTGGGGAGGTCCGCCTCCCCTTCCTATAATGGATATAAGTGAAAGGTTTCACGATAGTCTTGGTCGTGAAATTTTTGCCCACATCGTACATTTGCCTTTTTCAGTAGCTCTGGCCGCGCCCCTATACTTCCCCTCGTGACTTTGACGAGCAGCATTGGTGACCTGCGGCAGCATGTGGGCGAGACGGTAACTCTCAGTGCCTGGCTGACCGACAAGAGTGGCAAGGGCAAGATTCAGTTTTTGAAACTACGCGACGGCACGGGTTTCGTGCAGGCGACCGTGTTCAAGAATGACGTGCCCGAGGAGGTCTTCGAGTCGGCCAAGCGGCTCACGCAGGAGCAGGCGATCACGCTCGTGGGCGAGGTCCGGGCCGACGAGCGGGCGCCCGGTGGGGTGGAACTCGCGGTGCGGGACCTCTCCCCCATCTCCGAGAACCGGGACGAGTACCCCATCACGCCGAAGGAACACGGGATCGAGTTCCTGCTTGACCAACGGCACCTGTGGCTGCGGCACCGTCGGCCGTGGGCGGTCGTGCGCGTGCGCGACAGCGTGCAGCGGGCCGTGATCGACTTCTTCCACGGGGAGGGGTTCGTGCGCTTCGACGCCCCCTTCTTCACGCCGAACGCGGCCGAGGGCACGACCGAGCTGTTTGAGATCGACTTGTTCGGGGAGGACAAGGCCTACCTCTCGCAGACGGGGCAACTGCACGCCGAGGCGGGCGCGCTGGCATTCGGCAAGGTCTACACCTTCGGGCCGACCTTCCGCGCGGAAAAGAGCAAGACGCGGCGGCACCTGCTGGAGTTCTGGATGGTGGAGCCGGAGGTCGCGCCCAGCAACCACGCCGAGAACATGGCCCTGCAGGAGCGGCTGGTGAGCTTCATCGTGCGGCGGGTGCTGGAGGAGTGCCCGGCGGAACTGGCGCTGCTGGGCCGCGACGTGGAAAAGCTGCGGGGCGCCGCCGAGGGGAACTACCCCCGCGTCACCTACACCGAGGCGCTGGAGATTATCCGGCGGCATATCGAGGAGGGCGACCTGCCGGACAATGTGCAGGAAGGTGTGCAGCCGGTGGAGTGGGGCGACGACCTGGGTGCCCCGCACGAGACGATTCTGGGCCACCACTTCGACCGACCCGTGATGGTCGAGCGGTACCCGGCGGCGATCAAGGCCTTTTACATGCAACCCGACCCGGAGGACGGGCGGCTGGCCCTCTGCGACGACATGATCGCGCCGGAGGGCTACGGCGAGATTATCGGCGGCTCGGAGCGCATCCATGACTACGACCTGCTCAGGAGCCGCATCGAGCACGAGGGACTGCCGCTGGAGGCCTTCGACTGGTACCTCGACCTGCGGCGCTACGGCTCGGTGCCGCACGCGGGCTTCGGCATGGGGCTGGAGCGGGTGATTGCGTGGATCACCGGAATTGACCATATCCGCGAGGCGATTCCCTTCCCGCGCATGTTGACGCGGATGACGCCCTGAAGGTGGCTGGCCGGGGACGCCCCCCGGCTTCTTTGCTCGTCAATAAGTGAATGTATTCACGATAGCTCTGGTCGTGAAATTTTTGCCGCGCTCTTATTTTTAGGCTGCGCTAGATTGATTCCATGATCGCGTACTGCGAAGTGAGCGCCTTTACCGACACGCCGGGCTCCGGCAACCGGGCGGGGGTGGTGCTGGACGCGGACGGGCTGAGCGAGGGGCAGATGCAGGCGCTGGCGGCCTTTCTGGGCGTGCCGGAGACGGTGTTCGTGACCCGCTGGGGGGACGGCACGGCGCGGGTGCGGTACTTCACGCCGACGCAGGAAATCGACTTTTGCGGCCATGCGACGGTCGCGCTGGGGCTGAGGTTGGCGCAGGAGGGGCGCTGGGCGGGCGAGGCGCTCGCGCTGGAAACGCTGGTGGGGCGGGTGCCGCTGCGACTCGAACAGGGCACGGCGGGCGACTGCCGGGTCTGGATGGCGCAGCAGGCACCGGAGACGCGCCGGGTGGGGCGGGAGGTGCGCCGGGAACTGGCGGCCGCCCTGGGCATCGACGAGCGGATGATTCACCGGGGCCTGCCCCTCGCGGCGGCGAGCACGGGGCTGTGGAGCGTGTTCGTACCCGTGATCGACCGGCTGGTGCTGGACGGGATGGAGCCGGATCTGGCGGCCATTCACCGGCTGTCGGACGCTCTGGGGGTGAGCAGCGTGTATGCCTACGCGCCCGTGGGCGTGGGGCGCTTCGCGGCGCGGGACTTTGCCCCGGCGGTGGGGATTCCGGAAGACCCGGTGACGGGGAGCGCGGGCGGGGCGCTGTTCGCGCTGCTGGCGGGGGAAGGCGCGCTGCCGGTGCGGTCCGGCCGGACCTGCGGGGTGGTGTACCAGGGCCACAGCCTGGGCACGCCCGGCGAGGTGGAGGTGGAGGTCACCGTGGAGGGCCAGCGGGTGCGGGACGTGCAGGTGGGGGGGTGCGCGGTCCTGAACCACGAGGGGGAGTGGGTGCCGGGCCGTTGAGGCCTGTGCCGAGCGCCAGCGGGTGAACGCGCGTACACTGCCCGGATGCTCGGCCTCCTGTGCGTGGATGTGGACGGAACCCTGATCGGCTCGGACAACGTGGTTCGGGAGGACGTGTGGGCGGCCCTGGCCGACGCGCGGGCGCGGGGGATGCGGGTGGCGCTGTGCAGCGGGCGGCCTGCCTTCGGCAACGCGCTGGACTATGCCCGGCGGCTGGACCCGGACGGCTGGCACGTCTTTCAGAACGGGGCGTCGGTGGTCAATGTGGGGGGCGGCGAGAGCCTCAGCGAGGGGTTGCCGGAAGAGGGGCTGGCCCTGCTGCTGGACCGGGCGGAGGCCACCGGGCGGCTGCTGGAGGTGTACACCGACCGGGACTACGGCTTCACGGTGCCGGGGGACCTCGCGCGGCGGCACGCGGAGCTGCTGGGGCTGACCTACGAGGTGAGGTCCCCCCACGAGCTGACGGGCACGCGGGTGCGGGCGCAGTGGGTGGTGCCGCACGCGCAGGGCGCAGAGGTGGTGGCGGAACCGCATCCGGGGCTGGACCTGCACCCGGCGGGCAGCCCGGCGATGCCGGACACGCTGTTCGTGTCGGTCACGCGGGCGGGCGTGAGCAAGGGCAGCGCGGTGACGCGGGTGGCGGGAGCCTACGGGGTGCCCATGCACCGGGTGATGATGGTGGGCGACGGGCACAACGACGTGACGGCGATGCGGGTGGTCGGGCATCCGGTGGCGATGGGCAACGCGGACGCCGAGGCGCGGGCGGCGGGGCGCTACCACGTCGGGCATGTGGACGCGGGGGGACTGCTGGAGGCGGTGGAGTTGGCGCGGCGGCTGTAGCCCGTCAAGGACGGAGGCCGCGTGCCAGACCGCCGCGCCAGAACAGGTCGATGCGGAAGGGCCGCGCCGTGACCTCGCGGAAGCCTGCCGCCTCCAGGAGGGCGGCCAGTTCCGGCACCGTGTAGACCCGCACGAGTGCGCGGTCGTTCAGCGCGGCGAGGCGGGCGAAACCCGGCAGGCCGTTCGGCACGTAGTCTTGCAGGACGAGGATTCCGCTAGGCCGCAGCACCCGCCGCCACTCGCGCAGGGTGGCGAGGGGATCGGCGAGGTAATGCAGGACGTTCAGGCAGGTCAGGGCGTCGACCGAAGCGTCCGGCAGGGCGAGGGCCTCGGCGGGGCAGGCGAGCAGGGTCACGCCCCGTCCGGTCAGGGTCCGCGCGGCCACCCCGCGCATGCCCGCGCTGGGCTCGGCGCCGATCAGCCGCCCATCCGGGAAGCGTTCTCGGGCCAGGGCGAGCAGCGTTCCGGTGCCGCAGCCCACGTCGAGCAGGGTGCCAATGCCCACAGGCGGCAGGGCGGCCAGCACCTCGCGGGCCGTGGTCCGGGCGGAGCGGCCCCACTGACGGTCGTAGGTCGCGGCCAGGCGGTCGTAGGCTCCCATGCTCCCAGAGTAGGGGGCTAGGCCGCCGGGTAGAAGAACACCGCGCAGGCCAGGATCACGTAGACGCCGAGCAGCAGCAGGCCCTCGAACCAGTTGGTTTCGCCGTCGCGGACCACGCTGTTGGCGATGACGACGGCTCCGATGATGGCCGCGAGTTCCAGCGGCGTCACGACCAGATTCATGGGCTGGCCCACCACCAGTCCGGCGAGCACCAGCAGCGGGGCGACGAGCAGCGCGACCTGCACGGTCGAGCCCAGGCTGATGGTCATCGAGAGGTTCATGCGGTCGCGCAGGGCGAACATCACGGCGGCGGCATGTTCAGCCGCGTTGCCGATGATCGGGAGCAGGATCAACCCGACGAAGAACTCGGTCAGCCCCAGCGAGGCGGTCGCGGCTTCCAGGGTGCCGACCAGCAGCTCGGACATGAAGGCCACGGCGACGGTGGCGGCGAGCAGCACGCCCACCGCGCGGGGCACGCTCCAGGGAGGGCCGCCTTGCTCGGCGCCGTCCTCGTCGGCGGTGGAAAGCAGCTCGCGGTGGGTCCGCAGGGTAAAGAGCAGGTAGCCCAGGTAAACCAGCAGCAGCACGGCGGCGGTCGCCTCGCTGAGGTTCACGTCGAGCCGCAGGACCTCGCCGGGCACGGCGGCGCGGGCGGTCAGGTCGAACAGGGTGGGAATCATCAGCGCCAGCACGCTGACCGTCAGCAGGCTGGCGATGGTGGTGGCGTTCTTGACGTTGAAACGCTGCTCCTTGAACCGCAGGCCGCCTGCCAGCACTGCCAGGCCCATCACCAGCAGCAGGTTGCCCAGGATCGAGCCGATGATGCTGGCCTTGACCACATCGAGCTTCCCGGCTTGCAGGGCGAAAAAGGCGATGATCAGCTCGGTCGCGTTGCCGAAAGTGGCGTTCAGCAGGCCGCCGACCGTGCTGCCCATCCGCGCGGCGAGCTGCTCGGTGGCCTGCCCCATCAGGCCCGCGAGCGGCAAGATCGCCAGCGCGGCACTGAGAAAGGTCAGTGTGGGGCTGCCGCCGCTGAACTCCAGAAAGGCGGCGACCGGCAGGAAGATCAGCAGGACGTTGAGCCACTTCATGGAAACTGCCTCATGCCCCGGAGTGTAGGCCGGGCCGGGGTCACGGACCGCAGCGGGTGCCCTCTGTTAGCCTGCCTCCCGGATGGCGACGGTCACGGAACTGAGGGACAAACTGCGCCGCCCCCTCGCCGCCGAACTGGCGACGGGGTGTGCGGATAGGGTGGTGGCGGGCGGGGTCGAGCGGCTGCTGGCCTCGCCGCTGGCCGGGCCATTTCCGGGGGTGCGCGAGGCGCTGCGGGGCTACGCGGAGCTGGACGCGGGGGCCAGGGCCGAGGCGCTGGAACGGGCGCTGGCGCTGCTGGACGGTGCGGAGAGGAAGGCAACCCCGCGCCCCGCCGCCCGGCAGGCGCCCCCCGCGGCGGCTCCCGGCGAGCGGCTTCCGCTGGACGCCGAGGTCTCCCGGCTGGACACCGGGCCGGGGGGCGCCCGCAAGCTGACCTCGCTGGGGCTGCACACCGTGAGGGACGTGCTGCACGCCTACCCCCACCGCCACGAGGACCGCCGGGCGCTGCCGGACCTCGCGGAGGTGGAAGAAGGGCAGAAGGTCACGGTGGAGGGCACGGTGATCGCCAAGAATCGCCGGAAACCCAAGCCGAACATGCTGATTCTGGACGTGACGCTGGAGACGCCCTCGGGCGGGCGGGTCAAGGCCTCGTGGTTCAACCAGCCGTGGGTAGAGCGGCAACTGAGGGAGGGGGCGCGGCTGGTTCTCACCGGGCGGGTGAAGAAGTTCGGGAGAAGCGTGCAGCTCGGCGTCGAACACCTAGAGACGGTGGAGGACGCGCGGGAGAGTCTCAGCACCGGGCGGATCGTGGGGGTGTACGACTCCAAGGACGGCATCTCGCAGGAGTTTCTGCGGCGTTCGGCGTTCCGGGCGTTGCAGGCCGCGCCGCTGGACGACTACCTGCCCGCGCACTGGCGTAGGCAGCACGGGTTGACGGACCTGGGTGACGCGCTGTGGGGCATCCATTTTCCGCGCGACGAGGCGCAACTGGAACGCGGGCTGCACCGGCTGCGCTTTGACGAGTACCTCTTTCTGGAACTGCGGATGCTGCTGCAAGGCGAGGACGCCGTGCTGCTCGGCAAGCGGTTTCAGGCGACCGGGGACGATATCGCCCGCTTCGAGTCGGCGCTGCCCTTCGCTTTCACGAACGCGCAGCGGCGGGTGCTGCTGGAGATCACCGACGACATGCGCGGTGAACGGCAGATGGCCCGGCTGGTGCAGGGCGACGTGGGGAGCGGCAAGACGGCGGTAGCGGCGTGTGCCCTCTATCTCGCCGTGCGCGACGGGTATCAGGGGGCGCTGATGGCGCCGACGGAGATTCTGGCGAGGCAGCACTACGCGAATCTGGTCGGGTATCTGGGCAAGCTTGACGTGCGGGTGGGCCTGCTGATCGGGGCGATGACGCCGAAGCAGAAGCTGGAGATGCAGACGCGCATTGCCGAAGGCGAAGTGGACGTGGTGGTGGGCACGCAGGCCTTGATTCAGGAGAACGTGCGCTTCGACAATCTCGGGCTCGCGGTGGTGGACGAGGAGCACCGCTTCGGGGTGATGCAGCGGCGCAAATTGCTGGCCGGGCGTCCCGACGTGCTGGTGATGTCGGCCACGCCGATTCCGCGCAGCCTCGCGCTGACCGCTTACGGCGACCTCGAGCTGTCGGTGATCGATGAGCTGCCGCCGGGACGCACCCCGGTCGAGACGAAGCTGATTCAGAACACGCACCGGGCGCAGGCCTACGGCTTCGTGATGCGGCAGATTCGGGAGGGGCGGCAAGCCTTCGTGGTCACGGCGCTGATCGAGGAAAACGAGAATCTGGAACTGCTCGCGGCCACGCAGCTCGCGGACGACCTCAAGGTCATGCTGCCGGAAGCCCGGATTGACCTGCTGCACGGCAAGATGACGGCGGCCGAGAAGGAACATGTCATGGATCGCTTCCGCGCCCGCGAGTTCGATGTGCTGGTGTCCACGACCGTGATCGAGGTGGGCGTGGACGTGCCCAACGCCAGCGTGATGGTGATCGAGAATGCCGAGCGGTTCGGACTGGCGCAGCTTCACCAGCTCCGGGGACGGGTGGGGCGGGGGAGCGCCAAGAGTTACTGCGTGCTGATCGCGGGCGAGCACTCCAAGAAGACGCGGCAACGGCTCAAGATCATCGAGGGCAGCACGGACGGCTTCGTGATCGCGGAGGCGGACCTCAAGCTGCGCGGCCCCGGCGAGATTCGCGGGACCCGGCAAAGCGGGATTCCCGACCTGCGGCTGGGTGACCTCGCCAGCGACGTGGAGATCATCGAGCAGGCGCGGGGGCTGGCAAAACACATCCTCGCCCACGACCCCCGGCTGGAGCATCCCCGGCTGGGATACCTGCGCTCGGAGTTGCAGAACCGCTCGCAGAGTGTGGCGTTCCGCGAGGTGATCTGAGCACGCTCAGGGGCCAGTTCGCTGGGCACGCCGCCACACCGAGACCACTCCGGCCACGATCAGCACCCCTCCCAGGCCGATCACGATGGGTTGCCCGCTGTCCCAGCCGAGGTAGGCCATCAGCAGACCGCCGAGGAAGTAGAAGAGGCGGCCGCCCAGAAAGGAGAGGGCGTGGATCAGGACCGAGGCGAGTTCGGACACGCCCCAGCGTACCGGGCGGCGGGGGCGCGGCGGAGCGCAAAGTTGCCCCGCCGTGACATCCCTGTGACACGCGCCGACTATGCTGAACCCATCAGCACAACCTAACAAGGCGGGCCGGGTGAAGTCCGTCAGGGTGCCGGACGCGGCCGACTTCTCGTGGGGTCGGCCGGTCCTTTTTTGCCGCGTTGTCTTCACGGACGCGGCTCTGGGGCGGGGCTTCTCTCTATGCTGGGCCGCATGACCTTCGACCTGAGTGGGAAGACGATGCTGGTGACGGGCGCGACCGGGGGCATCGGCAAGGAGACGGCGCGGGAGCTGGCGCGGATGGGGGCGCGGGTCTTCGTCGTGGGGCGGAGCGCACAGAAGACGGCGGACGCGGCGCGGGAGGTCGGCGCGGCGGGACACCTCGTGGCCGACCTGTCGGAGATGAGCCAGGTGCGCCGCGCCGCCGCCGAGTTCCGGGACCGCGAGGAGCGGCTGGACGTGCTGGTGAACAACGCGGGGGCCTTTTACGCCGAGCGGCAGGAGACGCGCGAGGGCGTGGAGATGACGTGGGCGCTGAACCACCTCGCGGCCTTCCTGCTCACCAGGGAGTTGCTGCCGCTGCTGCGCGAGTCCAGGCATGGGCGGGTCGTCACGGTGTCGTCGGCGGCGCACGCGCAGGGGCGGATTCGCTGGGACGACCCGGAGTTCCGGCGGGGCTACCGGGGGTGGGCGGCGTACGGGCAGAGCAAGCTCGCCAACGTGCTGTTCGCCCGCGAACTCGCTCGCCGCGAGCCGGGGCTGATGAGCAACAGCCTGCATCCGGGGCTGGTCCGCAGCGGCTTCGCGCACAACAACGGGGGCCTGATCGACGTGGTGTGGCGGCTGGTGGACCGCTTCGGCATCACGCCGCAGGAAGGGGCACAGACGAGCATTCGCCTCGCCGCCGACCCCTCGCTGCTGGTGAGCGGACGCTACTTCAGTGGCGGGCGGGGAACGAGAGAAGCGCCCCAGGCCCGCGACGACGAGGCGGCGGCGCGGCTGTGGGCGCTGAGCGAGGAGTACGTGGGGGGGTGAGGGACAGGGAGGGGTCCTCTCCCCCACCCCTCACCACACCGCGATATGCCCGTCCGTTCGGCTCTCGGTGCCGCCCTCCAGCACCCCCGTTTCGGGGTTGCGCCAGATGATCTGGCCGCGGCCGAAGGAGCCGGGGTCAAGTTGCACCCGCAGGTCGTGGCCCCGCGCGAGGAGGGCACGCGCCGCCTGGGCGCCGAGCTCGGGTTCGACCTCCACCGCGCGGCCCTGGAGCCACTGCCAGCGGGGGGCGTCGAGGGCCTGCTGGGGGTTCATGCCGTAACGGACGGTGTTCAGCACCACTTGGAGGTGGCCCTGCGGCTGCATGAAGCCGCCCATCACGCCGAAGGGGCCGACCGGGGTGCCGTCGGTGCGCCCCAGGAAACCGGGGATGATGGTGTGGTAGGGCCGCTTGCCGGGGGCGAGGGCGTTGGGATGCCCCGGCTGGAGGCTGAAGTTGTGCCCCCGGTTGTGCAGGCCAATCCCGGTGCCAGGCACGACCACGCCCGAGCCGAAGCCCATGTAGTTGCTCTGGATCAGGCTGACCATGCCGCCGTTTCCGTCAGCCGCAGCGAGGTAGACGGTGCCGCCAGCGGAAGGCGCGGGGGTGGAGGGGTCGTGGGCGGTGTCTCCCAGGAGGGCGCGGTGGGCGGCCGCGTTCCCGGCTCCCAGCAGGCGCTCCACGTCCACCGGGACGTGCCGGGGGTCGGCCACGAAGGCGTGGGCGTCCGCGAAGCCGCGCTTCATCGCCTCGATCTGGAGGTGCAGTCCGGCGGGGTCGTCGCGGTACGCGGGCAGGTCCATCCCGTTCAGGACGTTCAGGGCGATCAGCGCGGCGATGCCCTGGCCGTTGGGCGGAATCTCGTAGACGCGGTGGCCGTCATAGTCGGTGTGAATGGGCGTGACCCACTCCGAGCGGTGGGCGGCCAGGTCGCTGCCACGCAGGAGGCCGCCGGTGGCCTGGGCATGGGCGTCGATCTGCTCGGCGAGTTCGCCCTCGTAGAAGGCGGCGCCGTTCGTCGCCCCAATGAGTTCCAGGGTCCGGGCGTGGCCCTCGCTGCGCCACAGGGCGCCGGGGGCAGGCGTAAAGCCGTCCGGGGCGAAGACGCGGAACCATTCCTCCATGACCGGGAGGTTCAGGCGGCGGTAGATACGGATGGCCCGCGCCCAGCTCGCGGCGAGAACGGATGAGAGGGGGTAGCCTTCCCGCGCGAGCGTGACCGCCGGGGCCAGCACGTCCGCGAAGGGCAAGCGGCCGAAGCGGGCGTGGAGGTCGGCCCAGCCGCGCACGCCGCCGGGGACGGTCACGGGCGTCCAGCCGTGGCGGGGCATCTCGCCGCCGTGGCGCTCCTGCAAGGCGCCGAGGCTGAGGGCAGCAGGGGCCGCGCCGCTGGCGTTCAGGCCGTGGAGTTCGCCGCCCTCCCACACCAGCGCGAACAGGTCGCCGCCGATGCCGTTGCTGGTGGGCTCGACGACCGTGAGGGCAGCCGCGGTGCCGATCGCGGCGTCGACGGCGTTGCCACCCCGCTCCAGCAGGCTCTGGCCCACCTGCGCGGCGAGGGGCTGACTGGTCGCCACCATGCCCCGGCGGGCGTACACCGGGCGGCGAACGGTGGGGAATTCAGGTTGAAAGGTCACGGGGGACAGGCTAGAGCATTTGACAGTTCATAAAGAAAAAACCCACCCCGGCGAACCGGAGCGGGGACCGTGGCCGGAGCCTGCCTAGCGGGCCAGCGCCTCTTCGAGGTCGGCGGGGGTGATGGGCAGGGCCTGGGCGCCGACGCGGGTGGCGGCGAGCGCTCCGGCGGCGTTGGCGGTGCGGGCGGCCTGGCGCAGAGGTTGGCCGGTCAGGACGGCGTGCGCGAAGGCGGCGGTGAAGGTGTCGCCCGCGCCCGTCGAGTCCACGACCTGTCCCTGGGGGCGCACGGCGTCCACGAGTTCGGTCTCGGTGGGTGTCCAGACGATGCTGCCCATCTTGCCGACCTTGACGACCACCCGCCGCGCCCCGGCGTCGCCGAGCTGGGCGAGCGCCGCGCTGATGCTGGTCGTGTCGGTCAGGGCCAGCAGTTCGTGCTGGTTGAGGGTGAGGTAGTCGGCCCCGATCACGTTCTCGATCAGGTCGGTGCCCACCTTGTTCACGGCCCCGGTGCCGAGGTCGATAAAGACGGGCACGGGCTTCTTGGCCTTCTGGGCGGTCTCGATGGCCTTCAGCGCGTACTCGCGCTGCGGCCCCTCGGTGAGGCTGTAGGCGCTGACCATCAGGGCGTCGCTGCCCTCGATGTCCTTTTTCTTGAGCCTCGCGGGGTCGAGCTGGCGGTTGGCGGCGCCGTGGCTGAGCATGGCCCGCTGACCACCCTTGGTCTGCATCACCGTGATGGTGCTGGTGAGGTGCTCGGGGTCCTGCTGGATGGCGCTCTGCGAGACGCCGCTCTCGCGCACGCTCGCCAGGGCGTACTCGGCGAAGGGGTCCTGGCCCACGCGGGCGGCCAGGGTCACGCTGTGGCCGAGGCGGGCCAGGGTCACGCTGATGGTGCCGCCCGCGCCGCCCGGCTTCATGGTGGCGCGGGTGGGGACGACTTCCTCGCCGGGAGCGGGCAGGTGGTCGAGATGGTAGAGGTGATCGACGGTTACGTCACCGATGACATAGAACTTCACGGGAAAAACCTCCGGGCCACGCCGGGGGGCGGCCCTGTTGAGCAGCGCGGACCTGCCGGAAAACGCTGGAGGGCAGGGCCGCAGGAAAGCGGGGTTGGCGTGTGAAACGCGGTTCCTACCGTACCACGCCCAGGGCGGTCGCGGCGGCACGCAGCGTGTCCAGCGGCACGTCCTCGGCGCGGACATCGGGGCGCAGACCGGCCGCCTCCAGGGCCGCGTCGATGTCGGGGGCCGGATAGCCCGCCAGCCGCAGGTTGTTGCGCAGGGTCTTGCGGCGGTGGTGCAGGGCGGCCTCCACGAAGGTCAGGAAGGCGGGCTCGGGCGCGGGGCGCTCGCGGTCGAAGTCGAGGCGAATCACGCTGCTCGTCACGTCGGGGGCGGGGAAAAAGGCCCCCTTGGGCACGTCGCGGACGTGGCGCACGCGGCCGTGGAGGGAAGCCAGCGCACTCAGGAAGCCGTAGTTGTCCTCGCCGGGACGGGCGGCGAGGCGCTGTCCGACTTCCTTTTGCACCAGCACGGTCGCGGAAAGGATATTCGGCGCCCCCATGAAGCGCGACAGCAGCACCCCGGTGATGTAGTAGGGCAGGTTGGCGATCACGCGGGTGCCGGGAGCGAGCGAGGCGTAGTCGAAGTCGAGGGCGTCGCCCCAGACCACCTCCACGCCTTGCCCGGCGAGCGTCTCGGCGAGGACGGGGCGGAGCCGCTCGTCTTTTTCCAGCGCCGTGACGCGGGCGCCGCGCGTGGCGACCTCGCGGGTCAGCACGCCGAGGCCGGGGCCGACCTCCAGCACGGGCACGCCGGGCGCGGCGCCGCCCGCGTCCGCGATGGCCCGCAGGATGTTGCCGTCGATCAAAAAGTTCTGACCGAGGCTCTTGGTGGGTTTCAACCCGTGGCGGGCCAGCAGCTCGCGCACGCGGGCCGGGGAGTAGAGGGGCAGGTCGGTGGGGGGGGCAGGGGGGTCGGTCATGGCGGTCATGGGCGGGGGGGCTGAGAAGCGGATCAGTATACTCCGGCCATGAGCGCCGCCGAGCTGCCCGACACCGCCGTCAAGTCCCCCCCCGACTGGCGGGAGTTCGCCCGCACGGGCGAGTGGCGGCGGGCGCTGGCGGCGGCGCGGCTCTCGGGGCAGGCCGAGGTCGCGGCCATGCTGGAGGCGGTCTGCGGGGTGCAGGAGCACGTGCGGGCACGGCGGCTGGGGCTGGCGCGGCGGGCCTTGGGCGGGCTGAAGACCCGGCTGGAGGACAGCGACTCGCCGGGAGAAGCGGCCCGGCTGCGCGGACTGGTGGACGTGGAGGGGCTGGAGGCCGCACTGGGGGCGCTGGAAGCGCAGCGGCAGGGGCGCGAGGCGGAGACGGACCCGGCGGCCCTCGCCGCGCAGCTCGCCCCGGCGCTGACGCACCCGCTGACGCGCTCGGAGGGACTGAACGCGCTGGGGGTGCTGCATGCCCTGCGCGGCGAGGGCGCGGAGGCCCGCGAGCAGTTCGGCGCGGCCCTCGCGCACGACGCGGGCCACTACCGGGCGGGGACGAACCTGGGCAACCTCGACCTGGAGGAGGGGCGGCTGGCCGAGGCCGAGGCCCGTTACCGCGAGGTCATCGGGACGCAGCCCGACTACGACGGGGCGCACCACAACCTGGGGGTGGCGCTGCGGCGGCAGGGGCGGCTCGCGGAGTCGGTGGCGTCCATTCGGCGGGCGCAGCGCCTGAGCCTGAAGGGGTCGCAGCGCGAGAGCCGCGAGGAAGCGCGGGCCGGGCTGGGGCGGCTGGGGGGCGGGGCCGCAGGCGCGGGGGGGCTGCGCTGGGGCCTGCTGGGAGGCGGGGCGCTGCTGCTGTTCGGGCTGCTGCGCGGCTTCGGGGGATGAGCGAGCTGGTGTTCCTGCCCGCCGGGGTCGCGGCGCTGGACGCCCGGCTGGAGGCGGCGGGGCTGCTCGACCCCGCGATGGAGGAGGTGGGGCGGTCGGTCGCGGGGGTGGTGGGGGACCTCGCCGGGGGTGGGCCGGTCCTGCTGCTCGCCGGGAGCGGGGCGAATGGCGGGGACGCGCTGGTGGCCGCGCGGTATCTGGCGGGGTGGGGGACGGAGGTGCGGGTGCTCGCCGCCCCGTCCCGGCACGCCCTGACGCGGCTGAACCGGGAGCGACTCGCGGCCTTTGGGGTGGAGGTGGGAGCGCTGACGCCTGACGCCGTGACGCAGGAGGTGCAGGGCGCGGCGGTCGTGGTGGACGGGCTGCTGGGAACCGGATTTCAGCCGCCGCTGCGGGCGGAGCTGGCGGCAGTCGTGGAAGCGATCAACGCGGCGCGGGGGAGGGAGACGCAGGTGCTCGCCATCGACTTGCCCTCGGGGCTGGACGCGACCTCGGCGCTGCCGCCCGGCGAGAGCGTGTGGGCGGACGTGACGGTCGCGCCGGTCGGCCTCAAGCCCGCGCTGCTGTTCGGGGAGGCGGCGGCGCGGGCGGGTGAGGTGCGAATCGCCCCGCTCGCGTTGCCGCCGGGCTGGGCGGCGGGCGAGGCGCTGGCGACCCGGCCGGACGACGCGGCGGTGGCGGCCCTGCTCCCGGTGCGGCGGGCGGACGCGCACAAGGGCACGGCCGGGGACGTGTGGATCGTGGGCGGCGCTCCGGGGATGGTGGGGGCCGCCGCGCTCGCGGGGCTGGGGGCGCTGCGGGCGGGGGCGGGGCGGGTGACGGTGCATTCGGGAGCCGAGGTGCCGCTCGTCACGCCGGAGCTGATGGTGCGGCGGCATGGCGACCCCGGCGGGTGGCTGGCGGATACCGGGGAGCGGCCGGATGCCGTGGCCGTGGGCATGGGGCTGGGGCCGGGGGCGGCGGGGTTGGCGCGGACGGTGCTGGGATGGGGCCTGCCCACCGTGCTCGACGCGGACGCGCTTCAGCCCGAGCTGGCCGGGGCGGGGCATGACCGCTGCGTCTGGACCCCCCACCCCGGCGAGGCGGCGCGGCTGCTGGGGGTGGGCACGGGCCAGATCACGCGCGATCCGTTGACGGCCGCGCGGACCCTCCAAGAACGCTTCGGCGGCGTGGTCGTGCTCAAGGGCGGCCCCAGCGTGATCGCCCACCCTGGCGGCCTGTGGGTGGGCCGGGGCGGGCATCCCGGCATGGCGAGCGCGGGCATGGGGGACACGCTCGCCGGGGTGATCGCGGCGTTGTTGGGGCAGGGCTTGGCCGCTCCCGACGCCGCGCTCGCCGGGGTGCGGCTGCATGCCCGCGCGGGCGAGCGGGCGGGAGCACGGCACGGGTATGGGCTGACTGCCACGGACGTGTCCGCCCAATTGGGGGGGGCGTGGCTGGACCTGACGGCTGGGGCGGGCGCCCGGTGTTAACCTGAGCCTCACACATGCAGGGACTTCTCTCCGACCTGCCCCTGTTGGGGATTCTGGAACTGGTGCACACCACCCGGCAGACCGGCGTGCTGGACGTGAAGACCGAGGTGCCTTTCACGGTGGCCTTTGCGGGCGGCGAGATCGTGGGGGGCGGCATCCTCGACTGGCTGGGCACCGACGCGATTCAGGCGGCGCCGCTGCTGCCGGGTGAGGGCAGTTTCGAGTTCGCCCCGCGGGCGGTGGAGGGGGCGGTGCTGGGACCCTACGAGCACTTCACGACCGACTGGGCGCGGGCCTCGGACGAGTGGGCGCAGCTTTGCGGGGTGATCGGCAGCCCCAGCCGGGTGTTCCGGGGCGAGCGGCCCCTCTTTGACGGAGGGGAGGGCGCGAGCGTGCGGACGGTCGCCCGGCAGACCGGACGGCCCCTCTTCGATGTGGCGCAGGAGGCTGCCGCCGCCGTGGAAGCGGGGCAGCTCTCCCCCACCGGGCGATTTGCGTGGTTCAGCCTGCGGCTGCTGGCGGGGACCCGGCGCATCGGCACCTCGGCGATCGCGGACGCGCTCGACGGCGAGCGCACCCTAGGCGACCTGACCGACCTGGGGCACTCGGTGAACGACCTGCGGGCCTACCTGTTGGCCGAGGTGCGGGCGGGCCTGCGCTTTCCGGGCAGCGGCTGGGTGCTCCGCGACCTGATCTGGGAAGGGCAGCATCTGGGAGAGGGGCGGCCGAGCGACAACTGAGACAGTTGCCGACATGCCCCCTTCTCCCCGGAGGGCCTGGTTCGGGAGCTGGGGACGTGAGTGCACGTCTGTCAGTCCACGGCCGCCCGACAGCGGGGGCAAACTGGGCTTCGCCACCCCCGCCGACCGGCCCCTTCTGGCGACGGCCGAGGGCCGGGGAGCCACGTCGCTCAAGGGGCGCTCAAGGCACCCGGCCTACCCCGGCGCCTACGCTGGCGCGATGACCCCACGTGACCTGCTCACTCCGGAACGCCTGCGCGGCGTTCTCCTTGACGTGGACGGCACCCTGGCCGACTCCAACCTCGCCCACGCCCGCGCGTGGTCGGCGGCGTTGCGGGGCGAGGGCTTCGAGAAGACCCCCGAGGACATCTTCCCCCTGATCGGCATGGGCGGCGACAAGCTGGTCCCTGAGCTGACCGGGCTGGACGCCGAGAGCGAACGGGGGCAGCGCCTGACGGACGGCTGGGTCCGGCATTTTCGGGAGCTGATACCCGACCTGCGCCCCACCCCCGGCGCCCGCGCCCTGATCGAGGGCTTGCGGGCACGCGGCCTGCGGGTGGCCCTGGCGACGAGCGGCGAGGCCGAGATCGTGGACGCACTGCTGCGGCAGATCGGCCTGGACGACCTGGAACTGGAGCGCGTCAGCAGCAGCGACGTGGAGAACAGCAAGCCCGACCCGGACCTCGTCCAGGCCGGGCTGCACACCCTGGGCCTGCCCGCCGGGGCCGCGCTGATGGTGGGCGATACCCCCTATGACGCCGAGGCCGCCCGCAAGGCCGGGGTGCCCTGCGTGCTGCTGCGCTGCGGCGGGCATCCGGGGGTGGAGGGGCATGACTCCCTCTACGACGATCCGCAGGCGCTGCTGGCGGCGCTGGACAAGGCTTTCCCGGTGGAGTGAAGACGGTACGGGGAGGGGGCCAAGGCGTCTGTGCCCTGGCCCCCTCCCACTGTTCGGTTATTCCCCGCTCTCGGGCAGGGCGAAAGCTTGCAGCGGCACCGTCACCTCGCGCTGCTGGCCGCCGCGCTCCACGGTCAGGCGCAGGGTGTTCCCGATCTGCTTGCCGATCACCGCGCGGGGCAGGTCGGCGGCGTCCTCCAGCGGCTGGCCGTCCACAGCGACAATCACGTCGCCATCCAGCACGGGGTCCCCTCCCTGCACGGCGGAGGCGCTGCTGCCGCGCAGTCCAGCCCGCTCGGCGGGGCTGCCGGGGTAGACCTGAAGGACGACCGCGCCTTGTTCAGGCAGGCCCGCCTGCTCACGCTCCTCGGCGGTAAAGCTCGCCACGTCCCGGAAGCCGAGGCCCAGGGTGGGCGTCTGGACCTCGCCGCCGCGCTGGAGCTGCGGGAGAAGGCGGCGCACGGTGTCCACCGGGACCGCGAAGCCCACGCCCGCGCTCTGGCCGATGCCCCCGGTCAGAATCTGGGTGTTCACCCCGATGACCTGACCCGCCGAGTCCAGCAGCGGCCCGCCCGAGTTGCCGGGGTTGATCGCCGCGTCGGTCTGGATCACGTTCTGCTCGACCCCCTTGGCGCCCACCGGCACGGTGCGCTCCAGGCTGGAGATGATGCCCTCCGAGACGCTGAAGTCCAGCCCGAAGGGGGCACCCAGCGCGATGGCCTTGAGGCCGACCTCCAGCCCCTCCATCTGCCCCAGCGGGATCGGCCGGATGGCCTCGCGCGGCAGGCCCTCGGCGCGGATCAGGGCGAGGTCGAAGTCGGGGGCGCGGCCCACCACCTTCGCCGTGTAGGTCTGATTGCTCCCGTGCAGGCGAATGGTGATCTCGTCGGCGCCCTCCACGACGTGGTTGTTGGTCAGGATGTCGCCCTGCGCGTTCACGAAAAAGCCGCTGCCCGCGCTTTCCTGAGGACCCTGCTGGGGCAGCTCGAAGCCGAAGCGTTCCTGCAAGTCGCGCCGAAGCTGTGCCTGCGGACTGCTGTCGCCGCCCCGGTCGGTGACCTCGATATAGACCACGCCGTCCTGCCGGGCCTTGACGACCTGCACGGTGTTCGTCTCGGACTGGGTGCGGGCGCGGGCGGTATCGGTGGTGCTGGCCGTCCCGGAGGTGACGGGGGCGGACGTGGTGGGCAGGCTGCCCGTGACCTGGGCGCTGGTGCGTTCGGAGAGTTCGAAGCCCACAAAGGTACCCAGCGCGAGGGTCCCGGTCAGGGCCAGCAGGGAAAGGTTCTTCTTCATGGGGCGAGTCTGCCGCCCGGCGGTTACGCGGCGGTTAAAACGTTTCAGAGGGGCTTTAGAGCATTTGACAAAAGAAGATGTCCATCGAGTTGGTCTGGACGCCCCCTCACCTCAAGCTCTCGCAAGGCCCTCCCTGCAAGCCGTTCTGCGAGTCCCACGACGGGAGAGGGTCAGCACAGCACTCATTTCTTCTGTCAAATGCTCTAGAAGGGGAAGAAGGGCAGGTCACCCGCCGTGCGGCCCACAGTGGAATAGACGCTTCCCACAGGGTCCTTGAGATAATGCTGCTTGTCCCAGCCCCGCAACGCGCCTGTTTGACAGACCTCGTCCGGAACCCCGTCCTGCGGTTCACAGACCACGCGGTGTTCCTGGCCGTCCAGCGTGCGGTGGATGCCCGTGGTCAAGCGCCCCACCGGGAAGATGTTGGCGCGGGCGAAGGCCGCTTGCAGGGCGGGGTCCTGCCGGAAAGCGGCGACTGTCAGCCCTTTCGCGACCAGCAGATCGGTCAGCAACGCCAAGCGCTCGGTGTCTCCCGTATTGGGCATGATCACGCTGACGGGTCCGGGCACCGCCCGCAGGGTGGGCAGCATCGCCTCGCAGTAGAGGTCGTCCCGGCCCAGGGCACACAGCCGCACGTACTCGCGGGCGTCCGACGGGGTACGGAGGTCCAGGCCCGCCTCGCACCCGCTCAGCACGAGCGCGAGGGCCAGGCCGCCCAGGGACAACGGGGAACGCATGGCCCAGCCTACACCGACGCCGCGCTCGCCCGGCCCACCACCCGCCCGGAAAAGAGGCACCCTCCCAGGAAGGTCCCCTCCAGCGAGCGGTAGCCGTGCATCCCGCCGCCGCCGAAGCCCGCGACCTCGCCCGCCGCGTACAGGCCGGGGATGGGGTTGCCGCCGGGCCGCAGCACCCGGCCCTGGAGGTCGGTTTCCAGACCGCCCAGCGTCTTACGGGTCAGGATGTTCATGCGGACGGCGATCAAGGGGCCGTGGGCGGGATCGAGGAGGGGAGCGGGCGGCGCCACCCGGATCAGCCGCTCCCCGACAAGCGCCCGCGCCCCCCGCACCAGCGCGAGTTGGGGGTCCTTGCCCGCCCGGTTCACCACCTGCAAGTCCCGCTCGCGCACCTCCCGCTCGACCGTGGCGAGGTCGACGAGGTCCGCTCCCGTCAGGCGGTTCATCCCCGCGACGAGACCGGGCAGGTCGGAGGCCGTCACGAAGTCCTCGCCGTGGTCGAGGAACGCCTGCACGGGGGCCTGCACCGCCCGTCCCACCCGGCCCAGGATGCGCCGCAGGTCACGGTCCGTCAGGTCGGGGTTCTGCTCGGAACCGGAGAGGGCGAACTCCTTTTTGATGATCGCCCGGTTGAGCAGGAACCAGGTGTAGGGGTAGCCCTGGCCCGTGATGTACGACAGCGTGCCCAGCGTGTCCGCGCCGGGGTAGTGGGGGTGCGGCAGCCGCCGCCCGGTCGGGTCCAGCCACAGGCTGCTCGGCCCCGGCAGCACCCGGATACCGTGGTGCGGCCAGACGGGGTTCCAGTTGCGCAGCCCCTCGGTGTAGTGCCACATGCGGTCGGGGTGAATCAGGCTGGCCCCCTGAGCCGCGACCTGGGCCTGCAACTCACCGTCCACATGCTGGGGCACTCCGCTGAGCAGGAAGGCGGGCGGCGGTCCCATCCGCTCAGCGGGCCAGTTGCGCCGCACCCGCGCGAGGTTGCCCCCCAGCCCGCCCGAGGTCACGACGACCGCGCCCGCCCGCAGCACGAAATCGTCCACGACGACGCGGGAACTGGCCTCGCCCCGGCCCACGTCCGACGCCTCCAGCACGTCGCCCTGCACGCCCACGACGGCGCCGCCCTCTTCAATCAGGCCGCGGACTCGGTGGCGGAAGCGCAGGCTGATTCGCCCCGCCGCCGTATGCTCCTGCACCCGCCGCACGAACGGTTCCAGCACGCCCGGCCCGGTGCCCCAGGTGATGTGGAAGCGCGGCACCGAGTTGCCGGGACCGCCTGCCCCCTGAAACCCGCGCTCGGCCCAGCCCACCGCCGGGAAGAAGCGCAGGCCCATGCCGGTGAGCCAGCCGCGCTTCTCGCCCGCCGCGAAGTCCACGTAGGCCTCGGCCCAGGCTCTGGGCCAGTGGTCGTCGGGGCGGTCGAACCCCGCCGTGTTCTGCCAGTCGGTCCAGGCCAGCTCGCGCGAGTCGCGGATGCCCAACCGCCGCTGCTCGGGCGAGTCCACCAGAAAGAGGCCCCCGAAGGACCAGTAGGCCTGCCCGCCGAGGTTCTGCTGGCCCTCCTGGTCGAGCAGCAGCACCCGCCGTCCCGCGTCGGCACTTTCGGCGGCGGCCACCAGCCCGGCGAGGCCCGCGCCCACCACGATCACGTCTGCCTGCGTTTCCTGGGTCACCTTGAACCCTCCTGTGGGCAAAGAGAAGGACACCCGGCACGCGGTGAGGCGGGGCGGGTGTCCAGACGGGGATGAAAGGGCGGAGGGCTTACTTCTTGCGCTTGCCGGGAGCAGCGCCGCGCTTGCCGCCGCCCCCGCCGCCCGTGGTGCGCTCCTTGGCGTCGCGCATGAAGGAACGCAGCTTGGCCTCGAACTGCGGGCTCTGGCGGCCGATGGCGCGGGGACGCGGTACCTCCTCGGGCTCCTCAAGCAGCTCCTTGATGGAAAGGTCGAGTCGGCCCCGCTCGTCGCGGCCCAGCACCTTGACCTCGATCGTCTCGCCCTCGCGGACGTGATCGTGGATGTTGCGGACGAAGGAGTGGGCAATCTGCGAGATGTGGACGAGGCCCGTCTCACCGTTCTCGAACTGGATAAACGCCCCGAAATCGGTCACGCGCGTGACGCGGCCCTCGACGACCGCGCCGGGATCAAGCTGCACCAAGGGTGCCCTCCGAAATCAGCATAGGGCACATTCTATACCACGCCCGCCCCGACATGTGCCGAGTGTGAAGCTCCCCCATCTGTGCGAGTAGAGTGGGCGCCGATGAAGCTTCGCGGCACGCTCGGCGGCATGAACCTCCTTCTCGAACCGGGCGACACCGCCGGGACCGTGGCGCAGGCCCTGGCCCCCCGCGCTGAACTGCTCGCCGCCAATGTCACCCTGGAGGTGGCCGGAGACGCCGACCCCGCCGCCCTGGAAGCTGCGCTCGCCGCGATTCGGGAGGCGGGGGGCACGCCGGGCCGCATCCGGGCACCACGCGTGACCGTGGCCGCCCCCACCGCCGAGGGCGAGGAGGAGGGCAGCGCCCGCACGGTGATCCTGCCCCACGGCGTCCGCGCGGGCTTTCGGGGCGAATACCGGGGCAGCGTGGTCATCCTGGGCGACGTGAATCCAGGCGCCGAGATCGTGGCGGGCGGCGACGTGATCGTGATGGGAGCGCTGCGCGGGGTGGTCCACGCCGGATACGGCGGCAACGCCGACGCCATCGTGTGGGCACGGCCCATCGCCTCGGCCCAGATTCGCATCGGGGACGCCGTGGCCCGCGCTCCGGAAGGCGGCGGCCTGGGCAACATGAAGCGGCTGGAGGGCAACGAGGTCGCCGAACTCGCCCGCTTGCAGGGCGGCACCATCGTGATCGAGGCGCACCGCTAGGCCGGGGCAGACCCGCCGGGGCCTGGGCATGAGCGGAGGCTCTAGGCCCACGCCTCCCGGCGGGACTACCCTGGGCGGCATGACACAGCCTTCCTCCGGCCAGCAGCCCGGCGAACTGAAGTGGTGGCAGCGCGGGATCATCTACCAGATCTACCCCCGGTCCTTTCAGGACGATTCCGGCGACGGGGTGGGCGACCTGCGCGGGATCACCCGGCGGCTGCCACACGTCGCCTCGCTGGGAGTGGAGGCGGTGTGGCTCTCCCCCATCTTCGTGTCGCCCATGCGCGACTTCGGGTACGACGTGGCCGACTACTGCGACATCGACCCGCTGTTCGGCACCCTGGAGGACTTTGACGTGCTGGTGGCCGAAGCGCACCGCCTGGGCCTGAAGGTGATGCTGGACTACGTGCCCAACCACACGTCCAGCGACCATGCGTGGTTTCGGGCAGCGCTGACGGGACGCGGGAGCGCGAAACGGGACTGGTACGTCTGGCGTGACCCGGCCGAGGGCGGCGGCCCCCCCAACAACTGGAAGTCGCACTTCGGCGGCCCGGCGTGGACGCTGGACGAGGTGAGCGGGCAGTACTACCTCCACCAGTTCCTGCCGTCGCAGCCGGACCTCAACTGGGCGAATCCCGACGTGCGGGCCGCGATGCTGGAGGTGCTGCGCTTCTGGATGCGGCGGGGCGTGGACGGCTTCCGGGTGGACGTGCTGAACCTGCTCGCGGAGGACGAGCGCTTTCTGGACGAGCCCCGCAACCCCGAGTGGCGCCCCGGCATGATCGAGTACGCGCAGACGCTGCACATCTACACCAACGACCAGCCCCAGACCCTGCGCTACGTGCGGATGATGCGCGAGGTGCTCGACGAGTTCGAGGACCGCATGATGGTGGGCGAAATTTACCTTCCCACCGAGCGGCTGCTGCGCTACAGCGGCACGCCCCAGGAACCGCTCGCGCACCTGCCCTTCAACTTCCACCTGATCCTGACGCCCTGGGACGCCCGCGAGATTCGCGCCTTCGCGGACGGGTATGACGCCGCCTGCCGGGAGGCGCAGTCCTGGCCCAACTGGGTGCTGGGCAACCACGACCAGCACCGCTTCAAGACGCGGGTGGGGGCGGCGCAGTACCGGGTCGCCCAGACGCTGCTGCTGACCCTGCGCGGCACGCCGACCGTCTACTACGGCGACGAGATCGGCATGGAGAACGTCCCCGTCCCCTTCGAGCAGATGGTGGACCCGGCGGGCCTCCAGCAGCCGGACGTGCCCAGCGCCAGCCGCGACCCCGAGCGCACGCCGATGCAGTGGGACGCTTCTGCGAACGCGGGCTTCGCGCCCGAGAGAGTCACCCCCTGGCTGCCGGTCGCCGAGAACTTCCGCGAGGTCAACGTCGCTGCGCAAGAGGCCGATCCCGCGAGCGACCTCCACTATTTCCGGGCGCTGACCCGGCTGCGGAGTGAGCATCCGGCGCTGGTAGGCGGCGAGTACCGCTCGCTGGAGACCGGGCACGCGGACGTCTTCGCCTTCGAGCGCACGCAAGGCGGGGAGCGGCTGGCGGTTCTGCTGAACTTCGGCCCGGAGACGCGGGAACTGGACCTCGGTTCCGGCGAGACGCTGCTGAGCAGCCTGGGCGACAGGCCGCAAGTGGGAGCAGAGCTGCGGCCCAACGAGGCGCGGGTGGTGCGGCTGGCCTGAGCGCTGACCAGCCCCTACCGTCACACCCTCTCCCCCAGCCCAGGTCCGGTTTATGCTCCGGGCATGGGCTTCTTGATTCGGCTGCTGGTCAATGCGCTGGCGCTCTACCTCGTGACGCGGGTGTACGGCGGGGTCAGCTTCGCGCCGGGGGCGGACGCCGTGAGCATCATCCTGGCCGCGCTGGTGCTGGGCATCGTGAACGCGCTGATCCGCCCGGTGCTGCTGCTGCTCAGCCTGCCCGTCAACGTGCTGACGCTGGGCCTCTTTACCCTGGTCGTGAACGGCGTGGTGCTGTGGCTGGTGGCGAGCGTGACGGCGCTGAACGTGGCGGGGTTCGGAGCCGCCATCGTGGGGGCGCTGATCCTGACGCTGATCTCCTGGGTGCTGGACGCCCTCGTCAACGCGTTGGGCCTGGACGGGGGCCGCGATTGACCCCCACGCTGCTGCGCGACCCCGCCGAGGTCCGGTCAGCGCTGGCCGGGCGGGGCCGGGTGGGCTTCGTCCCCACGATGGGCTACCTGCACGATGGCCACGCCGAACTCATCCGCCGCGCCCGCGCCGAGTGCGACGTGGTGGCGGTCAGCGTATTCGTGAACCCCACCCAGTTCGGCCCGAACGAGGACCTCTCGCGCTATCCCCGCGACCTGGAACGCGATCTCGCGCTGGCGGGCGGGGCGGGGGCCGACGTGCTCTTTCACCCGGAGGCGGAGGCGATGTACCCCCCCGGCCACGCGACCACCGTGCGGGTGGAGGGCGTGTCCGGACCGCTGGAGGGCGAGTCGCGCCCCGGTCACTTCGACGGGGTGGCGACGGTGGTGCTCAAGCTGCTGAACCTCGTGGGGCCAGACCGGGCTTACTTCGGGGAAAAGGACTGGCAGCAGCTCGCCGTGGTGCGGCGGATGGTGCGCGACCTGTCGGTGCCCGTGGAGATCGTCGGCGTGCCCACGGTGCGCGAGGCGTCGGGGCTGGCTTTGAGCAGCCGCAACAGCTACCTCACGCCGGAGGAGCGGGAGCGGGCCAGCGTGCTCTCGCGGGCGCTGCGGGCGGTGCAATCGGCGGCAGCCTCGGGCGAGCGGGACACGGCAGCCTTACGGCGGGCGGGACTGGCGGTGCTGGCGGAGGAACCGGACCTCGCGCTCGATTACCTCGCGGTGGTCGACGGTGACATGCGCGAAAGACCCGCCGTGGAGAATGACCCCATGACCCGCGTGCTCGTGGCTGCCCGGCTGTTCGGCGTCCGGCTGATCGACAACATGGCCCTCTTCCCCGAGCCGGAGGCGACGCCCACGTGCTGACCCTCGACGAGTTGCTGCGCGAGATGGTCTCCCGCCGGGCGTCGGACGTGCACCTTCAGGTCGGCAGTCCCCCGGTCGGAAGGCTGAACGGGGGGCTGATGCCTTTCGGCGATGCGGTGCTGATGCCCGCCGACACCTCGGCCCTCGCGCAGGCGATCCTCTCGCCGGACCAGTGGGAGGACGTGGGCTACGGGCAGGAGATCGACCTCGCCTACAGCGTGCCGGGGCTGGGGAGATTTCGCTGCAACGTCTTCAAGCAGCGCGGAGTGGTGGGCATCGTGATGCGGACGGTGAACGAAACCATTCCCAGTTTCGACACGCTGGGCCTGCCCGCCGACGTGCTGCGCTCGCTGGCCGACGCGCCGCGCGGCCTCGTCCTCGTGACCGGGCCGACCGGCAGCGGCAAGAGCACCACCCTCGCCGCGCTGATCGACCACATCAACCGCACGCACGCCCGGCACATCATCACCATCGAGGACCCCATCGAATACCTGCACCGCCACGGCAAGAGCCTCGTGGTGCAGCGCGAGATCGGCCCCGACACCCGCGACTTCCGCACCGCGCTGAAGTACGCCCTGCGGCAGGACCCCGACGTGATCATGATCGGCGAGATGCGCGACAAGGACACCGTGGAAGCGGCGCTCTCGGCCGCGCAGACCGGGCACCTCGTGCTCTCCACCCTGCACACCCAGGACGCCATCCGCAGCGTGAACCGCATCATCGACTTTTTCGCCCCCCACGAACGCGACCAGGTGCGGGTGCAGCTCGCGGAGTCGCTCGTCGGCATCGTGAGCCAACGCCTCCTCGCACGGGCTGACGGGGCGGGCCGGGTGCTGGGGACCGAAATCCTGCTCAACACGCCGCTGATTCAGGACTACATCAAGGACGAGGACAAGACCCCGCTGATCAAGAGCGCCCTGATGGAAGACAACATCCGGGGCATGCAGACCTTCGACCAGCACCTCGTGCAGCTCTACCAGCACGGCCTGATCCACATGGACGAGGCGCTCGCGGCGGCGACCAGCCCGCACGAGGTCCGGCTGATGGTGACGCGGGCGGGGGCAGGGTTCTGAGCGGGACAGAGGACATCGGGGCTGAACGTCGGCGCAAGCAGATTTCATGCCGACAGCCGCCACAATGAGGATGCAAGAATTGTTTTGAACTGGGTTCAGCAACCTCTGGCTCCGGCTTCTAAGCTGTGCTTATCCACAGCAACCCAGCTTCACTGCGTGTGCGCCTTTCAGACACAGTCGGCTTATTCCTACTTCTCAGGAGGGAAGATATGAAGAAGGCTGCTCTTTCACTGTTCGCCGCTGCCCTCCTGTTCCCTTCCAACGCCGACGCCCAGGCCCGAACATGGACGACAAGGGATACCTCGTGCTTCCTCTTCTGCATCACCACGGTGCGCGTCTGGAGCGATGATGGGTCTGGCACCGTGAGCGGAATCAGACTTGTCTCTTCGCGCACGTTCTTCTCCTGGGAACGCCCGGATTAAACGGCCAGGCGTCCCCTGCCCGGTCCGCGCCGACCCAGGGCGGGGGCATTTGTTGACGCGCCATGCACATTTCTCGGCGAGCCGAAGTTTTGGCCGTCCGAAGGAGAGCGGGTGATCCGGACGGCGCCTCCGCCTTGGCCGGGTGAGGCAGTCTGACAAATTCTTCCCTCCAGTCTTCAGGGGAGTGGGGGCGCACCGCGGTCATGCGTTCCGCCCCAGGAAGGCTTTTCCTGAGGGAGACTCGCCGTGTTGCTCGCCTGGGTTGGGTGAGGAGGGTTGGTCCCCTGCGCTGCCGTGTGGCCCACTCCCTTGACCCGTCCCGCGCCCCACACCCCCACCGCTTTTCCTATACTGGGCCGCTATGACCAGAGAACGCATCTCCATGACCCAGCGCGGCTACGACAAGCTGCGCGAGACGCTGGAATTCCTGAAGACCACCCGGCGCGAGCAGATCAGCGAGTACATGGGGTCGGCCATCGCGGACGGCGACCTGCGCGAGAGTGCCGCCTACGACGAGGCCCGCATGCAGCAGAGCGAGAACGAGTCCCGCATCCTCGAAATCGAGGACCAACTCGAACGCGCCCTGATCGTGGCCGAGGACTCCTCCGGCGGCATCGGCCTCGGCGCCCGCGTGCGGGTGCGCGACGAGAAGGGCCAGGAGCGGCAGTTTGAACTTGTCGGCACCTACGAGGTCGACGTCTTGAAGGGCAAGATCAGCGACGCCAGCCCGATCGGTCAGGCGCTGCTGGGCCGGCGCGAGGGGGACGTGGTGCCCGTGCCGCTGCCCAAGGGCACGGCCAAGTTCGAGGTGCTGGAAGTCACGTACAGCTGAGCGGCGAGGGTTCGGGGCGGGAGCGGCGCGTCGGCTCCCGCCCCCTGCTGCCGCCGCGACCGGTACGAATGGGTACAATGCGGCCCGCAAGGCTGGAATCACTTCCAGCCCGTTTCCACCCCTGACCCCTGGAGGCTCCATCCATGACTCTTCAACGTTCCAGCGGCGTGCTGCTGCACCCCACCAGCCTGCCCGGTCCCCACGGCATCGGCGAACTGGGCGTACAGGCCCGCGCCTTTATCGACTGGCTCGCGGCGGCCGGGCAGCGGTCCTGGCAGGTGCTCCCCCTGGGTCCCACCGGCTACGGCGACAGCCCGTATCAGGCGTTCAGCGCCTTTGCGGGCAATCCGTACCTCGTGGACCTCGCCACCCTGCGGGAAGAAGGCCTGTTCACCGAGGCCGACTTCGCTGACCAGCCCAGTTTCGACCCCGGCCGGGTGGACTTCGGCCTCCAGTACGTGTGGCGCAACCGGATGCTGGACCGCGCCCACGCCCGGTTCGCGGCCGGGGAAGTGCCAGGACTGCGGGCCGAGTTCGACTCCTTCCGGCGGGAGGAGGCGGGCTGGCTGGACGATTACGCCCTCTTCATGGCGCTGAAGGCCGAGCACGGCGGCGCCGCCTGGAACGCGTGGGCACCCGAGCTGCGCGACCGCGAGGCCGGGGCGCTGGCGGCGGCCCGCGAGCGGCTGGCCGCCGAGGCCGAGCGGGTGGCCTTCGGGCAGTTCCTGTTTTTCCGGCAGTGGGGGGCACTGCGCGAGTACGCCCGCGCGAGGGACGTGCAGATCATCGGGGACATCCCGATTTTCGTGGCGCTCGATTCCAGCGACGTGTGGGCCGAGCGCGGCGGCTTCAAGTTCGACGACCGGGGCCAGCCCACGGTGGTCGCGGGCGTGCCGCCGGACTACTTCTCGGAGACGGGGCAACTCTGGGGCAATCCGCTCTACCGCTGGGACGCGATGGCGGAGGGCGGCTACGCGTGGTGGATTCGCCGCTTTCAGGGCAGCCTCAAGCTCTACGACCTGATTCGCATCGACCACTTCCGGGGCTTCGCGGCGTCGTGGGAGATTCCCTTCCCGGCCGAGACGGCAATTCAGGGCGAGTGGGTCCCCGCTCAGGGCCGCGAGATGCTGGAGGCGGTGCGGGGGGCACTGGGCGCTCTGCCCGTGATTGCGGAGGACCTCGGCGTGATCACCCCGGACGTGGAGGCGCTGCGCGACGACCTCGGGCTGCCGGGAATGGCGGTGCTGCAATTCGCCTTCGGGGGCGGGGACTTCTCGGTGAACGACTTCCTGCCGCACAACCTGCGTGAGAATCAGGTCGTCTACACCGGTACCCACGACAACGACACCTCGCGCGGGTGGTGGGCGGCCGCGTCCGAGCAGGAGCGGCACAACTTCCGGGTGTACACCCACTCCGACCCCCGCGAGGACACCTTCGCGTGGCAGCTCGCCGAGCTGGCCTTCGGGAGCCGCGCCAACCTCGCGGTGGTGCCGCTGCAAGACCTGCTCAACCTGGGCACCGAGGCCCGCATGAACCTGCCGGGCACGACCGGACCGCACAACTGGACGTGGCGCTATGCAGAAGGCGACCTGACGCTCGAACTCGCCGCACGGGTGCGCGAGCTGACCGGGCGGACGGGCCGCAGCGGGTAAAGCGGGGAGCGAGGGTAGGGCGCGGGAGCCGAGGGTCACCTCTCCCGCGCCCTATCCTGTCCCCCATGAAGCTCTACACGAAGACGGGCGACGGCGGTTCCACCGGGCTGTACGGCGCCGACCGGGTCAGCAAGGCGCACGTGCGGGTCGAGGCCTACGGCACCGTCGACGAACTCAACTCAGCGGTGGGGCTGGCGCGGGCGCTGGGAGCCGGGCCGCTCGACGCTGACCTGGAATACCTCCAGAACGCGCTCTTTGACCTCGGGGCCGACCTTGCCACCCGCCAGGAGAGTCCCTACGGGAAGAAGCTCAGCCGCATCGACGCGCAGGACGTGGCCCACCTGGAGGCAATGATCGACCGCTATCAGGAGGACGCCCCGCCCTTCACCGGCTTCGTGCATCCGGGGGGCACGCCCGCCGCCGCCGCCCTGCACGTGGCCCGCACGGTGGCCCGCCGCGCCGAGCGCGAGGTGATTCGCTTGGCGCACGAGGAGGAGATAGGCGGGCACGTGCAGGTCTACCTCAACCGCGTTTCCGACCTGCTGTTCGTGATGGCCCGCGCGGCGAATCAATCGGCGGGGGTGGGCGAGCACGCCTGGATGGTGAAGGGGCGGCGGTAGCGGGACGGGGACCGAGGCCTCCCCGCGTCCCGCTGACTGCCCCCTCCCCCTACTTCGTATTCAGGAAGTCCAGAATCGCCCGCGCGATCGCCGACGCGATGCGGTCGCGGTAGGCGTCCTGGGAGAGCTTGGCGCCCTCGACCGGGTTGGAGCCGAAGCCGATCTCGATCAGGATGGCGGGCGTGGTGGGGTTGCGGATGACGTAAAAGGCGTCGGTGAGGACGCCCCGGTTCAGGGCGCCCGTCGCCTTCACCAGATTGGCCTGGACCTTCTGGGCGAGCTGGCGCGAGAAGGCGAGCTTGGCCTGCACGAGGAGGTCCCCGAGCAGGTTCTGGGCGCTGTTGGTGGCCTGCTGGGTAAGCTTCTGACCCACCGACCCGCCGCCGTTTTCCTGAATGGCGAGGCTGCGGCTGCGGCCCGGCATGGGCTGGCCGAAGTAATAGGTCTCGACCCCGTGCGCCGCCGGGTTGGTGGAGGCGTTGACATGGATGCTGATAAAGGCGGCGGCCTTGTCGTTTTGCGCGAGGCGCGAGCGGGCTTCGAGGTCGGTGGCCTTGTCGGGATGAAGGTGGCGGTCGGTCTCGCGGGTCATGATGACTTCCACGCCGTGCTGCTCGAGTTCCCGGCGAACGCGCAGCGCCACGGCGAGGTTGACCTCCTCCTCCTGCACCCAGCGGCTCTGCATGCCGGGGTCGTTGCCGCCGTGCCCGGCGTCGAGCACGACGCGGGGGCGGGTGACCACCTTCGGCGTGGCCGTGCTGGCGGGGCGGGCGACGGCGGCGGACTTGGGCGCCGGGGTGGAGGCGGCCACCGGGGTCCGCAGGGCGTCCACGACGAGCCGCGCGGGCTGGCCTCCCCCGGCGGGCAGCACCTCGACCCGCGCCCCCGAAAAGCCCGCCGTCAGGGTGAGGGTCACCGTGCTCCCGCTGACGCTGTAAGCCCCCAGGCCAGGCACGCTGAGCTTGCCGGACGCGGCGGGCAAACTCAGGCCCAGCTTCACGGTCACGGTCTGGCCCTTCACGGTGCTCGCCGCCGTGGTCACGCGGGGCAGGTCGAAGACGGCGCGGGTGTATCCCTCGTGCGCCCACACGCGGGGCGCCGCCGAGGCGGCCGGAGCAAGCAGCAGCAACGGGAGCAGGGGGATCAGGGGCTTCACTGCCCCCGAGTGTAGCCCCCGTTTCTTTGAGAAAGCATGAAGTTTCCGGCAGGCTGAACCGGGTCTGACGGGGGGGCTCACCGGGCTCAGGGGCAGGCCGCTAGGGTGGGGGCATGAAACGTGTCCTTCTTCCCCTCCTCGCTGCCCTGACGCTGGGCACGGGGGGCGCCGTCACTTTCGGCGGGCTGAACGTGACCCCGCGCGGGGCGCAGAACCTCAACCTCGAAACCGGGGCGACCGAGTTTCCCACGGGCGGCACCGTGACCGACAGCAAGGGCGGCGTGCGCCTGACCGCCGAGCGGCTGCAACTGCACCCCGGCGAGCGCCTCAGCGCCCAGGGAGTCACCCTGACGACCAAGCAGGGCGGCACCCTGCGGGCCGCGACCCTCACCTACGACCTGAAGGGCGGCGTGGTCATGGCGACCGGCTCGGCGAACTACAGCGACGCCCGCATGAAGGGCCTGACCGCCGAGCGGATGGTCCTGAACGTGAAGACCGGCTTCGTGAGCGCCCACGGGGGCGTGCGGGCGCAGAGCCCGCAGCTCAGCGCCTCGGCCCTCGCCTTCGACGGCCGCACCGCGCAAACCGTGCTGGCGGGTCCGGCCCGCCTGAGCGTGAACGGGAACGCCCTGGAGGCGGGCACGGGGGGGCACCTGCTGCTGACCTTCAGCGCCCAGCGGCTGCTGCGGGCGACGGCGAAGCCGGACGCGGGCACACTGAAGCGGTTCGCGCCCTACCTGAAGTAAGGCGGCAGCGGGAAAGCGGCGCCGGGGTCCTCCCCCGGCGCCGCTCTCCCGCCCCACCTTCAGGGGCGCAGGTCGCGGAAGCCCAGCACCTCGCGCACGAAGAGGCGGGCGAGGCGGGGGTCGAACTGACTGCCCGCACCCCGCAGAATCACGCGGGCGGCCTCGCACTCGCACCACGCGGGCTTGTAGGGCCGGGCGCTGATCAGGGCGTCGAACACGTCCGCGATGGCGACGATGCGGGCCGCGAGGGGAATGCGGCGGCAGCGCAGGCCACGGGGGTAGCCGCCCCCGTCCCAGCGTTCGTGGTGGTGGCGCACGGCGGCGACGGCGGCGGCAGGGAGCGGCAGGGGCGTGAGCAGTTCGGCGCCCCACGCCGCGTGGCCCTGCACCAGCGTCCGTTCCTCGCCGGTCAGCGGCCCCGGCTTGTCCAGCACCTCACGCGGCACTCGCACCTTGCCGAGGTCGTGCAGCGCCGCCCCCCAGCGCACCGCGCGGACCTCCTCGGAGGACAGCCCGGCGGCCTCGGCCAGAGAGACCGCCAGCTCCACCACCCGCCGCCCGTGGCCCTGGCCTCCACCCTGTACGGAGGCCAGCAGTTCCACAGCCGTGTCGAGGGCCAGGTCCGAGTGGGCGGACAGGCGGTTTGCCGCCGCCCAGGTTGCCTCAGTGTCCACCCCCAGCTCGGCCAGCCGGGCCAGCACCTCCCCCGCTCCCTGCCGAATGGCCCCGGCCCGCAACCCACAGGGACAGGCGGGCCAGGCCGCAGGAGGGGACGGGGGAGCGAGCGCGAGCATAAGCATGAAGATACGTTAAAACTCCGGGTGTGAGGAAGGGGTGATCGTCCCTTCGGGGAGGAGGGCGCCGGGCCGCGCGTCCACTAAGGTTGGACCATGTTGCGTGTGCTGTTTGTGGGGGACGTGTACGGCCAGCCGGGGCGAAAGCTGCTGAGCCAGCATCTGCCGGGACTGAGGCCCGAGTTCGATTTCATCATCGTGAACGGCGAAAACGCGGCCGGGGGCTTCGGCCTGCACCGCGAGGCGGCGGCGGCGATCCTGGCGGCGGGGGCGGGGTGCATTACCCTGGGCAACCACGCCTGGCACCACAAGGACGTCTTTGCCCTGATGCTGGACGAGGCCCAGTTTCCCATCGTCCGCCCCCTGAACTACGCCGACCCCGGCACGCCGGGCGTGGGCTGGCGCTCCTTCGACGTGAGGACGGCGGCGGGGGGCAGCGAGCGGCTGACGGTCGTGAACGTGCTGGGACGCGTTTTCATGGAGGCGGTCGCCAACCCCTTTCAGGCGATGGACGAGCTGCTGACGCGGGACGACCTCGGTACCGTCTTCGTGGACATGCACGCCGAGGCGACGAGCGAGAAAGCGGCCCTCGCATGGCACCTCGACGGGCGGGTGGCCGCCGTGATCGGCACGCACACCCACGTCCCCACCGCCGACACGCGCATCCTGCCGGGGGGAACCGCCTTCCAGACCGACGTGGGCTTTACCGGGCCGCACCGCAGCGTCATCGGGGCGGACCCCGAGGGACCCGTCCAGAAGTTCCTGACCGAGCGGCCCTGGCGCTTCACCGTGGCGGGCGGCCCAGCGGAACTCAATGCGGTGCGGCTGGAGCTGGAGGGGAACCGCGCCCGGTCCGCAGAGCGCTACCGTTACGTGGAGGAGGGCTAGCATGGCGCTGAACCACGACGTGAACCTGCTGGGCCGGACGCTGGGGCAGGTGCTCAGGGAGCAGGAGGGGGAAGGCTTTTTCGACCTCGTGGAGGAGGTGCGCCGCCTCGTGCGCGAGGTGCGGGCGGGGGGCGACGACCCGGAGTTGCACGCCCTGCTGGAAGGGCTGGACGCGGGCACGGCGGCCAACCTCGTGCGGGCCTTTACCTGGTACTTCCAGCTCGTCAACCTGGCCGAGGAATATGAGCGGGTGCGGGTCCTGTCGGGGACGCAGGGAGTACGGCCTCAAAGCCTGGAGGGGGCACTGACCGAGCTGAAGGCGCAGGGCCTGAGTGCCGAGGACGCGGAGGCCCTGATCGGGCGGCTGAACCTCGGCCTGACCTTCACCGCCCACCCCACCGAGATGCGGCGGCGGACGGTGCGGCACCACCTCGTCGAGATCGCCCGCGCTCTGCCCGACCTGGAGCGTGAGGAGGCGCAGGAGGAGGTCGCCGCGCACGTCGAGGCGCTGTGGGGCACCCCCGAACTGCGGCGGCTGCGGCCCACCGTGCAGGACGAGGTCAAGGGCGGGCTGACCTACCTGACCTCCATCACGCGGGCGCTGCCGGAATTGCAGCGGGACCTCACGGGGGCCTTTCGGCGGGTGTACGGGCGGGAGACGGCAGCGACCCTGCCGCTCTCCTTTTCCTCGTGGATGGGGGGCGACCGCGACGGCAACCCCTTCGTGACGCCGGAGGCCACCCGCGAGGCCCTGGCCCTGCACCGCGAGCGGGCACGCGAGCTGCTGCTGCCTGCCCTGCGCCGCGCCTACGCCGACCTCAGCCAGGAGGAGCTGGAGGACAGCGGCGGCACCTTCCGGACCGAGATTCAGGCCTTGTACGCGGAGGTGCAGGGTGGGACCGTCCCCGACCTCGTGCCCCGGCTGGAGGCCTTGCGGGAACGGCTGATCGCGGAAGGCCAGCCTCGTAGTGCCGAGCGGCTGCTGGCCCCGCTGCTGACGGTGGCCCGTGTGTTCGGCACCCACCTCGTCAGCCTGGATATCCGCGAGCACAGTGGGCAGACCGAGGCGGCCGTCGCGCGGCTGCTGGCTGCCGCCGGGGTGGAGGACGACTACCTGGCGCTGCCCGAGCACGCCCGGCAGGAGGTCCTGACCCGAGAGCTGCGCTCCCGCCGCCCGCTGTGGCCCGCCGGGGAGCCGCTGACGCCCGAGCTGGAAACGGCGGTCGGGCCGCTGCGCGAGGTGCAGGCGGCGATCCGGGCGAGCGGTCCCCGCGCCTTCGGCCGCTACGTGATCAGCATGGCCGAGAGCGTCAGCGACGTGCTGGAGCCGCTGCTGCTCGCGCGGGAGGTGGGGGTGCGGGTGCTGCCGGTGCCCCTCTTCGAGACGCTGGCCGACCTGCGCCGCGCTCCAGGGGTCGTCTGGGAGCTGCTCGCCCTGCCGGAGTACCGGGCGGTGCTGGGCGACGACGTGCAGGAGATCATGCTGGGCTATTCGGATTCCAACAAAGACGCGGGGTTCCTGGCGGCGAACTGGGCGTTGCACGAGGCGCAGCGGCAACTCAGCGAGGTCTGCCGCCGGGCGGGGGTGCGCTGGCGCTTTTTCCACGGGCGCGGCACGTCCATCGGGCGGGGGGGTGGCCCGGCGTCGCGGGCGATCCTGGGACAGCCCGCCGGGACGATTGACGCGGGGCTGCGCCTCACCGAGCAGGGGGAGGCGCTGGCCGACAAGTACAGCCACCCCGTCCTGGCGCGGCGCAATCTGGAACAGGCCCTCTATGGGATGCTTCTCGCCGCCGCCCGCCCCGCCGACGAGCCGCCCGCCGAGTGGACGGCGGCGCTGGGCCGCGCGGCGGAAGCGAGCGCCGCCGCCTACCGGGCGCTGGTGGACGACCCCGACTTCCTGCCCTTTTTCGAGGCCGTCACCCCCATCCACGAGATTTCGCGCCTGAACATCGCCTCGCGCCCGGTGCGGCGGCCCGGAGCGCCCACCTTGTCGAACCTCCGCGCGATTCCCTGGGTGATGAGCTGGACGCAAAACCGCGCCAATCTCCCCGGCTGGTACGGGCTGGCCGAGGGGTTGCGCGAGATCGGCCCCGAACTGGCCGGGACGATGTACGCCCAGTGGCCCTTCTTCCGCTCGGTGCTCGACAACGCGCAGATGAGCCTCGCCAAGACGGACCTGCTGATCTTCGAGGAATACCTGCGCCTGACCGGAAGCAGCCCGCTCGCCGCGCGGCTGAAGGAGGCCTATGCAGAGACGGTGCGGCGGGTGGAAGAGGCGGTGGGCACCGAGCTGCTGGCGAACGAGCCAAGGCTGCGCGAGAGCATCCGGCTGCGCAACCCCTACATCGACCCCATCCACCGCATCCAGGCCGAGCTGCTGCGCCGCGCCCGGGCGGAGGCAGAGGGCGAGGCGACTTTCGAGCGCCCGCTGCTGCTGAGCCTCCAGGGAATCGCGGCGGGGGTACGGAATACGGGGTGAGGGGGCGGTGGGCGGAGAAGGTGGTCACACGCCCCCTCACCCCGTTGCTTCGCAACGCCCCTCTTCCGCAGGGGGCGAGGGGTAAAACATGCTCTCGCAAAAGCCGTCTTTTTCCTGTGTCAGCCGATCTCAACGTCCCCGCCTTGCGAGTCCAATTTCCAGGCAGACGAGCCGTTCGGCGCATCTGCGCCGAGGCCCTTCACTTGGGCGGCAGGATGGCGTGGAGGGGGAAACGGGGGCGAGGCAGACCGGGACGGAATATGGGGGGGCGACCTTTGCCTAGCGCAGCGCCGCTCCCCCTTCCCTCTGGGGAGGGGGCTGGGGGGTGGGGCAAGCCGGATCAAGATGCCCAGCCCTAAAGCATCCACGCAGCAACCCAACCCCACACGCTACCCTGCCCCCATGCGCCCCCTCCCCCTCACCGCCCTGCTGCTGGCCTCCGCCGCTAGCGCCCAGACCGCCCCCGCCCTCCCCACATTCGAGGGCCAGATCATCTACCAGGTCATGCCCGACCGCTTTTTCGACGGGAACAAAGCCAACAACGCGGGCGTGGACCGCGCCAACCTCCGCGCGTGGCATGGCGGCGACCTGCCCGGTCTGACCGCCAAGCTGCCCTACATTCAGAAACTCGGCGCGACGGCGATCTGGCTCACGCCGGTCTACCGCCAGCAGACGGCCAATTCCTTCGACACGGCGGCCTACCACGGCTACTGGCCCGCCGATTTCCGCGACGTGGACCCCCACTTTGGCACCCTGGCCGACTTCGGCAAGTTCACGGCGGCGGCGAAGGCGGCGGGAATGCGCGTCGTGCTCGATCAGGTCATCAACCATTACGGCTACGAGGCGCCGACCGTGCGTCAGAAGCCCGCGTGGTTCAATGGCGAAGCGCAGTGCGCCGCGACCCAGAACCGTGACGTGGACTGCCCCCTCTCCGGCCTGCCCGACCTGCGCCAGAGCAATCCGGAGGTGCGGCAGTTCCTGCTGGAAAACGCCGACTTCTGGCGGGGGCAGGGAGTGGACGCATTCCGTTACGACGCGATCAAGCATGTGGAGGGGCCGTTCCTGCGCGACCTGCTGACCCGTGACCGCGCCGCCGGGACATGGACGCTGGGCGAGTGGTACGACGCCGACACGGGCACGGTGGCCGACTGGCAGAAGGCGGGGTTCGACAGCCTGTTTCTCTTCAGCCTGCAAGGAGCGATGCGCCAGAGCGTGATGGGCAATAGCAGCCTGACGAACGTGGCGAACGTGCTGGCCCGGCAGGACGAGTTGCCGCGCCCCGGTGAGGTGGCCCTGTTCCTCGACAACCACGACGTGCCGCGCTTCGCCCAGGGGTCGCTCTTCGAGGACGAGGGGCAGGCCCGCACCCGCTACGGCCTGCGGGCGCTGATGACCCTCAAGGGGGTTCCGGTGATCTGGCAGGGGACCGAGATCGCCATGCGCGGCGGGGGCGACCCCGACAACCGCCGCTCCATGCGCTTCGAGAACGAGTGGACTCCGGCCGAGCGCGAGGTCTTCGGGGCCGCGCAGGGCGCCATCGCCGCCCGCAAGGCCAGCCGGGCGCTGAGCGTGGGAGATCAGAAACTGCTGCCCGTGCCCGCCCGACTGGAAGACAACCTGCTGCTGCTGACCCGCCAGAGCGGGAATGAGCGCGTGCTGGCCGCCTGGCACGGGGGCCGCGAGCGCCGGACGTACTCCATCCGCCTGAATACCCTGGGGCTGGGCAGCGGCACCCAGGCCGTGACCCGCAGCCTGTACGCGGGGCAGGATGCCAAGGTCAGCGTAAGCGGCGGGTGGCTGCACCTCAGCCTGCCGGGGCGGGACGCGGCGGCCTTCACGCTGGCGCTGAAGTAGGCGTGAGGCTAGGCCCAAACGCCTAACCCTGCGCCGCTGCACTACCATGCAGCGCGATGCGATCTCCCCTGCCCCGCGCCGTCCTGACCCGCCTGGAAACCGGGCGGCTGGTGGTGCTGAGCGTGCTGCTGGGCGGGCTGGTGGGGGCGCTGTGCGTGGGGTTGCGGCTGCTGCTGGAGCGGGTGCTGGAGGCGGGAGCGTGGCTCACCGGCTTCTCGCCCCCCGGCAGCCCCGGCGAGGGCGGGCTGCTCATGGCCTTTGGCGAGGCGCTGCCGTGGGGCCTGCTCGCGCTGCCGCTGGTCGGGGCGGCCTACGTCTGGCTGATTCCGCGCGAGGACGGCGACCCGCTCAACCAACTCGTGCGCGGGGCCCACACGCGGGGCGACACGCCCAGCCTGCCCACCCAACTGCGGACGCTGGCCGCCACGCTGCTGGGGCACGGCGCGGGGCTGCTGGTGGGCCGGGACGCCCCCTACACCGTGCTGGGCGGGTTGGGAGCCCGGCTGCTGGGGCGGGCCACCCGGCTCGACGCGGTGGAGACGCGCAGCCTGACCCTGGCGGGGGCGGCGGCGGGCCTGGGAGCTGTGCTGCACGCCCCCCTGGCAGCGGCGGTGCTGGTGGCCGAGGTTCTGTACCGCCGCTTTGAGTTCGAGTTCGAGGTGCTGATGCCCTGCGTCCTCGCCTCGGTCGCGGCGTATGCAGTGTATGGGCTGGCCTTCGGATTTCTGCCGCTGCTGAGCGTGCCGGAGGTGGGGGTGCCCACGCTGGCGGGGGTGGGGCCGCTCGTCGGGGTGGCGCTGGCGGTCACGCTGGCGGGATGGGCGGCGCTGCTGGTCTGCCGCATCTTTCCCGACGACTGGACGCGAGGCTCCCGGCGGGTGGCGCTGGGCGGGGCCTTCGGGCTGCTCACGGCGGCCATCGCGTGGTGGGGCACTCCCGGCGTGCTGGGCGACGGCTCCGGCTGGGCACAGGTGGGCCTCTCGGGGTTTCTGGGCGAGGGGGCGCTGGGCGAGGGCGCGTGGCGCTGGGGGCTGCTGGCGCTGGGGGCGCGGCTGGCCTTCGGGGGCGGGGTGCTGCCGTCGGTGGGGGTGGGCGGGCTGCTGGGGGTGGGGCTGGGCTCCGTGCTGGGGGCCGACCCCACCCTGGCCGCGCTGGTGGGCATCGTCGCCTTCGTGACGGTCACGCTGAACGCGCCCCTGGCCGCCGCGCTGCTGGTGGTGGCCTGGGGCGGGGACGCGCTGCTGCCCGCTGCCCTGGTGACCTCCGGGCTGGCCCACGCCATCAGCGGCGAGACGGGCCTGCTGCCCGCGCAGGTGCGTTCGCGGGCTCAGAGCGCCGCGCCCCTGCCCGTGCTATTGCCGGGAGCGGGGGCGGTCACGATTCGCCGCGCCCCCACTGCCCCGGCTCCCCTGCTGCCCCTGCACGCCGCCCCGCCCGAGGAAGCCGGGACGGGCCTGGCCCCGCTGGAGTCCGAACAGGAACTCTACCGCCGCCCGGTGCCGCGCAGTTGGGCGGGCGCCCGGCTCTCGGTGCTCTCGCTGCCCCCCGGCGTGGAGGTCGTGGGCGTGGTGCGGGGCGGCGCCGTGACGGTGCCGCGCCCCCAGATGCGGCTGACCGCCGACGACGAGTTGGTCTTCCTGGCCCGGCCCGATGCTTACGCCGCCCTGGAGGGTGTGCTGCGGCTGCCGGGAGTCTGAGCCTCCACTGCCTGCACAGAGGCTTCGGCTTCAGCCATCTGGCTGAGCGCCGTTCAAGGCGGGCTCCCCCATAATGCCCCGGTGACTGCCGCCCCGCCCTCCTCCCGCGCTCCCTGGACTCCCAACGAACGGCTCGGCATCCTCAACGGCTGGCTGGTGTCGGTGGGCGACGGCTTTCTGAGCGTGTCGGTGGTGGTGGCGGGTTTCGCGGCGCGGCTGGGGGCGCCCAATTTCGTGATCGGCTTGCTGCCCGCCATCGCGGGGGGCGGGTGGATGCTGCCGCAACTGCTGGTCGCGGCGCGGGTGCGCCCCCTGGCTTACAAGTTGCCCGTCTACCGCTCGGCAGCGCTGGTGCGGCTGCTGACCTACCTGGCGATGGTGGTGGTGGCGGCGACGCTGGCCGACCGCCCGGCCCTGTGCCTGACCCTCTTCGTGTTGGCGATGATGGTCAACGCGCTGGCGTCGGGGGTGGCGGGCCTGCCCTTCCTGGAGGTCGTCAGCAAGACGGTGTCCTCCGAGCGCCGCCCGCGCTTTTTCGCCACCCGCAACCTGTGGGGCGGATTGCTCGCGTTCGGGGCGGGGCTGGCCGTGCGTGGCATCCTGGGGTCGGACCTCGCCTTTCCCTACAACTACGCCCTCCTCTTCCTGCTGGGCACGATCGCCTTCACGGTGGGCTACGGCGTGTTCGGGCGGGTGGAGGAGCCGCCGGACGAGCCGCTCCCGCCCGGCAATCTGCGCGACGAGTTGCGGGCGATCCCGCAGACGCTGGGCGACGCCCACTTCCGGGCCTTCTTGCAGGTGCGGCTGCTGCTGGCGGCGGCGAGCATGGCCGAGCCCTTCTACGCGGTGTACGCGCTGCGCGACCTGCACTACCCGGCGGCCACCCTGGGAACGTTCGTGATGGCCCTGACCGGGGCCGCGCCCCTCTCCAACCTGCTGTGGCGGCGGGTGGCCGAGCGCAAGGGGTCACGCCGCATCATCCGCTATGCCAGCGTCAGCGCGGGCCTCGCGCCGCTCGTGGCCCTGACGGTGGGGGCGCTGGGGTTGCCCAGCCTCGCCTATCTGCTTGTGTTCGTACTCTCCAGCGTGGCGCTGCAAGGCTTCAACCTCGGCCACACCAACCACCTGCTGAACATCTCGCCGCCCGAGTCGCGCAGCCGCTATATCGGCACCCTCAACACGCTGGTGGGCGCGGCCCTCTTCGCCCCGGTCGCGGGCGGCCTCCTCGCGGACGCGGCAGGCTACGCGGCGGTCTTCGTGCTGAGTGCGGCCCTGTACGCGGCGGCGTGGTGGGCGTGCGGGCGGCTGCGGCGGGACGCGTAGGGTGAGTGACTAGGGGCCGGTCACCAGAGAGCGGTGGTGGCCCTGACGACCGGCAATCTTGAGTGGACGGACCACAGCAATGGGTAAGTTTCTGCTTTCTGCTCCTTCCCCTTGAGGGGGGAGGCCGGGAGGGGGTGAACAGGCCGGGCAGTCAGAGAAATGAGCTTTCTCTTGCCTGTGGTCCTCCACTAATGCCCCAGAATCTTGCTCAGGAACACCCGCGCCCGCTCATGCTGGGGGTTGGTGTAAAAGGCTTCCGGCGTGGTGTCCTCCACGATCTGCCCGGCGTCGAAAAAGAGGATGCGGTCGGCCACCTCGCGGGCGAAGCCCATCTCGTGCGTGACGACCAGCATGGTCATGCCCGAGCGGGCGAGTTCCTTCATCACGTCGAGCACCTCCTTGATCATCTCGGGGTCGAGGGCAGACGTCGGCTCGTCGAAGAGCATCACGCGGGGATCCATCGCCAGGGCGCGGGCGATGGCGACGCGCTGCTGCTGGCCGCCGGAGAGCTGCGCGGGGAACTTGCCCGCCTGCTCCTCGATCCCGACCCGGCGCAGGAGGTCCAGGGCACGCTGCTGAGCCTCGGCCTTGCTCGTGCGCCGCACGCGGGTGGGGGCGAGGGTCACGTTGTCGAGCACGGTGAGGTGCGGAAAGAGGTTAAAGGACTGAAACACCATCCCGACCTCGCGCCGCACCGCGTCGAGATTGCGGGCACCTTGCAGTGGGATGCCGTCCACGACGATGCTCCCCTGATCGTGGGGGTCGAGCGCATTCAAGGTGCGGATAAAGGTGCTCTTGCCGCTGCCCGAAGGCCCGATCACCACGACCACTTCGCCGGGCTGCACGGTCACGCTGACCCCGCGCAGGGCGTGGAAGGCGCCGAAATGCTTGTGCACGTCCTGCGCCACGATGATGGGCTCAGGGGAGGAAGCGGGCTGGGTCATGGGGGCAGTCTAGCGGGGACGGCGGGCCGGGGGGCGCCCCGGTGCTCCTCCGGGAGTGCGCGGAGTTCATCCCCGTGAGAACTGGGAGGGCGCCAGAGCTGCGTCTGTCAGCGTCAGCCCGTCCCGGTCCGCTGTTCGCCCCGCCCGGCGGTTTCGCAGGAAGCGTCGCCATTTGAGATAAGCTGCCCGCACATTCCCATTCGGAGCAGGCGGCCCCCAGGCGGGCAGGCCCCAAGGAGACCCCATGAAGCACCGCAAGCGACTGCTGACCGCCGCCGTTCTCGGCACCGCCGCCCTCGCCGCCGCGCAGGGCACCACCTTCCTGACCATCGGGTCGGGGGCCACCACCGGGGTGTATTTCCCCGTCGCCACCGGCATGGCGAAGCTGATCACCGACGCGAACACGGGCGTCCGCGCCAACGCCCGCTCGACGGGGGGCAGCGTCTTCAACATGACGGCGCTGGGCACCGGGGAACTCGATGCCGCCGTTACGCAAAACGACGTCGCCTACTACGCCTACCGGGGCACCGGGCTGCAAGCCTTCCAGGGCAAGGCGAACAACAAAATTCGCACGATGGCGGTCCTCTACCCCGAGGTGCTGCACGTGGTCGCCCGCAAGGACGCCCGCATCAACTCGATTGCCGACCTGAAGGGCAAGCGGGTCGTGATTGGAGACCTCGGCTCGGGCACGGAGCAGACCGCGCGGCAGGTGCTCGAAGCCTACGGGCTGACCTTCGACGATCTCGGGCAGGCGCTGCGCGTCTCGCCCGCGCAGGGCATCACGCTGATGCAGGACAAGCGGGCCGACGCTCTGTTCTATACGGTCGGCGTGGGTGCCAGCGCCATCAGCCAGATCGCGCAGACGGTGGACATCAAGATGGTGCCCGTCGCGGGCAACCAGGCCGCCGCGCTGATCAAGAAGTACCCCTTCTACGTGCGCTACAACGTGCCCGCCCGCTCCTACAAGGGCGTGGGCGCCACCGTCCCCAGCGTGGCGGTGCAGGCGACCCTGGTCACCACCACCGACGTGTCGGCCGATGCCGTCTACAAGGCGATGCGGGCTGCCTTCGGCAACGAGGAGGCGCTCAAGGCGCTGCACCCCACCCTCGCGCAGAACTTCTCCTACGCCAAGGCGGTCAAGGGCCTGCCCGCCCCGCTGCACCCCGGCGCCGTGCGCTTCTTCCGCGAGAAGGGCGTCACCGTCCGCTGAGCCCTGACCCTGGGGCCAGCCGCGTCGAATCGGGCGGCTGGCCCTTCCCTTTCCCCAGGAAATGAGGAATCTATGAGTGACCCTACAAGGCCGATTTCCACGGACCCGGCCCTGGAGATGACGGAGGGCGAGCGCCGCGCCCTGGAGATCGTGGAGGCGAACGAGACGGGCGGGCGGCAACTGTTCGGCTTCTCCCGCTGGCTGGTGACCCTGATCACGCTGGCGTGGTGCGGCTTTCAGATGTACGCCGCGCAGGTCGGCACGGTGGACACGCTGCTCTTGCGGGCCACGCACCTCGGGTTTGCCTTCGCGCTGGCCTACCTGGTCTTCACCCCGCGCAAGACGCCGGGGCACGCGCAGCGGGGGGTGCCCTGGTACGACTGGATGCTGGGAGCGGGGGCGGTGGCGACAACCGTCTACCTGATCACCCAGTACCCCACCATCGCCAACGTGCAGGGCGGGGCGCTTAACCCGACCGACGTGTGGGTGGGGAGTGCCTTGATCGTGCTCTTGCTGCTCGCGGCGTGGCGCACGGTCGGGATAGCGATGCCCATCGTGGCGAGCGTCTTTATGCTGTACGCGCTGACCGGGCCGCGCGGATTGATCCGGGGCGACCTGGGGCCGCAGCTTCAGCTCCACGCGGGGCAGACGTGGCCCCAGGTGGTGGGGCAACTGTTCGCCAACACCGAGGGCATCTTCGGCACCGCCATCGGCGTCTCGGCGCAGATCGTCTTCCTGTTCGTGCTGTTCGGGGCGATCTTCGACAAGCTGGGCGCGGGCGAGTGGTTCATGAACGTCGCGCAGGGCCTGCTGGGCGGCTTCCGGGGCGGCCCCGCCAAGGCCAGCGTGCTGAGCAGTGCCCTGAACGGCATCATCAGCGGCTCGTCGGTCAGCAACGTGGTCACGGGCGGCAACATCACCATCGGCACGATGAAGCGGGTGGGCTACTCGGCCGAGAAAGCCGGGGCCATCGAGGTCGCCAGCTCCAGCAACGGCCAACTGATGCCCCCGGTGATGGGCGCGGCGGCCTTCATCATGGCGAGCAACCTCAACATTGAGTACCGCACGCTGATTCTGGCGGCGGCGATTCCCGCCTTCCTCTGTTACGGGGCGCTGCTGGTGGTCACCCACATCGAGGCGCTCAAGCTGGGGCTGCGCGGCCTTCCGAAGGATGAACTGCCCTCGGTGCGCCGGACGATGCGGGCAGGCTGGTATTACCTGATCCCGCTGGTCTACCTGATCGGCACGCTGACCATTAACCCGGAGGCCACCCCCGAGCGGGTCGCGCTGAACACCATCTTCCTGATGATCGGCATGCTGTTGGTACAGGAGGCGTGGCGGGCAAGGCAGGACGGGCGCGGGGTCGGCCACGGCCTGCTGGACGGCGGCAAGCGGCTGGTCGAGGCGGCCGAGGGTGGGGCGCGGTCCATGATCGGCATCGCCATCGCCACCGCCGCCGCCGGAATCATCGTGGGCATCGTGACGATCACCGGGCTGGGCTTCGGGCTGGCCGACATCGTGGAGACGGTGAGCGGGGCGTTCCGGGGGCTGTTCACGGCGCTCGCGGGCCTGTTTCCGGGAGTGGACACCGCCGCTTTCGTGACGATGGGGACCATGCTGGTCGTGCTGCTGATGGCCCAACTGATCGCGCTGATCCTGGGCATGGGCCTGCCCACCACCGCCAACTACATCCTGATGAGTGCGCTGATCGTGCCCATCATCGCCCGCATCGCGGGGCTGGACACGAGCAATCCGGCGCAGATGCTCCCAGTCCACATGTTCGTCTTCTACTTCGGGATCATGGCGGACTCGACGCCCCCGGTCGCGCTGGCCGCCTTCGCCGCCGCCGCGATCTCGGGCGGGAACCCGGTGGCGACGGGCGTGCAGGCCTTTCAGTACGAGCTGCGGACGGCGCTGCTCGCGTACATGATGTTCTTCAACCCGTCACTACTCTTGATCGCCAACAACCGGATCGGCGGGCTGCCCTGGACCGAGGCGGTGCCGATGATCCTCTTCGCGTTCCTGGGGTTGGTGGCCTTCAGCGCCGCCACCCTGCGCTACCTGCACCGCCGTACGAACCTCGTGCAGACGCTGGCGCTGCTGGCCGCCTCCTTCATCCTGATCATCCCCACCGCGCTGGTCTGGAATCTCGGGGCGCTGGCGCTCGTCGCCGGGGTGTACTTCTGGCAGAAGGCCGGGAGCCGGAACGAGCCGCCGGGGGTGGCGGTGGCGTAGGAGCGGCCCACCTTCAGCAAGAAAGCCCCAGCTTTGGCCGGGGCTTTTTGTTGGAGGCTGACCGCCCCTACCGCGTCGCGATCTTCACGCGCTTCTCCAGTTGATCGGTGAACAGCGTCATCACGGTGGTCAGGGCGAGGTAGACGCAGGCCACCGTGGTCAGCACCGGGATGGGCTGGAAAGTCTCGCTGGAAACGCGGTTTCCGGCCAGGGTCAGTTCCAGCAGCGCGATGGAGGACGCCAGCGACGAGTCCTTGAGCAGCGCCACGAGGTTGTTCACCAGGGGCGGCACCACCACGCGCATCGCCTGGGGCAGCACCACCGTCTGCATGGTTTGCCCGCCGCTGAGGCCCAGCGAGCGGGCGGCCTCGGTCTGTCCGCGCGGAATCGCCAGAATCCCGGCGCGGACCACTTCGGCGTTGTAGGCCCCGACGTTGAGCGACAGCGCGATCACCGCCGACCAGAACTCGTTGAGCTCGAGGTCGATGCCGATGCCCTGGAGAATCAGCGGCAGCGCGTTGTACACGAAGAGGATCTGCACCAGCAGCGGCGTGCCGCGAATCAGCCAGATAAAGAGGCTGGCGGGCGCCCGCACGATCCACAGGGCACTCGTCCGCATGATTCCGGCCAGGATGCCGACGAGCAGGCCGATCAGCCCACTCACCACCGTGAGTTGCAGCGTGACCCTCGCCCCCTCCACGAAGAGGTCCGCGCGGGGGCCGATGGGGTCGGGCATCTGGCGCAGGATCAGGGTGATGACGTAAAAGAGCAGCAGGAAGGCCGCCGCCGCCCCGACCACCCAGCCCAGCAGGGCCAGCCCCCCCAGGGGCTTGCGGGTGGGAGCGGTCACGCGGCGCTCCGGCGCAGATCAGCCCACGCGGGCGCCAAGGAATGAAGCACCTGTTGCATTCCGCGATGATGCCACAGCCACAGGCTGCCCAAGCGGCCCGCACGTCAAGGGGAGGCGAGCCGAGCGGCCCCCTCCCCCACGCACCCGCCGTCAGGCTTATCGGCAGCGCACGTCCTGCCCGAAGTACTTCTGGCTGAGCTTGGCGTAGGTGCCGTTCTGCTGCGCCTTGGCGAGCGCGGCGTTCAGTTCCTTGAGGAGGCCCGCGTTGCCCTTCTTGACGGCCATCGCCACCCGCTCGTTGAACAACAGGTCACCCTGCTTGACCTTGCCCTTCTGCGCCTTCACGAGGTCGATGCCGGTGAACTTGTCGCCCACCCAGGCGTCTACCCGGCCCGCCATCAGCGCGGCCTGCGCGGCGGTGTCGGTGGGGTAGGTCTTGACGTCGCCCACGCCGGGCACCTTGCGGACATTTTCGAGGTAGGTGGTGCCGACCTGTACGGCCACGCTCTTGCCCCGCAGCGCGGCGGCGGTCATCGGGCCACCCGGCTTGGCGACGATGGCCCCGCCCGTGCAGTAGTGGGGGTTGGCGAAGTCCACGGCCTTGGCCCGCTCGGGGTTGATGCCGTGGCTGGCGATCACGAAGTCGTAGCGGTCCTGATTCAGCCCGATCAAGAGGTTGTCGAAGGGCTGGGTAGTCCACTGGACCTTCAGCCCGAGCTGCTTGGCCAGCGCCTCGGCGAGTTCGACCTCGAAGCCCGTGAGCTGCTTGCCCTTGAGCAGGTTGAAGGGCGGGAACGCCCCCTCGGTCGCGATCTTGATGGTGCCGGACTTCTTGATGTCGGCCCAGGTGCGGGCTTCGGCGCTGGCGGCAAGCAGGGCGAGGGCGGTCAGGGTCAGCAGGGCTCGTTTCATGGATGGACCTCCGGGGAATACTGGGGACGATGCGGCCTACTCTAGCGTTTCTCCATGAAGAAAATGCGGCGTAAGTCAGGCAGTTGAAAGCCGAAGCACCCCAGCCACCTCCCGGATGGAAGGTGTGAGGTGCCTCGGCCTCTTGGGCAATCAGTCCTTGGTGGAAATCACCGTGACGGTGGGGGCCGCGGAGCTGATCTGGGTGCCCTGGGAGGCCATGGCTGCAGGCGCAGGCATGCCCATCTGGCCCTGCCCGGTCGCCGGGTACTCGTACCCCAGGCCCTGGGTGTCGGCCTGACCGCGCTTGCCCGTCGGGGTGCCCCGGTCGATGGCGAGCTCGGTCTCGTGGTCGAAGGCGTGCAGGCGGGTCTGGTCGATCAGCAGGTCGATGTCGTCGCCCACTTCGAGGGGGGCCTGGCCCTCCACCTTGGCGGTGAGGTGCTGGCCCTGCACGTCAATCACGAGGTCGGTCTGGGCGCCCAGCGGCTCGACCACCACGACCTGCCCGCGCAGCACGTTCTGGCCGTGCGGAAGGTCGCTGTGGCCCATCACGCCGACATGCTCGGGGCGAATGCCCAGATGCACCTCGCGGCCCTCGTAGGCCCGCAGGCTCTGGGCAAGGCGGCCCATCGCGGCCACGCGGCTCCCGCCGATCACGAAGTCGCCGCCCTCCACCCGCGCGGTCAGGAAATTCATGGAGGGGCTGCCGATAAACCCGGCCACGAACTTGTTCTGCGGGAAGTCGTAGAGGTTCATGGGCGTGTCGACCTGCATGATCACGCCGTCGCGCATCACCACGATGCGGTTGCCGAGCGTCATCGCCTCGACCTGGTCGTGGGTCACATAGACGATGGTGGCCCCCAGGCGGCGGTGAAGCTGAGAAATCTGCGAGCGCATTTCCACGCGCAGCTTGGCGTCGAGGTTGGAAAGTGGCTCGTCCATCAGGAACACGGACGGCTCGCGCACGATGGCGCGGCCCATCGCCACGCGCTGACGCTGCCCGCCCGAGAGTTCCTTGGGCTTGCGCCCCAGCAGGTGCTCGATCTGCAGGATGCGGGCCGCGTCGCGCACCCGGCGGTCGATCTCGTCGCGCGGCGTCTTGCGGAGCTTGAGGCCAAAGGCCATGTTCTCGTAGACGTTCATGTGCGGGTACAGCGCGTAGTTCTGAAACACCATCGCGATGTCGCGGTCCTTGGGGGGCACGTCGTTGACCACCCGTCCGCCGATGCTCAGCACGCCGCTGCTGATGTCTTCCAGCCCCGCGATCATCCGCAGCGTGGTGGACTTGCCGCAGCCCGACGGCCCCACGAACACCATGAACTCGCGGTCCTCAATGTGGAGGTTGAAGTCCTTGACCGCGTGGTGCTTGGTGCCGTAGCGCTTGTTGATGTTCTCCAGAACGACTTCTGCCATGACGCTCTTCTCCTTACGCCCCTGCTCTCGCCCGTGAGTGTGCTGCCTGTGGGTCAGGGCAGCGGGTCGGGCGACCGGGGTTCGCCTAGAACCTGGGTGAACGCTGACGCGGAAACGGACAGGAGTAGTGTACTCCCACTCCCGGTCAAACGCGGAGGGCCAGCCAGTGAGAGAGCGGGGCCTGCCCAGGGCCGGTTCTCGCCGCCACACCTGAAGGAGGAGCCCCGCCTGAGCTCAGGGCCGTTGGCTTTTCGCCGGCAGGCGGACTCCTGCGTCCCTTCGGCTGCCGTCTCCCGGTGCAGAAGGTCACAGACTTCCTGCATCCCGGTGGTGCGCGTGCTCGGCGCCGCGGCCAAGTCGTTCACCCGACGGTGAATGGGTGACCGGACGGCTTCAGCCCCCCGGAGCCGCGCCGCCCAGCCTGCGAGGCCCCTACAGAATTTCGACAGAGCGGTCCCTCTACCCTGGGCGTCATGTCTCGCTCGCCCATCCTCCCGGACCCGGAAGCCGTGAGGCGACAGCTTTATACGGTCGTGGCGGCCCTGGCCTGCCTGATTCAGGTGGGGATCGTGGTGGCCGAGCGGCTCGGACCCGCACAGGGGATGACCTGGGAACCCGTGGTGGGGGCCATTCTGTGCGGAGGGGCGGCGGCAGCGCTGCGGCACCCACGCGTCTCGTTGCAAGCGGTGGACCACACGATTCTGGCGGCGGCCACGCTGAGCGTGGCGGTGCAGCTCCTTCAGGCGGCTGGAACGCCGAGTTCGCTTCCGCCGCGCCTGTACTTCATCGGGGTGTTTCTCTTTATCGCCGGATTCAGCATCCTGCCACCATGGTGGGCCGTGCTGTACGCGGTCACCGTCTACGCCGCCTTCAGTACCCTGAGTCTGACCCGCGAGGGGCTGGGCGACCTGACCCTGCTGGCGGAAATGGGGCTGATCGGCCTGCTGGTGGGGCACCTGTCCATCTACGGGCGGCAGGTGAGCGCCAAACGTGCGGAGGCCCGGCTGTTTCAGCGGCTGGCGCTCACTGACACCCTCACGGGGCTGGACAACCGCCGCGCCATGTATGACCACTTGCACCGGGCTTTTGCGCAGGTGGGGCCGGGGCGGGACCTCGCGGCCGTGCTGCTGGACGTGGACCACTTCAAGAGCATCAATGACCACCACGGCCACGAGCGGGGCGATCAGGTCTTGCAGGAGGTCGGCGCGGCCCTGCAACAGGGGCTGCGGCCGGGCGAGCATGTGGCCCGCTGGGGCGGGGAGGAGTTCTTGGCGCTGCTGCGGGTTCGCGACGGGCAGGAGGCGTGGGCCGTGACCGAGCGCCTGCGGCTGGCTGTGCGCGGGACGCGCGTTCCCGGCGTGCCCCCGGTCACGGCGAGTTTCGGGGTGGCCCTCGCGAGTCGGGCCGACTCGGTGGCCGAGTGGCTGCGCCGGGCCGACGCCGAGCTGTACCGGGCCAAGACCTCCGGCCGGGACCGCATCAGCCTCGCTGCCCCGAGTGTGCCAGCCTGACCTCCCCACGGGAAAGGGGCAGCCCCCGCTCGGAAGCCGCCCCCCCTGCCCTGCTGAAGTGCCCGCCTACGCCGCGCCCTGCTGGCCGAACTGCATCCGGAAGATGTACTTCGTGACCTCGCCCTTGAGGGTGTCGATCATGTCGTTGAACATGTTCGTGGCCTCGAACTTGTACTCCGTGAAGGGGTCGCGCTGCCCGTAGCCGCGCAGGCCGATGCCCTGCCTCAGCACGTCCATCGCGTGCAGGTGCTCCTTCCAGTGCTGGTCGACGAGTTGCAGGAGTACGTACCGCGACAGGCTGTTGAGCATGGTGGGGCTGAGCTCGTCCTTGCGGGCATCGAAGGTGTCGGCCACCGCCTCCATCAGGTGGGCGTGGGCCGCGTCGGGACTCAGACCGCGCAGGGCCTCGAAGTCGTAGCCCTCCAGTTGCGGCACGGCGTCGACCATGTTGGTCCGCAGGGTGTCGAGGTCCCAGCTTTCGGGCGACTGGTCCAGGGGCGCGTAGTAGGCGAGCTGCATCTCCGCGAAGTCCGCGATCATGCCCTCGGTCGACTCCTCGACATCCTCGTCGCTGCCCAGCAGGACCTCGCGGCGCTGGGCGTAGATGGTGTCGCGCTGCACGCTCATCACGTTGTCGAATTCCAGCAGTTGCTTGCGGATGCCGAAGTTGCGGTCCTCGACCCTCGCCTGCGCCTTTTCGATCGCCCCGGTGACCATCTTGGCCTCGATGGGCTGGGAGTCGTCCATCCCCAGGCGGTCCATCATGGCGACCACGCGGTCGTTGGCAAAGAGGCGCATCAGGTCGTCTTCAAAGGACACGTAGAAGCGGCTGGAGCCGGGGTCACCCTGACGCCCCGCGCGGCCCCGGAGCTGGTTGTCGATGCGCCGGGACTCGTGGCGCTCGGTGCCGATGATGTGCAGCCCGCCGAGTTCCTGCACCCGCTGGCGGTCGGCCACGGTGTCGCTCTGGAGCTGCTGCGCCTGCTGGATAAAGTCAGGCACCATGCCGGGAATTTGCATGCCGAGGTTCTGGGCCTCCGGGTCGCCCCGGCTGATCGCCTTGATAAAGGCCTCAGCCTCGGGGGCAAAGCGGCTGATGCCGAAATTCTGCTCGATGGCCTCGCCCAGGATGAATTCGGCGTTGCCCCCCAGCATGATGTCGGTGCCGCGCCCCGCCATGTTGGTGGCGATGGTGACGGTCCCGCTGCGGCCCGCCTGCGCGATGATGCTGGCCTCCTGCGCCTCGAACTTGGCGTTCAGGACGGCATGCTGGATGCCCGCTTCCTGCAAGAGCGCACTGAGCTGCTCGCTGGTGTCGATGCTGGCCGTGCCGATCAGGATCGGGCGGCCCGTGGCGTGCATCTCGCGCACCTCGTTCACGACCGCCGCGTACTTTCCCATGCGGGTGCGGTACACCAGATCGTCGGCGTCCTGACGCAGAATGGGGCGGTTGGTCGGGATCACCAGCACGTCCGAGCCGTAGATGTCGAGAAATTCCTTCTCCTCGGTCTTGGCGGTGCCCGTCATTCCGGCGAACTTGTTGTACAGGCGGAAGAAGTTCTGGTAGGTGATCGTGGCGAGCGTCTGGTTCTCGTTTTCGATCTTGACGCCTTCTTTGGCCTCGATCGCCTGGTGCAGCCCTTCCCCGTAGCGGCGACCCGGCATGGAGCGTCCGGTGAACTCGTCGATGATGACGACTTCGCCTTCCTCGTTGATGATGTAGTCCTTCTCGCGGTGGTACAGCTCCTTGGCGCGAATCGCCTGCACGATCATGTGCGCCTTGTCCATGTTCTCGGGGCTGTAGAGGTCCCCGAGCGACAGCAGCCGCTCGATCTTGGAGATGCCCCCCTCGGTGAGATGGACCTGCTTGCCCTTTTCCTCGATGGTGTAGTCGCCGGTCGGCTCCGTGCGCTTGCCGGGTTCGGCGGGTTCGCCCTTCTGGAGGCGGCGAATCAGCTTGGCGAAGAGGTAGTACTGATCAGTGGCCTTTTCCGCCGCGCCCGAGATGATCAGCGGCGTGCGGGCCTCGTCGATCAGGATGGAGTCCACCTCGTCCACGATGGCGAAGTGCAGTGGCGTGTCCGCCCGCAAGGAGAGCTGCTCGCGGCTCTGGGCCATGTTGTCGCGCAGGTAGTCGAAGCCCAGCTCCGAGTTGGTGACGTAGGTGATGTCGCAGGCGTAGGCAGCCTGCTTCTGCGCGGGCTGGAGGTCGCGGCTCGCCAGACCCACCGTCAGGCCCAGCGTGCGGTACAGCAGCCCCATCTCCTCCATGCCCACCCGGGCGAGGTAGTCGTTCACGGTGACGAGGTGGCAGCCCTTGCCCTCCAGCGCGTTCAAGGCGAGGGCCAGCGTCGCCACCAGGGTCTTGCCTTCCCCGGTGCGCATTTCCGCGATGCGGCCCTGGTGCAGCGCGGCCCCGCCGATCAGCTGCACGTCGTAGTGCCGCTTGCCGATGGAGCGGCGACCCGCCTCCCGAATCAGGGCGAAGGCCGGAACGATCACGTCGTCGAGGGTCTCGCCCCCCTCCTGCACGCGCTTTCGCAGCGCCATGAAGGCTTCCGCGAGGTTCTCGATTTTCATCGTTTCTTCTTCCAGCGCGTTGACGGGCTGCACGATCGTCTTCACGATTCGCGCCACGTCGCGCTGGTTGTTATCGAACACTTTGTTCAGGACACGGAACATGACACGCGAGTATAGCGCGTGGGCCGTGCGCCCATCGCCAGAGTTCAGTAAGTCGGTTGTAAGAAAGTTGAGCGAGTCAGGCTCAGGCGTTGGCGAGCGGTGCGTAGGCAACCGCCCCCTCGCTGAGCGGGCTGGGCGAGCGTCCCGCCCGCAACGCTGCCGCGCCCGCAAGCGCGATCATCGCGCCGTTGTCGGTATTCAGCCCCTTGCCAGGAAAAATGGCGCGAACGGGACTGGCCGTGAACGCCTCGCGCAGGGCACGGTTGGCCGCCACGCCGCCCGACACCACCACCATGTCCCGGCCGTGCGCATGCGCGGCCCGCAGCGTCGTTTTCAGCAGGAAGCTCACCGCCGCCCGCTCGAAGCCCGCCGCGAGGTCTTCGGGCCTGGCCCCGGCGCGGTGGGCGAGGAGCGCCGCCGTCTTCAGGCCGCTGAAGGAGAAGTCGAAGCCCTTCTGGCCCTTCAGCGGCTCCTTGAAGGGCACCGCCTCCGGGTCACCGCGCCGGGCCGCTTCGCTGATGGCAGGGCCGCCGGGGTAGCCCAGGCCCGCGAGCCGGGCGATCTTGTCGAAGGCCTCGCCCGCCGCGTCGTCGCGGGTGGCCCCCACCAGCACGTAGTCGCCCTCGCGCGGCACGTCGAAGAGGTGGGTGTGCCCACCCGACACCACCAGCGCGAGGTAGGGCGGGCGCAAGTCGGCCTCCGACGCCGCCGCGAAGATGTGGCCTTCGAGGTGGTGCGCAGCGTAGAAGGGCACGCCGAGCGCCTGCGCCAGCCCCTTGCCGTACATCAGCCCGACGAGGAGCGCCCCCACCAGGCCGGGGCCGGAGGTCGCCGCGACCACGTCCACGTCCTCCACCGTCAGCCCGGCCTCGGCCAACGCGTCCCCGGTCACCGCGTCGATGCGCTCGACATGCTCGCGGCTGGCGAGTTCGGGCATCACGCCGCCGTAGCTCGCGTGAATCGTCTGGGACCAGACCCGGTTGGCGAGCACCCGTACCCCGCCATCCGGCGCGAGTTCCACCACCCCCACCCCCGTGTCGTCGCAGGAGGTGTCGATGCCGAGGATGCGGGTGGGACCGGGGCGGGCGTTCATCGCGGGGGAGGATAGCAGGGGGCGGCGGGCCGCACCGCCGCCGGGGTTACCAGGCCCGTGGGTCGTGCCCGGCTTCCTCCGCGAGCAGCCACAGCGAGCGCCCCTGCCGGGTGGCCTCGGCCTGGGCGTCGAGCAGCACGCTCTCCAGTTGCGGGCCGAGTTGACGCTGGCGGGCACGGAAAGCGGAATAGTCGGTGAGCAGGATGGCGAAGCGCTCCGGCCGTGCCTCCGGGTCGGTGAGCACGTCGTACAGCGCGTCCCAGTTGCGCCCGAAGTTCTCGGTGAGGGCCAGGCCGCGCAGGAAGGCCAGCATCAGGCTGTCCTTGTCGCGCACCTCGGTGAAATTGACCTCGCGCAGCACCACCTGGTGCCCGGCAGCCAGGATGCGCGGGTCGTGGGGAGCGGTCTGGATGCCCTGCGGCGGCGCCTGAAAGACATTGATCATGGAGCGATCCGCCGAAACGAGGCGTAGTGGTCGGCGGTGTAGTAGCACTCGGCGGTGGGCGGCTCGCGCTCCGCGCACACGATGCGCCGCGCTCCCCGGTCATCCTCGCCGGGAGTGGGCACGGTGTACTCGCGGTAGGTGCCCTGGGGCTGGCGGGGCAGCAGGCGCTCGCGGTTGCCGAACACGCTGCCGTCCTTGCGGTAGGGAAAAGGGCCGTCCGAGGCAATCAGGCCCAGAGTGCGCCGTCCCTCGGGGGGCAGAGCGGCGACCTCGATCCAGGGCAGGCCGCTGACCGGGTCACGGGCGGGCCGGGCCGGGGCCGGAGCGCGGGTCTGGGCCGGGACCGCCTTCCCCATCTGGGACTCGGCAGCAGGCACGTCGCACGCTCCCAGCGCAGCGGCCAGCAGCAGGGCACCCAGGGGCAGGAGACGGCGCAAGCTCACGCCCCGGAGTGTAGGGCAGGGCCGCCCCGCGCCTCCTTGAGCGTTCCCTGTTCGTCCAGCCACGCCAGCAGCTCGGGCAGGAGGTGGGTCAGCCCCTTGTAGGCGACCTGTTCCGGCGTCATGGAGTGCAGCGCGGCGGCGAGGGGCCGGGCCTGCTCCGGGGTAGCGACCGCCTCCCGCAGCGGGCACACGTAGGGCCGGATGGTGAACAGCGCCCCGTGCGCCGATGGAAAACCCGTCAGCGTCTGCCGCTCGACCCGCAGGAAGGCGCGGTCAGGGTCAAAGCGCGTCTCCCCCGCCCGGTCCGCGTCGGGAGGGGCAGCGGGGTGGTGATCGAGGCGGCCACTCATGGCGACCCCCCAGGCAAAGCGCACGAAGGGGCCACGGGCGATGACGGCCTCCACCAGCCGGGGCGCGGTGGCGTTCATCGGCCCGCTTCCGGCGACCGGGGCATGCACCGCCACGAAATCGCGCCCCAGCTTGTCGCGCGGGTCCCAGTGCTGCGGTGAGAGGACGTGCGCGGCGGCCAGCCAGTCGCGCCCTCCCTCCGGGGCGCGGGCGACCACGGCGAGGTCCTCGGGAGCGTTCAGGCCCAGGAAGTCCAGCGCGGTCAGGGGCGCTATTTCGGCCACCAGGGAGGCCAGCGGAGCGTCGAAGCGGGTCAGCCCCTCCACACTCCCCCACCGCAGGCCGAGTTCAGCCGCCCAGCCCAGCGTCCGGTTGGTGAAGCGCCGCCCGTCCCAGATCATCAGACCTCCGCTCTCGGCGGCGAGGGTCCGGGCCACATGGCTCAGGGCAGCCTCCCGCAGCTCTGGCGTTAGCCCCGCCTCGCCCTGGTACTCGTGCGCGGCGCGGCGGTGCGCGGCCACCTTACTGGCGACGAAGCGGCCATAGTCGCGGTCGAGGGCGAAGGTGTGTCCTTCCGCCCGCCCATCCTCCCGCCAGGGGATCGGCTGGGCGCCCAGCCGAAACAGGCCCGCCGACACGCGATACACCCCCTCCATAAAGGGGCGGTACACGGTCGGCGGGTCGGAGAACACGGACTGATTGTGCTACAGCCGCCCAGCTCCCACCAGCAGCAGAATGACCACGCCCACGATCACCCGGTACACCGCGAAGCCCTTGAAGTCGTTGGTAGAGACGAACTTTAGCAGCCAGCCGATGGCGAGGTAGGCCACCACGAAGGAGGTCGCCGCACCCAGCAGCACGTTCAGCAGGCCGATTTCCCCGAAGATCACCTCGCGGTCCTGAATCAGGTTCAGCAGGGCCGCGCCGCCCAGGGTAGGCACGCCGAGGTAAAAGCTGAACTTGGTCGCCGTGGGGCGGTCGAGGCCCAGCACCATGCCGCCCAGGATGGAACTCGCCGAACGCGAGAAGCCCGGCCACAGCAGCGCGAGGCATTGCAGCACGCCGATCAGCAGGGACTTGCGGACCCCGATCTCCTCGATGGCATGCACGTCGGGCCGCACCCGGCGGTTCTCGATCAGCCAGATCAGCACGCCGCCCACGATCAAGGCCCACGCCACCACGGTCGGGTTGAACAGGTTCTCCTGAATCAGGTCGCCGAACAGCAGGCCCAGCACCACGGCCGGAATCGTGGCGACCAGCACGCCCGTCCAGAGGGTCTGCTGCTCGCGGTCGTGGCCGATGTGCCGCAGCTTCAGGAAGTCCCGCCAGTAGTACACCAGCACGCTCAGGATCGCGCCGCCCTGAATGACGACCTCGAAGGCGTCCTTGACCTCCTTGCTCCACGGCACCCCCATCAGGTTCCCGGTGAGGATGAGGTGGCCGGTCGAGCTGATGGGCAGGAACTCCGTGATGCCCTCGACGATCCCGTAAATGATGGCGTAGAACCAATCCATGTCGGGGCGGAGCCTAACACCTGGGACCGGGACAGGCACGTCCCCCGAAAGTCAGCCCTTCTCGCCGTGGCTGCGGGGCTGGGGCCTGACGCCTGACGGCGAGCCTATCCACACCCACAGCAGCGACCTCCTGCCCGTGCGGTTCGAGGGCCAGCCCGCCATGCTCAAGGTCGCGCGAGTGGACGAGGAACGGGTCGGGCACCGCCTGATGGTCTGGTACGGGGGCGAGGGGGCGGCCCGCGTGCTGCGCCACCACGAAGACGCCCTCCTGCTGGAACGGGTCGAGGGCGACCTTCTCCTGACCGAGATGGTGCGGGCCGGGTGGGACGACGAGGCGAGCCGGGTGCTGTGCGGGGTGGTCCGTCAACTCCACACACCCCGCCCGCAGCCGTGGCCTGAGCTGACACCCCTGACCCGCTGGTTCCGCTCTCTGGAGGAGGCGGCACCCCGATCCGGCGGCATCTTCACGCTGTCGCTGGAAGCGGCCCGGCACCTTCTCGGCCACCCGCAGGACCTGCGGCCCCTCCACGGCGACATTCACCACGGCAACGTCCTGCACAGCCGGGAGCGGGGCTGGCTGGCCATCGACCCTAAGGGGCTGATCGGGGAGCGGGGCTTCGACTACGCGAACCTCTTCTGCAATCCCGATCTGGAGGTTGCCGCCACCCCAGGCCGCCTCGCCCGCCAGTCCACCGTCGTGGCGGAGGCGGCGGGGCTGGACCACAGACGCCTTCTCCAGTGGATTCTCGCCTACGCGGGACTCTCGGCCGCGTGGCATCTGGAGGACGGGGAGGAGGGGCAGGCACAGCGAACCCTCGCTGTCGCGTCCCTCGCCGTCGCCGCGCTGAACGACTGATCATCTGCTACACTCTCCGTTTGGGTGCCCCCGTGACCCCTGCCCACCTACGCTGGAACGTCGTGGATGGGCCTGGCCGCAAGAACGTCACCGAGACGGAAGGCTGGCACGAGGACGGCAAACTTGTCCCACCAACGTTCAGGAGTCCCCATGTCGTACATCTCCATGAAGCAACTGCTCGAAGCGGGCGTGCACTTCGGGCACGAGACCAAGCGCTGGAACCCCAAGTTCAAGCGCTTCATCTTCGCCGAGCGCAACGGCATCTTCATCATCGACCTGCAAAAGACCCTCAAGCAGATCGACCGCTCCTTCGACTACATCAAGGACCTCTCCGAGCGCGGCGGCGTGATTCTCTTCGTCGGCACCAAGAAGCAGGCGCAGGAGATCGTGGAACTCGAAGCCCGCCGCACCGGGATGCCCTTTGTCACCAGCCGCTGGCTCGGCGGGATGCTGACCAACTTCAAGACGATGCGCACCCGCATCGACCGCCTGAACGAACTCGACGACCTGTTCGAGTCCGGGCGCATCAACGACCGCCCCAAGGCCGAGCGCATCGCCCTGGGCTCCGAGCGCGAGCGCCTGCTGCGCTTTGTGGGCGGCATCCGCAAGATGACCCGCCTGCCCGACGCGATCTTCGTGGTGGACCCCACCAAGGAAGTCATCGCCGTGCAGGAGGCCAACAAGCTCGGGATTCCCGTGATCGCGCTGGCCGACACCGACTCCGACCCCGATGTCATCGACTACATCGTGCCCGGCAACGACGACGCGATCCGCTCGATCCAGCTCATCACGCACCGCATCGGTGACCTGATCGTGGAGGCCCGTGGCGGCGGCGAGGACGTGTCCGGCGGGCGCGTGGAAGAGGGCAACGCCGATATCGACGCGGCCGAGCAGGGCGAAGAGGGCGACACCAGCCAACTGACCTCGACCCAGGGCCGCGCGGGCTGAGCCAGGGGGGCCACTCGGCACATTCGGGGGCGTCCGGCACAGGTTCGGTGCGCCCCCACTGTTCAGCAACAATCCACTCCTAGGAGGTACGCACCATGATGGAATCGATCAAGAAGCTGCGCGAACTGACCGGCGCGGGCATGATGGACGTGAAAAAGGCCCTGGCCGACGCGGGCAACGACGAGGACAAGGCCGTCGCCCTGCTGCGCGAGCGCGGCATCGTGAAGGCCGCCAAGAAGGCCGACCGTGAAGCCAAGGAAGGCCTGGTGAAGTTCGTCGTGGACGGCAACCGCGCCGCCATCGTCGAGGTGAACTCGGAGACGGACTTTGTGGCCCGCAACTCGGACTTCCAGGCGCTGGTCGAGGGGCTTGCGCAGGCCGCCCTGAAAGCCGGGACCAACGACGTGGAGGAGTTCAAGAACTTCACCCTGGAGAGCGGCGACACCGTGGCGAACACCGTCGCGGCGGCGGCGGGCAAGATCGGGGAGAACCTGGTGCTCAACCGCGTGGCCTACGTCGAGGGCGATACGGTCGCCGGGTACGTTCACTCCAACGGCAAGATCGGCGTGCTCGTCGACCTCGCGGGCGGCGACACCCAGAAGGCCAAGGACGTGGCGCTGCACGTGGCCGCCGAGCGCCCCCAGTACCTCACCCGTGACGAGGTGAACGCCGACGACATCGAGAAGGAGCGCGAGATCCTGACCAACAAGGCGCTCAACGAGGGCAAGCCCCAGCAGATCGTGGACAAGATCGTCTCCGGGCAGATCGGCAAGTTCTACGAGGAGAAGGTGCTGCCCGAGCAGAAGTTCGTCAAGGACCAGAGCCTCACGGTGTCGAAGTACCTGGACGGCGCCCAGATCAAGCGCTTCGTGCGCTTCGAGATCGGCGCGTAAAGGTGAGAGGGGGCGGCCCACAGGGAGCCGCCCTTCTTCTGCACCCCTTCACGGGCCGCTCCTGCTGCTTTTCCCTCCCCACGCCCAGCGGCCCCCGGCCCGGCTGGGCGTTTTGCTGGACTCCCCTTTCCTTCGCAGGAGCGGCTCCGATTCCGCCCGACTTTTTCCCACTTCACCCGGGTTCGTCTTCGACTCACCAGAAGTTTTTCCGAGGTCCATCTATGTTCAAACGCGTACTGCTCAAGCTGTCCGGTGAGTTCCTGGCGGGCGAGTCCGGCTTCGGCATCAACCCCGAGGAGGCGTCGGCGCTCGCCCGGCGGATCGTGGAGGCCCGCGCCGGAACGGACGTGGAACTCGCCATCGTGATCGGGGGCGGCAACCTGTGGCGCGGCGCCCGCAACGGGGCAGGCATGGACGCCGCCACCGCCGACTACATCGGGATGCTGGGCACCGTGATGAACGCGATGGCCCTGCAAGACGCGATGGAGCGGGCCGGACAGCCCACCCGCGTGATGTCCGCCATCCAGATGCAGGCGGTGGCCGAGCCCTACATCCGCCGCCGGGCGATGCGCCACCTCGAAAAGGGCCGCGTGGTGATCTTCGGGGGCGGCAACGGGGCACCCTTTTTCACGACCGACACCACCTCCACCCTGCGGGCACTGGAAATCGGCGCTGAGGTCGTCCTGATGGCGAAGAATCAGGTGGACGGCGTCTACGACAAAGACCCGCGCAAGCACGCGGACGCCCGCCGCTTCGACACGCTGACCCACATGGACGTGGTCGAGCAGCGGCTGGAGGTCATGGACGCCACCGCGATTACCCTCTGCATGGATAAGGGGCTGCCCATCGTGGTGTTCGACCTGTTCGAGGAAGGCAACCTCGCGCGGCTGTTCCGGGGCGAGCGGGTCGGGACGCTGATTCAGAGCGCCTGAGCGGGCGCGGCGCGGTCACCTCTTTTTCACGGACGGTGCCGCTGGCCCCCTGCTCCCGCTAGAATCCCCCGCAAAGGAGACATTCCTATGGCAGACATGAAATCCATTCAGGCCGACGCCCGCGAACGCATGGGCAAGGCCATCGAGGCGCTGGAAAACAACCTCTCGGTGCTGCGCACGGGCCGCGCCAACCCCGGCATTCTCAAGAAGGTGCTGGTGGACTACTACGGCTCCACCATGCCCATCGACCAGGTGGCGAGCATCACCACGCCCGACGCCCGCACGCTGGTCATCACGCCCTGGGACCGGGGGGCCTTGAACCCCATCGAGAAGGCGATCCGCGACAGCGACCTGGGCCTGAACCCCAACAACAAGGGCGACACCATCTTCATCAGCCTGCCCATGCTGACCGAGGAGCGGCGCAAGGACCTCGTCAAGAATGCCCGGAACTACGCGGAAGAAGCGCGGGTGGCCGTGCGGAGCATCCGCAAGCAGGCGCTCGACGAGGTCAAGAAGGTCGAGGGCGTGGGCGACGACGACATCAAGCGCGGCGAGGCCGAGGTCCAGAAGATCACCGACGAGTACATCGCGCGGGTGGACAGCACCTTCCACAAGAAGGAGCAGGAAATCCTCGGGTGAGCGGCTCGGGGCCGGTGGCGTGGGGCGGGTGGACCGCCGGGTGGCTCCGCGCCCCACGCCACGAACGGCGAGCCTGTCGGGGGCAGCCGTGGAATCGCTGAGCACCCGCGTCCTCACCTCGGTGGTGGGGTTCGCGGTGGTCAGTGTGGTCGTCTGGATCGGGTGGGTGGCGCTGCTACCCGCCCTCGTCGTGCTGTCGGTGATGGGCCTGTTCGAATACATCCGGATGCTCGACCGCAACGACATCGACGTGCGCCGGGTCTCCCTGGGGGTCTTCGGGGCAGCGATCATCGTGGCGAGCCTGCCGATGCTTCCGGCGCCCCCGTGGGAGGGCGGCTCCTGGCGCGAGGTCGTGCTGACAGTAGCGCTGGGGTACCTCCTCGTCATGGAGGTGATGCGCCCGGGCGAGCGCCCGCTGGAGCGGGTGGTGTACTCGCTGTTCGGGCTGCTGTATATCCCCTGGCTGCTGGGCTATTTCCTGCTGCTGCGCTACACGCCGGACGGCGAGGCGGGCCTGCTGTACTTCGCGCTGCCGCTGCTGGCGACCTTCGCGGCGGATATCGGAGGCTACTTCGGCGGGCACTTTTTCGGGCGACGCAAGCTGGCCCCGGAGGTCAGCCCTGGCAAGACGGTGGAAGGGGCCATCGGCGGGCTGGCCTTCAGCTTCGTGATCGTGCTGGCGATGACCCAGCTCACCCAGATCGGCTCGCCCCTCGACGCCCTGCTGCTCTCCATTCTGGTGGCGAGCGCCTCGCAGCTCGGGGACCTGTCGGAGAGCCTGATCAAGCGGGCGCTGAAGACCAAGGATTCGGGGAGCAGCCTGCCGGGCCACGGCGGCTTTCTCGACCGCCTCGACTCGCTGCTGTTCGCGGTTCCGGCGACGTATCTGTTTCTGAATATCAGCCTGTTTCCTCGGTAAGTGGGGAGTGGGAAGTAGGGAGTGGGGGCCGGGGCATAGGCTTGCGCTCCCGCTTCCTCTTTTTTCCACTGACCACTTCCCACTATCCACTCCCCCGCCGTGCGCCATGCTGTGCCCGTGAAGCTCACGGTTCTGGGCAGTACGGGAAGCATCGGCACGCAGACGCTGGACGTGGCGCGGGAGCGCGGCTGGCAGGTCGGGGCGCTGGCGGCGGGGCGCAATCTGGAGCTGCTGGAGGCGCAGGTGCGCGAGTTCCGCCCGGAGGTGGTCAGTGTGGCGCCGGAGGCCTATGCGGAGGCCCGCGCCCGCCTCGGAGATGTGCGCGTCATTGCGGACCCGGCCGAACTCGCCACCCTGGAGGCCGACGTGGTCGTCAACGCCATGAGCGGGCTGCCCGGCCTCTCCCCCACCCGCGCGGCGCTGGAGGCGGGGCGGGCGGTGGCGCTGGCGACCAAGGAAGCGATGGTCACGGCGGCGGACCTGATCTGGGGGGCGGCGCGGCGCGGGGGTGGGCGGCTGGTGCCCATCGACTCCGAGCACACGGGCGTCTTTCAGTGCCTGACCGGCGAGCATCTGGACGACGTGGCCGAGCTGATCCTCACGGCGTCGGGCGGCCCCTTCCGGGATGGCCCTGCCGACCTGAGCGCGGTGACGCCCCAGCAGGCCCTCAAGCACCCCTCGTGGAGCATGGGTCAGAAAATCACCATCGACTCGGCCACCCTGATGAATAAGGGGCTGGAGGTGATGGAATGCGCGGCGCTGTACGGGCTGCCGCTGTCAAAGGTGGGCGTGGTCGTGCATCCGCAGAGCGTGCTGCACGCGGCGGTGCGCTTCCGGGACGGCAGCCTCAAGGGGCAGTTCGGGCCGACCGACATGCGGCTCGCCATCGCCTACGCCATCGACGCCGCCCCCACCGGCATGACCCGCCCCGGCGACGTGCAGGGGGCGCGGCGCGGACCGGAGGTGGCGGGGCACCGGGGCTGGCCGCTGACCGGACAGTGGGAGTTCCGCGAGCCGGACCACGCCCGCTTTCCCTGCCTGGGGCTGGCGTACCGGGCCGGAGAAGCCGGGGGCCTGCTTCCCGCCGCCCTGAACGCCGCCGACGAGGTGGCCGTGCCCGCCTTCCTGGCCGGGGAGATCGGGTTCACCGACATTTCCCGGCTGATCGAGCGGGTGCTGAACGAGACGCCGCCGGGCGAGCTGACCTGGGACGCCTTGGAGGAAACGACCCGCTGGGCGACGGTCCGGGCGCGGGAGTTGGCGGCGGGGGTGGGGGCGTGAGTGTCCTCCAGAGCATCGCGGCGGCGCTGACCCCGGTGGGGCTGCTGTGGACGCTGCTCCTGATCGGGGTGGCGACCTTCCTACACGAACTGGCGCACTACGCGCTGGCGCGGTGGCAGGGGGTGGCGGTGCATTCCTTCAGCGTGGGGATGGGGCCGGTGCTGTTCAAGCGGCGCTGGCGCGGGACCGAGTGGCGGCTGAGCCTGCTGCCCATCGGCGGATATGTGGAGATCGACGGCATGGCCCCCGAGGAGGACGGGCAGGGCGGCCTCCGGCAGGCCACGCGGGGCTTTGCGGCGCTGCCCGCCTGGGGCAAGGTCGCGGTGCTGCTGGCCGGGCCGCTGATGAATCTGGTGCTTGCGTTGGGGCTGATGACGGCCACCTTCGCCGGGCAGGGGGTGGCGGTGCCCATTTCCGACCGCGCCCGCGTGCAGTCGGTGCAGCCCGGCTCCCGTGCCGAGGCGCTGGGCCTGCGTCCAGGGGACGTGATCGTGGCCCTGAACGGCCGGGACATCCCCGAGACGCGCACGGTGGGCGGCCAGTCCCGGCCCGGCTGGGAAGGCGTGCGCGACCTGCTGGCGACGAGCGGCCCCAAGACTTTGACCGTGCAGCGGGGGGAAGAGACGCGGGAGGTCACCTTCGACTGGCAGGCGCGGGTGAATGGCGAACGGCAGCTCCTGGGCATCGGCTACGGCCCGGAGGTCACGTACCAGCGCCTGAGCGTGCCCAACGCTTTTGCCACCGCCGTCACGACCACCACCGAGGCCGTGCCCCAGATTCTGCGGGCCTTCGGGGGACTGTTCGCCCGCTTCTTCACCCTGGACCTTTCGCGCGACGAGAATGTCAGCGGTCCCATCGGCACCGCCGAGATCGTCAGCCAGGCGGCCAGTGTGGGTTTCTGGGCGCTGGTGCAGATCGCCACGCTGCTCAACCTGTCACTCGCCTTTTTCAACCTGATTCCCATTCCGGGGCTGGACGGCGGGCGCATCCTGCTGGTGCTGGTGGGATCGCTGCGGGGCCGCCCGCTGAGTTTCTCGCAGGAACAGGCGATCAACCTCGCGGGCTTCGCGCTGGTGATGCTGCTGATGGTGTTCGTGGTGGTGCGGGACGTGAGCCGCTTTTTCTGACGATTGAGGGGGAGGGGCCGGGCTGAGCAGGGTGCCCGGCCCCTTCTCTTGCCTGCGGCTGGATGGCGAGCGCCGGAGCTTTCGGCGGGGCCGCCCTCTGCCATACTCCCCAGCGTGAACGGGGAGCGGGAGACGCGGACGGACGTGCTGGTGGTGGGCGGGGGTCCGGCGGGGCTGTACGCTGCCTTCTATGCGGGCTGGCGCGGCCTGACCGTGCGGCTGCTGGAGGCGCGGAGCGAGTTGGGCGGGCAACTGTCGGCCCTCTACCCCGACAAGGTGATCTACGACGCGCCCGGCAGCCCCCAGACGCGGGCCGGGGACCTCGTGCGGGCGCTGGAGTCACAACTTGCGCCGTTGGCGGTGGCCGTGCATCTGGGCGAAGTGGCGCGGACGCTAGAGCCCGACCCGGCGGGCGGCTGGCTGGTCGGAACGGACCGGGACACGTACCCGGCGGACGCGGTCATTCTGGCGGCGGGGCTGGGGGCACTCCTGCCACGTGAGGTGCGCGTGCCGGGGGCCGGGACGCACCCTGACGTGCGGGCCGACCTGCCTGACCCGGCCAGCCTCGCGGGACGCCGGGTGCTGGTGGTGGGCGGCGTGCCGCAGGCGACCCGTGCGGCGACCGAACTCGCGGCGGCGGGAGCGCGGGTGACCCTGACCCACCGCCGGGCGGGGTTCCGGGGCGATCCGGGGACGCTGACGGCGCTGGAGGCAGGGCGAGCGGCAGGCACGCTGGAGGTTCTCGCCCCGGCCGTGCTGGACCGACTGACGCCCACGGGCGCGGTGCTGACCCTGGGTGGCGAGGCGCGGGAGGTGGAGGCTGATACGGTGCTCGTCCTAAACGGCTACCTCCCCGACCTCTCCCCGCTCGCAAACTGGCCGCTGGACTGGCAGGGCGAGTATGTCCCCGACGGTCCCGGAGGCGAGACAGTGCTGCCCGGCGTGTACGTGGTGGGCGACCTCGCCCGGTCGGGCGGGGACTTCAAGCTGCTGTCGGTGGCGTTCGCGCAGGCGGCCGTCGCCGCCAACTACGCCACGCACCACGTTCGGCCCGAACTCAAGGTCCGGCCGGGGCACAGCAGCGAGAAGGGGGGGTATCCCGCTCGGCCCGCTCCGGAGGGCTGAGACAGCGCCCCTCTCACCAACCCGGCTAGAATGCCCCGCATGGCGTTTTTGTCGGCCCTGCTCCTCGTGCTCGCATTTCTGGTGGGGAGCCTGCCGCTGGGCCACTGGCTGCTGCGGCGGCTGGGGGTAGACCCCCGCGTGAACAGCGCCTACAACCTCGGCGTGGAGAACGTGCTGCGGCGGGTCGGCCCCGGCCCGGCGGCGGCGAGCGCGGGGCTGGACGCCGCCAAGGGCTTCCTGGCCGTGCTGATGGCCTCGGCGGTGGGGTCGCCGGAGGTGTGCGTGCTCGCGGGGCTGGCGGCGTACCTGGGGCACCTCAACCCACCCCGGTTCCTGTATGGCGACACCCCGCCGCGTGGCCGGGGCAACCTCGTGCTGCTGGGGGTGCTGGCGGGGCTGTCGGTGGCGGGCCTGAGCCTGTGGCTGACGGTCCTGCCCGTGGTCGTCTATGCCGCCGTGCTGGGCTACTGGGGCTACGCGAGCGGGGCCACATTGCTGGGGCTGCTGGCCTTCGCCGTGCTGGTGGCCGTGTCGCCGCTGGGGATTCCGGCCAAGCTGGGGGCGCTGGGGCTGCTGGTGGCGGCGGCGTGGCGTTTCAAGGAGAACCTGGGGCGCATCCTCGACGGCACCGAGCCGAAGGCCTTCGCGGACGTGCCGGTGGCAGGCAAGCGGGCCGATCAGGTCGTGACCGCCTTCATGATTCACCCCATGACGCTGGAGAACTTCTGGCAGTCGCGCCGCTTCGCCTGGATGAAGCCGCTGGTGGACCGGGGCGTGATCAGCGAGGCCAGCGTGCGGCGAATGGCCGAGAACCTGCGGCCCATGAAGGTGGGCGAGCTGCACGGCATCAAGACGAACGAGGGCAAGGAGATCCGCTGCTACCTGCTGAGTAGCCCCCTCCTCCCCGACGTGTTCCGCGACCAGCCCGACCTTGCCACCCGGCGGGCCATCGAGGGGGCGCGGCTGGCGCAGGAACTGGGGGCCGAGGTCTTCGGGCTGGGGGCCTTCTGGAGCGTGGTGGGCAACAAGGGCGTGGACGTGCAGGCGGCGGTCCCCGACCTCACGATCACCAACGGCGGCGCGTACACCAGCGGCACCATTAAGGCAGCGATTCCGGGCATCCTGCGCCACTTCGCGGAGACGGGGCGCGACCTGAAACGGGCCACGGCGGGCATCGTGGGGGCCAACGGCGTGGTCGCCTTCGGCATCGCGCGGACCATCGCCCCGCAGGTCGGTAAGGTCATCATGATCGGGCGCGACATGGAGCGGTTGGAGCGCAGCGCGAACACCCTGCGCCGGGCGGCGAGGGACACCGAGATCGTCACCACCACGAGCTACGACACGCTGCGCGAGGCCGACCTGATCTTCAGCGCGACTTCCGACCCCAACCCGGTGATTTTCCCCGAGCACGTCAAGCCTGGGGCCTGGATCTTCGACGAGGGCCGCCCCGCCGACGCGCACGAGAGCGTGCTGGACGTGCCCGGCGTGCGCCTGATTCCCGGCGGCGTGGTGCGGCCCCCCGGCGGCATGACGAGCAACATCGACCTCCAGTTCGGCGAAGGCGCCGTGCCTGCCTGCCTCGCGGAAACGCTGATCATTGCCGCGACGGGCGAGCACCACCGCAAGAGCCTGGGGCCGCAGACCCTGACGGAGAACATCAACTTCTTCGTGGAGCAGGCCGACCGGTTGGGGTTCGAGGTGGTGGACTGAGGGACTCCCCACCGGGACTTCCCGCACCCTCTATGCGCCCGCGCCCACCTACACTGATCCCGATGGGAGGCCACCCCAATGATTGAACGCATTCACCTCGCCAAGCCGCGCGGCTTTTGCGCGGGGGTCGTCATGGCGATCGGGGCGGTGGAAAAGGCCGCCCGTCAGGAGACGGGGCCGCTGACGGTCTACCACTCCATCGTGCACAACCACACCGTCGTGGAGCGTCTGGAGCGGCAGGGCGGCGTGCAGTTCGTGGAAAGCCTGGACGACATCTCGGCCCTGCCGCAGGGCAGCGAGACGGTGGTCTTCAGCGCCCACGGGGTCAGCCCGGCGGTGCGCGAGCGGGCGCGGGCGCTGGGACTGGCCACCATCGACGCGACCTGCCCGCTGGTCACCAAGGTCCACACCGAGGCCAAGAAGTACGCGCGGGAGGGCTACACCATCCTCTTGATCGGCGACAGCGCCCGGCACCAGGAGGTCATCGGCACGCGCGGCGAGGCGCCCGAACACACCATCGTCGTCGGCGTCCTGGGCAAGACGGGCGAGGGGCTGCACGACCCCTACACGGTGGAGGTGCCCGACCCCGAGCGGGTGGTGGTGCTGACCCAGACCACGCTCAGCGTGGACGACACGCGGCGGACGGTGGACATCCTGAAAGCCCGCTTCCCGGCGCTGGTGGTCCCGCCCAGCGAGGACCTGTGCTACGCCACCAAGAACCGTCAGGACGCGGTGAAGGCCATCGCGCCGCAGGTGGACGCCTTCCTCGTGCTGACCAGCCCGCACTCCAGCAACGGTATGCGCCTGCTGGAACTCGCCCGCGACCTGTGCGGCCGGGCCGAGCGGCTGGAGACGGCGGCGGACCTCGCGGGGCTGAACCTGACGGGCATCCGGGCGCTGGGCATCACCAGCGCGGCGAGCACCCCCGACGACCTCGTGCAGGAGGTGGTCGCGCACTTCCGGGCGCTCAATCCGGCCCTTACAGTCGTCGAGGAAGGCGAGTGGGAGAACATCGAGTTCCGCGAGCCGAAGAAGATCCTGCCCACGCAGGAGCTGCCGCGCACAATGCGCTGAGCGGGCACACGCACCGCAGAGGCCGGGCATCCGAACCCGGCCTTTGGCGTTGGCTGAACGCTGATACGCATTCCAGTTGAACAGTCAGGCAGACTGTTCATCCCGAGCGGACTGCCAAAGCTGTGAGGCCGAGCGAGTGGGAACACAACGGTGGCCGGGAAGGGAGTTCTCGAACCGGGAGAGCGCCGATTCGGGGACGGATGGGACGGAACCCGTATGAAAGCTTTCCCTACACCCCGCCCGGCAAGGCGGGCAACCACCACGGCGTTTTGACCGCCGTCCCGCGTGCCCATTCGAAGTCGAAGAGGCCCTGCGCCTCCGCGATGGCCGCCGCGTCGCTGGTCGCCAGCGAGTACTCGACGAGGCCAGTGCGACCGAACGACGAGAAATGGAGGTTGTGGCTGCCCACCACCAGCATCTCGTCATCTACCAGCACCATCTTGGTGTGGGCGCCGCCCTCGGTGCCGTACCAGCGGGCCTGGAGGTGGTCGTCCAGCCCCAGCCCGCGCAGTTCGAGGCGCAGGGCACGCAGCAGGCCCAGGGTCTCGGCTTGCAGGGCGGGGTCGTAGTCGAGCAGCAGCCTGACCGTCACCCCGTGGTCACGGATGGCGGACACGACCGCCCGCCACACTGGAAGCTGGCGCTGCGGGGCACACCCCGCCAGCTCGGACAGCTCACCCACGCAGCCGAATGTGCCCCCGATCTGAGACTGAATGATGTCCAGCCGGGTGCGGGAGGCGCCGAACAGCTCGGCCATGGCCTGATCCGCCCCGGTGTACCCGTTCCGCCGGTAGAGGGGATAGACGTGGGCCTCCCCCGCCGGGGCTGCCGGAGTCGGCCAGACCAGCGGCCAGGGGGACGGCCCCGCCGCCAGCGTGCAGTCGCGGCGCAGCAGGCCGGGGCGGGGGCGCCGGGTGCAGGTAAGGAGGCGTCCCAGTTCCCAGGTGTCGCGCACGGCGGCGAGGGCGTGCCGGGCAACCGGACCACGCACCCAGATGCCCTGGTCCGCGAGGTCGAGGCCCCGCCCCCCCGGCGCGTCCCCCGGCAGGTGGTTGATGCTGATGTTGAAGCCGCCCGCGAGCACCCGCTCGCCGTCTTGCACGATCACCTTCATGTGGCTGTGCGGGTAGGTGTAGGCGTAGCTGGCGAGTTCCAGCCGCCAGCCGGGGACCGTGTCTCCAGTCAGGGGCACGCCCGCCGCCAGCAGGTGCTCGGCCGCCGCGTAGATGTTGGCGCGGGGGTCGAGGGGCGCACTCGCCCGCACCGTGTTGCCGAACAGCAGCCGCACTGTCAGCCCCGCCGGGTACCGCTCCGGGTGCGCGGCGAGGTCCCGGCGCAGCGCAGCGATGGCGAGCGCCACCGAGGCCCCCGGCGCGTCCGCCCCCTCGTCCCAGATCATGTTGGCGATCACCAGTTCGCGCCGGGTCCGCCCCAGCTCGGCCACCAGCGCGTCATAGCCGCCCTGCGGGGTGCGCGGCTGGGCGCTGTAGGCAGGGTCGGCCTGGGGCAGATGCAGCAGCCCCTCCACCCGGTTGCCGCAGCTCAGGGCCGCGCCCTGGCCCCCGGTGCGCTCATACAGTAGGCGGTCGAGGCGGGCGGTCGGCTCGGGGCAGGCGTTCAGGCCCAGGCCATCGAGGGCGGCGCGGTCCGGCGGCGGGAGGTTCAGCCCCAGCGGGCCGGGGGCCTGGAGGGGCTGGGCGGCGGCCTCTGCACCGGGAGCGGCCAGCAGCGTCAGGAGGGCGATCAGGCCGCCGAGCAGGGGCCGGGGCAGGCGGGGGCGCATAGGGCCGCAGCCTACCCCGCCCGGCGCACGGGGCACCGGGAGAACGCGCACCATACCCCCGCTGGGGGCGCTAGCCTGCCCCCATATGAGGCTTCTCAGCGTTCACGTGGGCCAGCCCACCGCCGTGCAGGTCGGACCCCGCCAGATCGTCAGCGGCATCCGCAAACACGCGGTGCCCGGCCGGATCGGGGTCACGGCGGCGGGGCTGGACGGCGACCACGTCCTGAACCGCAAGCACCACGGCGGCCCCGATCAGGCCGTCTACGTCTACACCCGCGAGGATTACGCCCACTGGGAGGAGGCCCTGGGCAAGCCACTGGAACCGGGCACCTTCGGCGAGAACCTGCTGCTGGAGGGACTGGAATCGGCCGGGATCGCGATCGGGGAACGCTTCCGGGTGGGAGGCGTGTTGCTGGAAGTGACCGCCTCCCGGATTCCCTGCGCGACGCTGGGGGCGCGGATGGGGGATGCGGGCTTCGTCAAGCAGTTTGCGGCGGCCCGTCGCCCCGGCTTCTACACCCGCGTGCTGGAAGGCGGCGACGTGGGCGCGGGTGACCCGGTGACCCGCGAGGCTGGCCCCGCCGGAGCGCCCAGGGTCGTGGACACCTTCGACCTGTGGTTCACTGCCCAGCCCCCCCGCGAAGAGCTTCAGCGCTGGTTGACGTACCCACTCGCCGTGCGGCTGCGGCGGGGCGTGGAGGAACTGCTGGCCGCCCAGGACCGCCCGAACCCCGCCCCTTCCCCGGTCGGCTGATCCCATGTCGAGGTCCCATGAGGAAGAACGGCGCCGGTTGCTCGCGGCCTACGACGCGCAGCTCAGGGAGCAGGCCGAGATGTCGGGCGCCACGAGCCACGACCGCGACGGACCGCTGTGGCGCGGAAAGTTCGGGGCACGGGGCCTGGTTTCGTACCGTTCGCTGGAGGGCTGTACGGGTCAGGCCCTGGATGACCTGATCGCACAGACGGTGGCGCACTACGCCGCCGACCCCACCATCACCTCCGCCGAGTGGAAGACGCGGGGGCATGACCTCCCCACTGACCTCCCCGACCGTCTGCGGGCACACGGCTTCCAGCCCGAGGAGGCGGAAACTGTCATGGTCGGCGAAGCGCGGCACCTCGCCGGGCCAGTCACCCTGCCAAGCGGCGTCCGGTTGCGCCGCATCGACGACCAGCCCGATCCCCTCCCCGATGTCACGCGGGCGGCCGACACGCAAAGCCGGGTGTTCGGCTTCCCATTCCGGCCCGAGGAGCTGATGCGGCGGCTGGAGAGACACCGCGGCCACATCGAACTCTGGATCGCGGAAACCGCGGACGGGGTCGTCTGTGTCGGCCGCCTGGAAGTGGTGCCGGGCACGGAATTCGCGGGCCTGTGGGGGGGCGGGACGCTGCCCGAGTGGCGCGGCCAGGGCATTTACCGGGCGCTGACCGCCGCCCGCGCACAGTCGGCGCTGGACCGGGGCGTCCGCTATCTGCACAGCGACAGCACGGACGCCTCGCGGCCCATTCTGGAACGCAGCGGCCTGCTGCCCGTCACGACGACGACGCCCTACGTCTGGGAGCGCCCCTAGGCCAGCGGCTCAGGCCCGCAGGCGGTCGCCGTACTCCTTGCGCAGCTTCGCCACCTTGGGCGCGATCACGGCCATGCAGTAGGGCTGGCGCGAATTGTTGGCGTAGTAGTCCTGGTGGTAATCCTCGGCAACGTAAAACTCGGTCGCGGGTTCGACCGTGGTCACGATGGGGCGGTCGAAGATGCCCTGCGCGGTCAGGTCGGCCATCACCTCACGGGTGGTCTGCTCCTGCTCGCTGTTCAGCGGAAACACTGCCGAGCGGTACTGGGTGCCCATGTCGGCGCCCTGGCGGTTGAGGGTGGTGGGGTCGTGGGTGGCGAAAAAGAGAGTGAGCAGGTCGCGGAAGCTCACCTGCGCGGGGTCGAAGGTCACCCGCACCGCCTCGGCGTGCCCGGTCGTGCCGCTGCACACGCTGCGGTAGTCGGGGTTGGGGGTGTGGCCGCCGATGTAGCCGCTTTCCACCTTCGTCACACCGCGCACGTCCTTCATGACGGCCTCCGTACACCAGAAGCACCCGCCCGCCAGAATCGCCTGTTCGGTCTGCCCGCCATTCGGTGAAGTCATACCCGGATTCTGCCGTGTGGGGGCCTGGGGGAGGGGGCGCGGGGGCACGGTTGACCGCAGGGGCGGGGCGCGGAACGCAGTACGCGGTTTTTCTCCTGCCTTCCGCGTCCCGGGCACCGCTTACCCGAACAGCAGCCGCGCCGCCACCAGCACCACGATCACCCCGTAGATCACCTTCACGAAGCCGCTGCCGCGCAGCATCGCCATTCGCGCCCCCAGAGTGGCCCCCAGCGCGTTCGCCACGCCCATCGGCAACCCGATCCACCACACCATCTGCCCGCCGATCAGGAAAAACAGGAAGGCCCCGAGGTTGGTGGCAAAGTTGATCGTGCGGGCGTTGCCGCTGGAGCGGACCAGATTGAAGCCCGCCAGCGCGAACAGGAACATCAGGAAGGTGCCCGTCCCCGGCCCCAGGAAGCCGTCGTAGATGCCGATCACGAAGGCGCCCGGCAGCGTCAGCGCCAGCGTGCGGGTGGTCAGGCCGGGGTAACGGTCTTCCAGGCCAAAGCGCTTGTTCGCCAGCACCAGCGCCCCCACGCCTAGAATCACCACGCCGACCAGCGTGCGGAAGGCGTCCGGGTCCACGAAGCGCACCAGAAAGGCCCCCAGCGCACTCCCCACCAATGCGAGCGGAATCAGCCGCAGCACCAGCCCGCGCTCCACATGGCCCTTGCGCCAGTACTGCACGGTCGCGCTCCCCGACCCGAAGATGGCGAGCAGCTTGTTGGTGGCGACCGTCTGCGCCGGAGTCAGGCCCATGAAAAAGAGCGTGGGCAGCGTGATCGTGCCGCCGCCCCCCGCCACCGCATCGATAAAGCCCGCCAGAAAGGCGAGCGGGAGGCCGTAGAGCAGGACTTCGGGGCCGGGCACGGGGGGCAGTATAGGAGGGGGGAGCAGGCGCGAGGCCCAGGCCGGACGCCTCCCCAGTTCTGGGCCGGGGCGGTCCGCTGACCAGGATCGCCTCCGCCCCCTGCGGGGTGCATGATGGGGCGAACACACCGCAGGAGAAGTACCCGCAAGATCGGCGGAACACACGCCCCATTCACCTCCCTTCCGGCCTGTGGGAAGGGCCGAAACGGAAAGGTGGAGACGCACATGAGGAGCGAACCGGCCGGGGACCTGTGGCGGACAGCCGAAGCGTATGAGGCCTATATGGGCCGCTGGAGCCGCCGTCTCGCGCCCCTGTTCCTGACGTGGCTGGGGCCAGTGCCGCACCGCTGCTGGGTGGACCTGGGCTGCGGCACTGGCGCACTGAGTGCCCAGATCGCCCGCACCTGCCAGCCGCGCCGCCTGCTCGGGCTGGACCTGTCGGAAACGTTCTTGCCCTATGCCGCCGGGCAGGTCCCTGAAGCCACCTTCTTGCAGGGGAACGCCGCCGACACGCGCCTGCCTGCCAGGGAGTTCGATCACGCGGTCAGCGGCCTCGTGCTGAATTTCACGCCTGATCCAGTTCAAGCCCTGCGCGAGATGGCGCGGCTGACCCGTCCCGGCGGGCAGGTGGCCCTGTACGTCTGGGACTACGCGGGACAGATGCAGATCATGCGGCACTTCTTCGACGCCGCCCGCCGCATCGATCCGGGCTCGGCCGCCTTTGATGACGGGATTCAGGCCCCGATCTGCCGTCCTGAACCGTTACGCCAGGCGCTCGGAGCCGTGGGGCTGATGGATGTGAACGTGACCGCCCTCGACATTCCGGCGGCGTTCGAGAATTTTGAGGCCTACTGGTCGCCGTTTCTGGGCGGGACAGGCTCTGCACCGAAGTATTGCGCGGCCCTGGACCCCGAAACCCGTGAGCGGATCAGGGAGGCGGTGCGTGCCTCCCTCCCCACCGGTCCCGACGGCGCAATTCTGCTCGCGCTGCGGGCCTGGGCGGTCAAGGGGACGGTTCCTGCCTGAGCCCCCCAGGAGGTGACGCCCAAAGGTCCGCTGCTGCACCACGCCGCAACCTCCTCTGCCCTCTTTGCTGGGTCAGGCGGGGCGGTGGGTAGACTGCCTCCCCCTACTCCTGATCCTTGCCCAGATCACTGCCCCGGCGGGTGGCCGCCACGACCGCCCGCATCATCGCGCCGCGCACGCCCGCCGCCTCCAGCACCTCCAGCCCGGCGATGGTGGTGCCGCCAGGACTGGCGACCTCGTCCTTGAGCAGGCCGGGATGCGCCCGCTGCTGGAGAAGTTCGCCACTGGCGACGAGCACCTTGGCGGCGAGTTCGTGGGCCAGCGCCCGCGGCAACCCCATCCGCACCGCGCCGTCGGCCAGCGCCTCGGCCACCAGCGCGGCGTAGGCGGGGCCGGAGGCGCTCATGCCGGTAAAGGCGTTGAAGAGGTGTTCGGGGAGGTCGTATACGTCGCCCACCGCGCAGAAGAGGGACCGGGCGAAGTCGAGGTCCCCGCTGAGTTCCGCCTCGCGCGGGGCGGTGATCGCGGTCTGGCTCCGGCCGATGGTGGCGGCGAGGTTGGGCATCACCCGCACCACCCGCTTGGTGCCCAGGCGGCGGGTCAGGGTATTCGTGCTGACCCCGGCCATCGTGCTGATGTACCCGGCGTTTTCCTGCGCGAGCCACTCGCTGATTTCGGGAAAGACGCGCGGCTGCACGCTGACGAGCACCCGTTCGGCGAAACGCAGGTCGGACGCCCCGATCAGCGCGGCCCCCGTGCGCGAGGCGAGGTCGGAGGCCCGCCCCGCGTTCGCGTCCAGCAGCCCGATGTCTCCCGCTGCCATCACCCCGCGCGACAAGACTCCTTCCAGCAGGGCCAGCCCCAGCTTCCCGACACCGACGATGGCGAGTTTCATGGGGGAGAGTGTAGAGGCTCGTGGCGCGGGGCGTGTCGCTTGTGCAGAGGCGCTGGCTTCGGCCCCGGCCCTCCACAAGCCACGAGCCACAGGCCACCCGCCCGCTACACTCTCCCCCATGCTCGTGTACCACCTCCCCGGCACCTTCCAGACCCGCGAAACCGACCTCGACTCCCTGTGGGAGGCGGGCGCGACCGGGCTGGAAGAACGGGCCGGAGCGATCCGCGTGTATTTCGACGAGCGGGTGCCACTGCCCGACTCCGTTTCAGACGGTGAGTGGCGCGAGGAAGCCGATCAGGACTGGCAGGCCGAGTTTCGCCGCACCCTGCGCCCGGTGCGGGCGGACCGGGTGACCATCGTGGCCCCGTGGCAGCGAGGCGAGGTGGAGCCGGGGCAACTTCCGCTCGTGATCGAGCCGGGCATGGCCTTCGGGACCGGGCACCACGCGACCACCCGGCTGGCGGTGGAGGCCCTCTCCGCGCTGGAGCTGGGCACGCGCGGGCCGGGGGGCACCGGGGCGCGGGTGCTTGACGTGGGAACCGGCAGCGGCGTCCTCGCGCTCGCGGCGGCGCTGCTGGGCGCCCGCTTCGCCTTCGGGGTGGATATCGACCCCGTCACCGTGCCCATCGCGCGGGAGAATGCCGAGATCAACGGCGTCCCCGCCTCGCAGGTGCGTTTCGAGGAAGGCACGCTGGGGCTGGACGCGCTGACTTTCCCAGAGGAGGGGGTGGACGCCTACGACGTGGTCGTGGCGAACCTCTACGCCGAGCTGCACGACCTGCTCGCCGGGGAGTACGCCGCCCACCTTGTGCCGGGGGGCGACCTGATCCTGACGGGCATCCTGACGGGCAAGCTGGAGCTGGTGCGGGAGGCGCTCGCGCGGGAAGGCTTCGGGGACGTGCGCGAGACCGTGGACGGCGAGTGGGCGCTGGTGACCGCCCGCCTGCCGCAGTGAGGGCCGGAGATGGCTGAGCACCGTGTCCGCGTCCCTGCCCTGACCCCCCAGATGACCCTGGGGCCGCGTGAAGCCCGGCACCTGCACGTGCTGCGGCTGCGGCCAGGCGACCCCGTGCGCGTCTTCGACGGCCAGGGGGCCGAGGCGGGGGCGACCCTGGAAGAACTGGACGACACCCGCGCCGTCCTCGCGCTGGGGGAACGGGTGGCGGGCACCGCCGAGACGCCGCAGCCCGTCACATTGGCCGTCGCGCTGCTGAAGGGGGACAAGCTCTCGGACGTGGTGCGGGCCGCCACCGAACTCGGCGTGGCCCGCGTGCAACTGCTCGTCACCCGGCACGCCGACGCCCGCGAGATCGGCGGGCAGAAGCTCACGCGCCTGCGCCGGGTCGCCGAGGAAGCCAGCAAGCAGTCGCGCCGGGCGGTGACGCCGGAGGTGCTTGACCCCGTTTCCCTGACCGACCTGAGCTGGGAGGGCCAGTTGTTCGTCGCCCAGCCTGGCAGCCGGGAGCGCCTGACGGACCACCTGACCTGGGACGCCCCGGTGACGGTGCTGACCGGGCCGGAGGGCGGCCTCTCGGACGCGGAGGTCGCGGCCCTGACCGCACGGGGCGCCGTCGCCGTCACCCTCGGCCCGCGCATCCTGCGGGCGGAGACGGCCCCGGTGGCGCTGCTGGGGGCCATCGTGGCGACCGGGGTGTAGGGCGGGGCCTGCCCTCACGGCCCCTCCTTACAATGCCCCCATGTCCCCCCGCCTCCTGCTGACCCTGCTGCTGCTGGCCCCCGCCCTGGCGGGCTGCCGCTACAACTTCGTGCCGCTGATTCCCCCGCAGATCGAGGTCGAGCTGCCCGCCCGCATCACCGAAGCCAGCCTGCGCCGCGCGGGGCAGGAACTGGAACTGCGGGCGCGGGTGGAGGGCCGCTTCGAGCCGGGCTATCTGGAGGTCGTGTGGTTCGACGGCTCGCGCGAACTGGGGCGCGACAGCGTGTACCTCGACGCCGCGCAGCGGGAGGCCCGTTTCACGCTGGCCGCCCCCGCGCAGGGGGCCTACCGCGCCGCGCTGAGCTTCGGGGGCACGGTGCTGCGGCAGGTCGAGCTGTACGAGGTCCGGCCATGACCGCTCCCCGCGAGCGTGCAGGCGTGGTGGAGTGGACGCGCGGCACCCTCGACCGCTGGGTGTGGCGCGGCGGCGAGGTCGTGCCCTACCGTCAGGAACCCTGGGCCGCTCCGGTGAACTACGGCTGCCTGCCCGACCTGCTCAACCCCGCCGACGGCAGCGACGTGGACGCCGTGTGGCTGGGCGAGCCGCTCGCCGTAGGCACCCGCCTCAGTGCCCCGCCCGCCGGACTGCTGCACCTTGCGGACGGCGACCACAAGGTCATCTTCGGGAGTCTGGAGGAACACCACGGCGGCGACCTCCTCGCACTGCTGGCGTGGTTCGGCCCGGAGCGGGGGGCGCAGGTGCTGGGGCCGGAAGAGGCCGAAGCGTGGTTGGCGGGGCTGGAGCAGCAGCAAACAACCCCAGGCGCGTGACCTGGGGCTGGTTGGGGGAAGGGGCTTACTGACCCTTCGCCTCGGCGTAGCGGCGGGCGACCTCGTCCCAGTTGACGACGTTCCAGAAGGCCGCGAGGTAGTCGGGGCGCTTGTTCTGGTAGTTCAGGTAGTAGGCGTGCTCCCACACGTCCACGCCCAGGATCGGGGTGCCGCTCGCGCCGCTGATCGACTCGCCCATCAGCGGGTTGTCCTGGTTGGCGGTCGAGACGACGGCCAGCTCACCGTTTTGCACGACCAGCCACGCCCAGCCCGAGCCGAAGCGCGTCTTGGCCGCGTCCTCGAACTTCTGCTTGAAGGCGTCGAAGGACCCGAAGGCCTGCTCGATCGCCCCCGCCAGTTCACCCTGCGGCTGGCCCTGCCCCTGCGGGGTCATGACCTGCCAGAAGAGGCTGTGGTTGGCGTGGCCGCCCGCGTTGTTGCGCAGGGCGGTCTTCTTGTCGGCGGGGACGCGGTCGAGCTGCGCGATCAGCTGCTCGGCGGGCAGGTCCGCCATCCCGCTGCCTTCCAGCGCCTTGTTCGCGTTGTCGATGTAGGTCTGGTGGTGCCGGGTGTGGTGAATCTCCATCGTCCGCGCGTCGATATGGGGTTCGAGGGCGTCGTAGGCGTAGGGCAGCGGGGGCAATTGGTAGGCCATGAGGATGCTCCTTTCGGGCCGGGCTCCACCCGCCCACGGTGGGCGGGTGGGGGCGGCATCGGCCCTCATCTTAGCCGCGCCCCCGCCCCCGGCGGGCTTAAGGGAAAGTTCAGATGCCAGCAAAAACCCCCTCCCAGGCGCGGGAAGGGGACTGGGGGAATGAGCGGGGTCAGCGGACGCGCGTCAGCCCCTCGCGGGCGAGGGCGTAGTCGGGGTTGAGCTTGAGCGCCCGTTCGTAGTTCTCGCGGGCCTTGAGGCGGTCGGGCGCGATGGACCCGGCGCCGCGCTCGTAGCTCAGGCCCAGGTAATAGATCCACTCGGCGGTCGTGCTGCCGAGCGCCACCGCGCGGGTGAGGTTCTCGCGGGCCGCCTTGAGGTCCCCGGCGTCGAGGTCGAGGCGCCCGAGGTAGTAGTAGAACTCGGGGTAGCGCAGCGGATCGAGCCGCACGGCCTGCGTGAGCTGTGCCCGCGCGGTCACCGGGTCGCGGCTGAGGTAGCTCACCACGCCGTATTGCCCCACCGCGTAGGGGTTGTTCGGCGCGAGGCGGGCCGCCTGCGCGGCTTCGGGCTTCGCAGCGGCGGTGTTGCCGCTGATCGCCAGGAGTTTGGCGTAGTAGGCGCGGTTGTAGGCGTCGGCAGGATCGGTGATGACCGCCCGCTGAAGGCTGTCGATGGCCGACACGAGGTTCCCGGTGGCGTAGTACATATCCCCGAGGTTGAAGAGAATCAGCCCATTGTCGGGATTCAGCGTGCTGGCCTGCTTAAAGGCCTCGATGGCCTGCCCCGCCGCGCCCTGGAGCCGCAGCACGTTGCCGCGCTCGTTCCAGACCTTGCTGAGATTGAGTTTGCGCTCGGCTTCCGGGCTGGCCTGCGCGAGGGCTTCGGCTTGGGTCAGGACCCCCAGGGCCTGCGCGAGGTTGCCCGACACGCTGGCCCGGTCCCCCGCCCCGATAAACTGCTGCTGGTACGCCTGCGCGAGCGCGAGGTGCCCGCTGAGATTGCGGGCGTCCTGGGTGGTCAGGCGCCGCAGCGTCTCGATGGCGGGCGCGTACAACCGCAGCTTGACCTGCGAACGGCCCAGGCCGAGCAGGGCGTCGCTGCTGCGGGGGTCAATCTCGGCCGCGGCGCGAAAGGCCACGTAGGCTTGATCGAAGTTGCCCCGGCCGTAGTAGAAGTTGCCCAACGCCACGTAGTTCGCGGCGGGCAGCGGGGCCGCCTGGGGCGTCGCCGGAGCCGCAGGCTGCGCCGGGGCAGGCGCCGCCGGAGGCGTCTGCGTTGCGGGCGCCGACGCGGGTGGCGCCTGGGTCTGGGCCAGGGCCGCAGACAGGGTGGCCGCCACGAGCAGCGGGCCGAGGGTACGTCGTTTCACTCAGAAACCTCCAGGGTTGAGGCTAACACTGGCCCCGGAGGGGTGCAAGCCGGAGTCGGGGGCCAGGACGGGCCGCATGCGTTCAGCATAGGGTGACCCGCCAGAACCGGGGTGAAGCCCGTGTGAGAGGGCAAAATCGGGGCGGCGGAGGGCAGAGGCATCGTCCCCGGCAGCGTAGGAGCGCCGGGTGACGGGCACCTGACGGCCCCACTACGGCGGCCCTAGACTGCCCCCATGCCTTCTCCCTTCCCATCCCAGCCGCGCCGATTGGGCCTGACCGGCAGCATCGGCGCGGGCAAGAGCACGGTCGCGGCCCTCCTGCGGGAGCGCGGCCTGACCGTCCTCGACGCCGATGAGGTCGCCCGGGAGGTAACCCGTGACCCCAGCGTGCTGGCCGAGATCGGAGCCGAGTTTCCCGGCGTGGTGCAGGGCGGCGAACTGGACCGGGGAGCGCTCGCGGCGCGGGTGTTCGGGGACCCGGCGCGGCTGGCGGTCCTGAATGGCATCACCCACCCCCGCGTGCGGGCGCGAATGCTGGCGCTGGAGCAGGAGGCCGCCGCCCGTGGGGAGGAGTGGACCGTGCAGGACGTGCCCCTGCTGTTCGAGGGGGGCCTGGACAGGCAGATGGACGCCGTGCTCGTCGTGGATGCCCCGCTGGAGGTGCGCGTCTCACGCGTCATCGCCCGCTCCGGCCTAAGCCGCGAGGAGGTGCTGGCGCGGGATGCCCGCCAGATGCCCGCCGAGGAGAAACGGCGGCGGGCGACCTTCGTGCTGGACAACAGTGGGGAGGTGGAGGCCTTGGCGGGGCAGGTGGGCGCGGCGATGGCCGCGCTGGGCATCCAGCCTCCAGCGGCCAGCGGCCAGCAAGAGAAAAGCCCCAGCATTCGCTGAGGCTCCCTCCTCTCTGGCAGCTTACACTTCGGCCTTTTCCGGCTGGCTGCTGGCCGCTGGTCGCTGGCCGCCTCCCAACGCTGCCGCCACGAACCCCGCGAAGGGCGGGCTGGGCCGCATCGGACGGCTCTTGAACTCGGGGTGGGCTTGCAGGGCCACGAAGAAGGGGTGGTCCGCGATCTCGATGCTCTCCACCAGCCCGGCCCCGCGCCCCGCCACGCCGGGGGTCACGCCGCTGATCGTCAACCCGGCAGCCTGAAGCTGCTCGACATAGGCGGGGTTGACCTCGTAGCGGTGGCGGTGGCGTTCCTTGACGGTGCCGCCCCCCGGCACGCCGTACAGCTCGGCGATCTTCGTCCCGGCGCGGAGGTCCATCGGCCAGTCGCCCAGGCGCATGGTGCCGCCCATGCCCCCCACCTCCAGTTGCTCGGGCATCAGGTCCACGACCTTGTGCGGCGCGTAGGGGTCGAACTCGGCGGAGTTGGCCCCCTCCAGTCCGGCCTTGTGGCGGGCGTACTCGATCACCGCGATCTGCATCCCCAGGCAGATGCCCAGGTACGGCACCCCGCGCGTGCGGGCGTACTCGGCGGCGCGAATCTTGCCCTCGATGCCGCGAATGCCGAAGCCGCCGGGCACCAGGATGCCGTCGGCGTCCCCGAGCTGCGATTCGAGGTCCCCCTCGGTCAGTTCCTCGGCGTTGACCCATTTGATCTTCACGCGGGCATCATTGGCGATTCCGGCGTGCGTGAGGGACTCCAGCAGGCTGAGGTAGGCGTCGGGCATCTCGGTGTACTTGCCCGCCAGAGCGATGGTGACCTCGTTCGCCGGGTGCTTGATCGTCCGCACCGCGTTCTGCCACACGCCGAGGTTGGGGTGGGTGCGCTCCAGCCCCAGCAGGTCCTCGACCGCCTTGCCCAGGCCCTGTTCCTCCAGCGCGAGCGGCAGCTCGTAGACGTGCCCCACGTCATAGGAGGAAAAGACCCGGTTTTCCCGCACGGAGGTGAACAGCGCGATCTTGCGGGTGATCTCGGGTGGCAGCTTGTCCTTGGAGCGGACCATCACGATGTCGGGGCTGATGCCCACCGAGCGCAGGGTCGCCACCGAGTGCTGGGTGGGCTTGGTCTTGAACTCGTTCGACGTGCCCAGGTACGGCACCAGCGTCAGGTGCAGGTACAGCACGTTCTCGTCGCCCTCGTCGAAGCGGAACTGCCGGATGGCTTCCAGAAAAGGCAGCGACTCGATGTCCCCCACCGTGCCGCCCACCTCGATCAGCACGATCTCGGCGCCCGCGTTCTCCCCTGCCGCGCGAATCCGGCGCTTGATCTCGTCGGTGACGTGGGGGATGACCTGCACCGTTTGCGAGAGGTAATCCCCGGCCCGCTCGCGGCGGATGACTTCGAGGTACACCTGCCCGGTCGTGATGTTGCTGCCCGGCGGAATGTCGAGGTCGAGAAAACGCTCGTAATTGCCGATATCGAGGTCGGTTTCGGCCCCGGACGCCGTCACGAAGACCTCGCCATGTTCGTAGGGGCGCATGGTGCCCGCGTCGATGTTGATGTAGGGGTCGATCTTGACCGCCGTGACCTTGTAACCCCGCGCCCGCAGGAGGGCGCCCAGGGACGCACTCGCCACGCCCTTACCGAGGCTGCTGACCACGCCGCCCGTCACGAAGATGTATTTCATGCTGAACACGAGCGCCTGACCCCCGAATCCGGCTGTGCTGTGGGGGTCAAAAAGAAAAACCGGGGCGCTCGGCCTCCGGGACTAGAGGATAGCATGGGTTGAAGGTCCATTCCCTACTTGAAAGACACTTGGAGCGCGGTTTCGTCCGGTCCGAGAGGCTCGAATCGTGGCCTGAGCCGGATAAAGGTCTCGTCGGCAATCGGCAGCACTCCCGGTTCCAGGTTGCGCTGCCGAACGCGCTGCCAGGCCTCCTCCTCGGGAGGTTCCAGGGCATAGAACGTCAGCGGCACGCTGAGCGCGGCGGCCTCGGTGCGGAGGGCGTCACGTCCCCTGCGTGTCCAGAAGCCGTCATCGAGGACGACGTGCAGGCCCAAGGCGACGGCTCGCTTCCATTGCCGTCCAGTACGGCGGCAACACGGCGGGAGGCCACCGGGAATTCCTCGACGTTCAGGTCAGGGCCGTACAGGGCAACGATCCACTCGTCGATGGTGAAGCGCAGGGCGGGCAACCCGTGTTCCAGGCACCGGGCCAACGCCGTTATTACCGCTGCCCATGTATCCGTGCAGGGCGTGAATCCCTGTGGCGGGAAGGAAGGGCGCCGTGGCTGCCGTCCCGTTTTCCCTCACCGCCCCCGCACCCGCTCCAGCAATGCCGTATTGCGCTCCTCGCGCTGCCGGCCCGCCGCCTTCTCCCACGCCGAGGCCGACCCCACCGCATAGAAGCGGTCTCGGGCACGGGTCAGGGCCGTGTAGACGAGGTTGCGCGAGAGCATCGGCATGTGGGCCTCGTGCAGTACGCCGAGGACGGTGGGCCACTCGCTGCCCTGGGCGCGGTGGACGGTCAGGGCGTAGCCGAGTTGCAGGTTGAACAGTTCTGCCCCGCCGAGGTCCACGATGTTGCCGTCGAAGTCCACGGTCAGGCGGCTGCCCTCGGCCTTGAGGACCGTGCCCAGCGTGCCGTTGAACACCTCGTTCTGGTAGTCGTTTTTCGTCTGCACGACCACGTCGCCGGGCCGCGCCTCGCCGTCGCCGATGCGGATGCCGCCCTGACCGGGGTTGAAGAGGGACTGGAGGTGGGTGTTGAGCAGCTCGACCCCCAGCGGCCCCTTGCGCATGGGCGTGAGCACCTGCACCTGCCCCGGCCCGCCAAGTTCGCGCACCATCAGGGCCACCCGGCGGGCGCCCACGTCGGGTTCGGTTTCGGTCAGGCCCAGGCGGGGGTCACCCCACTCGGGCGCCTGCCCGTGCAGCAGGCCGTGCGCCGCCCGGATGATGGGGTTCTCGGCGGCTTGGCGGTACACGGTGGTCAGGCGGACGGTGGGGGCGGCCTCGGTGATCGCGTGCAGCGGCAACCCTGCGTCCACCGGGGGAAGCTGGTCGGTATCGCCCACCAGCAGTACCCGCGCCCCCGGCGGCACGGCAGCGAGCAGCGAGAGCATCAGCGCGTCGCCGCACATGCTGACCTCGTCCACGATCAACAGGTCATAGGGCGCCGGTTCGAGGTGGTTGTGCCGGAATCCCGCCGGGCCGTACCCCAACAGGCGGTGAATGGTGGAGGCGGGGCGCCCCGTCACCTCCCCCAGACGGCGGGCCGCCTTGCCGGTGGGGGCACACAGGCCGACCTCCAGCCCCAGCTTTTCCGCGAGGTCCGCGACCGCCCGTGTGGTCGTGCTTTTCCCGGTGCCGGGGCCACCCGTCAGGACGACGAGGCGATTCTCTTCGAGCAGACCCAGCACCCCGGCCTGCTCCGCCGACAGTCCCTTCGCCGCGCCCGCGGGCACCGTCCACTCGTCCCCGGCGGGCGGGGTGGCGAGCAGGGTGCGGATGAGCTTGGCGAGCTTCTTCTCAGCCCGCAGGACGTGGGGAAGGTAGATGCGGCTCTCGCCCTCCCCCGTAGGGTCGTCGCACAGGCGGCCGAGTTCGGTGGCCGTCTCCACCGCGAGTTTGGCCTGCTCCGCCGACACGCGGGTGTAGTGCAGGACGCCGCGCTCGGCCCGTGCGCGGGGCAGGAAGGAGTGGCCGCCCTGCTGCCCCGCCTGCTGAAGCGCGTACACGGCAGCGGCAGTCAGGCGCCGGGGGTCGTCGTTCGCACCCCCCGAAGCCTGCCACAGCTTGTCAGCGGTCAGGAAGCCGATGCCCTCCACCTCGGTCAGCGCGAAGAGGTCGGCCTGGAGACGTTCCAGCGCCGCTTCTCCGAAGTGCTTGACCGCCCGCTGCGCCTGGGAGATGGAGAGGCCGAGGCCCTGGAGTCCGGCGAGGAGGCGGCGCTCCAGCCCCTGCTGGCTCCAACTGGAGACCATTTTGTGCAGGGTGGATTGGGTGACGCCGGGCACCTGCAACAGCTTTTCGGGGTCCTGTTCGAGGATGTCGAAGGTATCCGGCCCGAAGGCCCTGGCGATGCGTCCCGCAAGCACTTTGCCCACGCCACCCACCCGCGCTTCTAAGTAGGCGGCGACGCCCGCTTCGGTGAGGTCGGCGGGCTGGGCTTCGAGCACCATGTTCAGCACCCGGTACTGGTAGCCGTACTCACGGTGCTCTTCCATCAGCACCTCGGCGCTGAAGGTGTCCCCGGCGTCCAGCGGGGGCATCACGCCGATCACGGTGGCGTCGGGGTCCTCGCCCTCGGAGTTGCGCAGGCGGGCGGTCATCACGGTAAAGCCGGTGTCGGAGCGGAAGCGCACCTTGTGGACGCCGCCCGTCACGCGAAACGGCTCGGTGGGGGGCTGAGCGGTCATGGACGAGAGGATAGCGCGGCCCGTCCGGTTCTGTTGGGGGCAGAATGGGGGGCGGCCGGGCCTTCATCTTCTTGAGCTGATTTGGGCAGCGAGGACGTAGTGGCTGAACGGGGTCCCAATCCACCCGGTCCTGGCGACCGGTAGGGTCAGGCCATGCTGCGGGACACCGACTTACGAGAAGCGCTTCAATCCCTGCCCACCGCCTCCTGGGAAGGCCAGGTCTTCCGCTGCGTGAAGGGCGTGACGGCGGATGAGGTGCAGAAAAACCTGTGCAACCTGACCCAAGACGGCCGCTACAGCCGGGGCGAAGACCTGCGGGTGCTGTACACCTCGCACGGGTGGGAGGTGGCGGGCATGGAGTTCCGGCAGTCCCCGGCCAAGCCGACCCCGGCGGACCTGCGCGGCGCGACGTGCCTGGGCCTGCGGGTGTGGGCCGAGCGGGTGCTGGACCTGACGGACGCGGGGGTGCGCGAGCGGTTGGGCACCTCCTTGCAGGAGCTGACGGGCGACTGGCAATTGCTGAACGAGCAGGGCGAGGACGCGCCCACCCAGCGGCTGGGGCGGGCCGCCTTCGAGTCCGGGCGCTTCGACGCGGTGCGGGCGCCCAGCAAGCTGCGGCCCGGCGAGGCGAATCTGCTGGTGTTCGTGGACCGGACCAGGGAGCGGGTCGTGGCGACGGACCTCCCGCCGGGCTTTCCAGAACGGCTGGAGGTGTAGTCCCACCGTGACAAACCCATCCGTGCCGATGCCGTCCCCATGCTATTTTTTCCGTCATGCGCGTACTTCACACCGCCGATTTCCATGCCGGGCGGAATCTGAGGGGCTTTGACCGGACGCCCGAGATTCATGGGGCACTGACCGAGATCGCGGAGCTGGCCCGCAGCGAACGGGCCGACGTGGTGCTGGTGTCGGGCGACCTCTTCGATACGGTCAACCCCTCGGCCGAGGCGGAGGCGGCGGTCTTCGACTTCTTCCTGCGGCTGCGCGACGCAAACATTCCGGCGGTCGCCATCGCGGGGAACCACGACAGCGCGGCCCGGCTTCACAGCCTCGCCGGGCTGCTGGGGTGGGTGGGCGTGCAGCTCGTGGCGCAGCCCACCGCCAATCCCCTCGACATGATCCGCACCGTAGTCACGCGCGGCGGCGAGACGCTGACGGTGGGAGCGCTGCCTTTTCTGTCCGAGCGGCGGCTCGTCAAGGCGGCAGACGTGCTCGGCGGCGACGTGGGCGCGTGGCGGCAGAAGTACCGCGAGGGCATGGGCTTTTTCCTGCGGCGGCTGGCGGAGGGATTCCGGCCGGGCAGCGTGAATATGCTGATGGCGCACGCCACGATGGACGGGGCGGTGCCCAGCGGCTCCGAGCGCACCATGCAGTTCGACCTGCTCAACGCCTACACGCTCTCGCCGCTGCAACTTCCGGCGGCCGCGCAGTACGTGGCGCTGGGGCACGTCCACAAGCCGCAGCAGAACTCGGAGATGCCGCTCGCGCACTACCCCGGCTCAGTAATTCAGCTCGACTTCGGGGAGGGCGGCGAGAAAAAGCAGGTCAATCTGGTGGAAGTCGAGCCGGGTCGCCCCGCCCGCGTCATCCCGATTCCGCTTGCCAGCGGGCGCGAGTTGCGGACCGTGCGGGTCACGCTGGACAACGTAGACGCGCGGCTGGCGGCGCTGGAGGGCTTTCCCGGCCTCGTCAAGGTGGTTGTGCGGGCACCCTCGGGCACCGCGTTGCCGGGCCTCAAGGACCGGGTGCTGCGGCGACTGCCCAACACGCTGGCGGTGGAGCTGGACGCCGTGCAGGAGGACCTCGCCCTCCCCGAGCGGCGGCGCGAGGGGCTGAGTCTGATGGACCTGTACGAGCGCTTCCATCAGGAGCGGCGTGGAGAGCTGCCGATTGATTTGCGCGACGCCTTCCGCGAGGCGGACGAGGCCGCGCGGGGCGAGGAAGAAGGGGTGGTGGCGTGAGGCCCCTCGCCCTAGAGCTTCAGGGCTTCACCGCCTTTCGGCAGCACACCGCGCTGGACTTTTCCGACCTCGAACTCTTCGCACTGGTCGGGCCGACGGGGAGCGGCAAGTCCAGCCTCCTGGACGCGATGACCTTCGCCCTGTACGGCACCACGCCCCGGCTGGGGGCGACGGGCCTGGACGCGCTGATCTCGCAGGGGGAGCGGGGGCTGTCGGTGAGCCTCACCTTTGAGGTCGGGGACGAGACCTACCGGGTCGCCCGCTCCAAGGGGCGGCGTCAGGCCGAGAACGAGGTGCGGCTGGAGCGCCGGGAGGGAGACCGCTGGGTCAACCTCAGCGATGGCGGGACGCGGGCGGTGGGCGAGCGCATCGCGCGGGTGGTGGGGCTGGATTTCAAGACCTTCGCCCGCAGCGTGCTGCTGCCACAAGGTGAGTTCTCGCGGCTCCTGCACGGCACCGGGCGCGAGCGGCAAGCCCTGCTGGGCGAGTTGATGGGCCTGGAGCATGTCAAGGCGATGCACGGCTTTGCCGGGGACCGCGCCAAGGGCCTCAAGCACCAGCTTGGCAGTCTGCACGCGCTGCTGGAGGGTGAATACGCGGACGTGACGGTGGAGACGGTCAAGGGCTTGCGGGCCGAACGCGAGGCCGTGAGCGCCGAGGCCGAGCGGCTGACCGATACGCGCGAACGCCTTCAGGGGCAGGTCAACCGTTTGCGGGCGCTGGAGGGCGTGTGGCGCGAGCGAGAGGACACCGCCCGGCGTCTGGACGTGCTGGAGGCCCGCGCGGGGCAGGTGCGGGAAGGTGCGGAGCGGGCAGCGCGGGCGCGGCGGGTGGCTGGAGTGCTGCCGCTGCTGGACGCCGCCGAACGTGCCCGCATCGCCGCCGAGCGCGAGGAGAGCGAACGGCACCGGGCCGCGAGTGCGGAAGCGGCGGCGCGGCAAGCCGTGGACTCCGCGCAGGCGGGTTTGGAGGCAGCGGCGCTGGCAGAGCAGCGCATCCCCGACCTGGAGGCGAAGGCCGACACCCTGCGCGAAGCCGAAGCCGACGCCGCCCGGTTGCGCCGCGCCGGGGGCACCCCGCAGAGCACCCACGCCTCGCCCCTGCCCTGGGACGAGGACGCGTTCCTGGCGGCCCGCGAGGGAGCGCAGAAGCTGGACAAACTGCGGCAGGAGCGGGTCCAACTGGAAGCGCAGAAGACCGCCCTGGAGTCCAGCCGCGAGCGGCAGAGGGCGGAATTGGCCCAGCACGACGCGCTGACGGGGGAACAGGCACGGACCAAGCGAGAGGGGCAGCAGGCCAAGGCCGAACTTGACCGGGCGCAGGCGGAACTGGAGGCCGCGCGGGCACAGGCGGGACTCGCTGCCTACCGCTCGCACCTGCACCTCGGGGAGCCGTGCCCGCTGTGCGAGGGGGTGGTGGAGACCCTTCCGCCGCCCGCCGCGCACAACCTCGCGGCGCTGGAAACCCGCGTAGCGGCCCTGACCGCCGACCTCGAAGGCCGCCGATTGCGTTACAAGGAGATCGGGCTGGAACTCGCCAGCCTGAAGAAGTCCACCGAGGAGCGGGCTGCCGAACTGCGTGACTGGGAATCTCAGCTCACCCAACGCGAGGCCGACCTGCGGGTGCTAGAGAGTCACGTGACGGGCGACCCCGCCGACACCGCCGCGCGGCTCGTCGCGGGACTGGCGGCGCGGGTACGGCAGGCCGGGGCCGACCCCGCCCGCGAACGGCAACGGCTGCTGGCCGAGATCAAGACCGTGCGGGCACGTCTGACCGAGGCTCAGGCCACCCTGGCCCGTGCCGAGAGCGCCCACGCGGCGGCGGCGGCGACCCTGCGCTCGGCGGCGGCGGCGGCGGCGGGCCGTACCCGAGAGGCGGGGGAGGCGAGTGCCGCGCTGACCTCGGCTCTGGCAGAACTGCGGCTGGACGCGGCCCAGGCCCGCGCCGCCGCCCTCCCCGAAGCCGAGATCACCGCGCTGGAGGAGGCCGCGCGGACCCACACCGCGCAGGTCGGGCAACTGCGGGCACAGCTCGCGGAGCTGGAGCGGCAGCTCGGGCTGGAACCCTTCGACCCGGCGAACCTGCGCCAGGCCGAGCGCGACCTCACCGCGACGGACGCCGCACTCACCACCGCCCGCGAGCGGGCCGGGAGCCTCGCCGAGCAGGAGCGGGTGGCCCGCGAGCGGCTGGAGCGCAAGGCCGAGATCGAGCGGCAGGCGGGAGAGGTCGCCGGGCAGCTCGACACCTGGCAGACCCTCACGAACACCCTCAAGGCCAACGAGTTCCAGAGCTACCTGCTGTCCGAGGTGGAGGCTCAACTGCTGACCGGGGCCGGGACGCTCCTCTACGACATCAGCGACGGCCGCTACCGCCTCGCGCTGGAAAATGGCGAGTACGTCGTGCAGGACCTCTGGAACGCGGGCGAGACGCGGGGGGTCAAGACCTTGTCGGGCGGCGAGACCTTCCTCGCCAGCCTCTCGCTCGCCATCGCCCTGAGCGACTACCTCGCCGGGAACAAGGTGCTGGGGGCGCTCTTTCTCGACGAGGGCTTCGGCACGCTCGACCCGCAGGCGCTGGAGGCGGTCGCGGGGGCGCTGGAAAACCTCCGCACCCAGGGCCGCATGGTGGGCGTGGTGACGCACGTGGAAAGCCTCTCCGAACGCCTGCCCAGCCGCCTGCTGGTCACCAAGAGCGTAGCCGGAAGCAGCGTGCAGCGGCTGGACGGGTGAGCGGTGGGGTGACCGAGCGCGGAAGCTGGGAGGGCCGCCCCACCGTGCTGACGTGGCTGCCGGGTTATCAGCCTTCCTCTGGTGAAGCAGTCACACAGATCAGCGGCGTCTGCCTGACCGAGGAGGGCCGCGTGGTGCTGGTGTCCGAGAACGGCGAAACGTGGAGTCTGCCCGGCGGCCACCCGGAAGCCGGGGAGGACTGGGAGGCGACACTGCGGCGTGAGGGTCAGGAAGAAGCCTGCGCGGAAGTGCTGGCCTGCCGCCTGCTGGGAGCCGTGCGGGTGGAGGGGCTGACGCCGGAGCCGTACTTCCAGTTGCGCTACCAGGCGCGGGTGCGGCTGGACGTCTTCACCCCCGTATTCGAGATGCGCCACCGGGTCGCCGTCTCCCCCACCGAGGTCACCCGGCTTCTGCTGTGGGCAGCGGGGCCAATTGGACGGGCACTGCTGGCCGACGCGCTGGCGCAGGATGTTCCGTGACGGCTGACCTCCCCCGGCTGCTGGGAGAACGCGGCGCTCTACGCCCCGGCCACACCGCCTTTCGCAATGGCCTGCATGCGGACGGCTGGATAGAGAAGGGGGAGATCGTCCGCGATCCGGCCACATTGGACGGGGTGGCAGCGGTGCAGGCGGCCTCGCTGCGGGCCGCGTTTCCCGAGGCGACCCTGCTGGTGGGGGCGCCCGCGTGCGGGGCGGTGCTGGCTTCCTTCGTGGCGCGGCACCTGGGCCTGCCTGTCGCCTACGTCCTGACGGGCGAGCGACCGGGCTGGCACCGGATGCACGTCCCCACGCCCGGTGAGCGGCTGGTGTACGTGGACGACCTGATCTGCACCGGGACGGACGCCCGCGCGGTCCTGACATTTCTGCGAGGTGAGGGGCACACGGCCCTCGGCGTGAGCGCGTGGCTCAGCAGAACGGGGCTGGAAGGCGAACGGCTGGTGACGCTGACGGGAGCGCCCTTTCAGACCTTCCCGGCGGCGGAGTGCCCGCTGTGTGCGGCAGGGGAAGGGCTGATCTGGCGGGACGTGCGGGAGTAGGTCAGGCCCGCAGGCCGGGCGGCAATGCCACGGCATACACCGCGAGCGGCACCCACAGCCCGTCCGGGCCGCCACGTGGCCGGGGCCGACCGTCCGGGCCGAGGTAGATCATCCGGTAGCGGCGGCGCTGCCACTCCAGCTCGCCGCCTACCACGCAGAACAGGTCCGCGACGACGTTGGCGGCGGCGGGGTCCGTATCGGTAGCGGCCAGGATGCGGAAGTTGCGCAGGGGCTGGCGGCGGTAGTGCAGGCGGGCGGCCTTCACCTCCCGGCCCGTCGGCGTGCGCCAGGGATCGGGCCGGGCACCGGAGGCGGGGAGCCAGCGGGCCAGTTCGGCATACTCCCGCCGCTGCCAGCGGGCCAGGATGCCCGCGAGCACTTCGGGGGGCGTCGGCTCGGTCATGGCGGGCAGGATGGCGCGGGATGTGGCAAAGGGGCATCCGGCGACTGGCCTACCCGGACCCTCCTCAAACGGCCGAGGACCGCGCGGGCGCCTCGTCCCCCTGGCGGATGCTCAGGACTCGGCTTGAGCCGGACGCGTCGGTGGTCACGCCCCACAGCGCGTGGGCGACCTCCATCGTGGCCTTCTGGTGGGTGACGAGCAGGAACTGGGCACCCCGCGCGGAGAAGCGCTCCAGAAAGGCCGTGAAGCGGCGGATATTCGCCTCGTCCAGCGGCGCGTCCACCTCGTCCAGCACAGCGAGGGGCAGGCCGCCCGCCCCTCCCTCTCCCCCGGCGTGGTTCAGCGCGAAGAGAAAGCCCAGCCCCGCCATCGTGCGCTCGCCCGCGCTGAGGAGGGTCATGGAGCGGGTGCGCTTGCCCTTGGGTTGGACGGCGAGGCGCAGCCCGGCCAGGCGGCCCGAGGCGTCCTCCTCGGGTTCCAGTTCGCCCTGGCCCCCCAGCAGTTCGGCGGAGTACTCCCGGAAGGCGGTATTGACGCGCCCAAAGGCCGCGCGGGTGGCCTGCTCCTCGGCCCCCGCCAGCCCGGTGAGGTGGGCCTGCAACTCGGCGGCGGCGGCCTCGGCATCCCCGAGTTCGGCGGAGAGGCGCTCCAACTCGGCCGCCTCGGCAGCATGGTCGGCCTCGGCGCGGGCGTTGACTGGGCCGAGGCGCTCCAGCTCGCCGCGCACGCGGGTCAGCTCGGCGGTCCACTCGCGGGGGGTGCCGGGGGGACTGCACCCGTCGGGCAGCGGTTCCAGGCTGCCCTCGCGCCGGGCGACGAGCAGGCGCAGATCCTCCAATCGGGCGCGGACCTTGTTCTGCTCCCCGATCAGCGAGGTGTAGGCCTGGGTCGCGGCCTCCCGCTCGGCCTCGGCGCGGGCGAGTTCATGCTCGTCGAGGGTTCCCAGCGCGGCCTCGCGGCGGGCGACCTCGGCGGCGGCTCCGGCGAGGTGCGTGCCCTGGGTCTGCTGGGCGGCGGCGTTGGCGGCCAGGCGCTCCCGCAGGTCGGCGGCGCGGGCGTGGGCGCTGCGGTAGGCCCGCCACGCGGCGTCCAGCTCGCGGGCCAGGGCTAAGGCCTCCAGCGCCGTGCGTTCCCCGGCACGGCCCTCCTCGGCAGCGCGGCGGGCAGTGAGGAGGTCGGCTTCCAGCGCAGCAGGGTCGGCGGGCGGCTCGGTGGACTGGGGAGCCGCAGGTGGGGCCGACGCCTCCAGCCGCTCGCGCAGGCGGTCGCGGTGAGCAGTCAGGCTGCGGGCCTGCGCCTCCAGCTCAGTGACGCGGCGCTCGGCGTCACGGGCCTCCCGAACGGCGGCGTCGCGGGCCGACTGGAGGAAGGAAGGCCCGGTCCCTGGCCCCACTAGCCCCGCCTCCACCCGTTCCAGCTCAGCCCGGAGGCGGACGGCACGGCGCTCGGCATCCTCCAGCTCGGCGTCGAGTTCCTGAAAGCGGCGCTGGTCGGCCAGCACGCTGCTCCCGCTGTCGCGCAGGCGCCCGCCCGTGATTGCCCCCCCGGCTTCCAGCAATTCGCCTTCCGACGTGACAAGGCGCGGCCGGGTGGGGTAGGCGCGGGCGAGGCGGTTGGCCGCCCGCAGGTCTTCCACGATCAGGGTGTCGGCCAGAATCGCCTCCCCGACAATCGGAGGGTCGGTGGGGCACAGGTCCGCGAGGTTGCCGAGCACGCCTGCCTCGCGCAGCAGTGCTCCGTCGCGCCGGGGCCGGGACCGCAGGAGGTCGAGCGGGAGGAAGGTCGCGCGGCCCCCCGTCCGCTTGAGTTCCTCGATGATGGCGCGGGCGTCCTCGCCGGAGTGGACGACAATCTGTTCCAGACGGCGTCCCAGCGCGGCGGTCACGGCCGTCTCGTACTCGGCGGGCACGGTGAGGAGATCGGCCACCGATCCCACGATGCCGGGGTGATCGAGGCGCAGGGCGTTGCGGGCGCCCTCGCCATAGCGGGCGTAGGAGTTCAGCGCCGCTTCCAGCCGCTCGCGCTCGCGGCGCAAGGGGGCGAGGCCAGCATTCAGGCGGGCGAGTTCGCCCTCCAGGTGACGGGCGTGGGCCTGGGCCTGGGCGAGTCCGGCGGCCTGGGCCGCGTAGGCCGCCTCAGCCTCGTCGCGGGCAGCGGTCAGCGCGGTCAGGCGGTCCTGGGCGGCGGCCAGCGATTCCAGCGCCGACTCCAGATTGCCCTCGGCGCGGTCCAGCTCGGCGGTCAGCGTCTCGCGGCTGGCGTCCAGGCGGGCGGCGGCCTCGGCGGTGCGGGCGGCCTGCGCCTGGGCGCGGGTCAGCTCGGCTTCGAGGGTGCGGGCGCGGCGTTCGGCAGCCTCGGCACGGGTGCGGGCAGCGGTGACCTCGGCTTCCAGCACGGGCAGGTCAGGGGCGGGCTCGGCGGGAGCCTGAGCGGGCAGGGCCGCGAGTTCCGCCTCCAGCCTCTCGGCCTCCCCTCGGAGGTGCCCCGCGTAGCGTTCGGCCTGGCTATGGGCGTCGCGGGCGGCCCGCAGCGCGTCGAGCGCCCCGGCGAACGCCTCGGCGCGGGCGCGGGCGGCGTGGGCGGCGTCGCGGGCGGCTTCCACCCGTTCGGCTCCCCGCGCGACCTCCCCGGCGAGGGCAGCGGAGCGCGTTTCCAGTGACTCCGCCTCCTGCCGGGCCGCCGCAATCTCGCGTCCCAGGGCGAGTTGGCGCTCGCGGCGCAGGGCGTCTTCCAGGGTCAGGACGCGGCCGCTGAGCTGCCGGTGGGTCCGGGCGTCCTGGGCAGCCTGCGCGAGCCGCTCGACCGCCGCCGCCCGCTCCCCCTGCACCAGCCGCAAGCGGTCCAGATGTTCCCCGGCCTCGCGCAGCCGGGCCGCCGCTTCCAGCCTCGCACTCACCGCGCGGGACAGTCCGGCAGCCTCCTGCACGTAGCCCAGCAGGGTGCGGCCCTCGGCCTGCACCACCCCGCTGACCTCGCCCTGCCCGATCACGGCGAGGCCCCCCGGCCCCAGCCCGGTGCCGCGCAGGGCCGACTGGACGTCGCGGGCGCGGGCAGGGCGGCCTCCCAGGTCCTGCTCGGCGGTGCCGTCGCGGTAGACCCGGCGGCAGAGGTTGACCCGGCCCTCGGGGGTCTGGAGTTCCAGCTCCACCTCGGCCAGCCCCAGCGGAGCCTTGCCGCCGCTGCCGTGGAAGATCAGCTCGGTGCCGCGCCCGGCCCGCAGTTCCCGCGCCCGTGCCCCGTGGGTGGCCCAGCGAATGGCCTCCACCACGTTGCTCTTGCCGCTGCCGTTCGGCCCGATGACCGCGCTGACGCCGGGGCCGAACTCCAGCCGGGTGCGGTCGGCAAAGCTCTTGAAGCCGTGGAGGGTGATGCTGCGGAGCATGACTTAGGCGGGCCGGGTCACTGGTCGGTGCAGTCCTGGGCGCGGTACGGCTCGCGCAGGTCGAGGTGCCACAGGGTTTCGACGTTCTTGCCCCCGACCAGGAAGGTCACGTCCTGCCCGCCCACCTCCAGCAGGGTGCGGGTCAGGCTGCACAGCAGCATCCGCTCGCCGCTGGTGCCGTAGCGCAGCCGCTGGTAGCTCTCTGGGAGGTCCACGTAGACGTGGGTGCCGCGCAGCCACACGTTCGGCGCGGGGCTGCCCTTGGGCACGACCGGGAGCGAGCCCTGCGTCTGCGGCCCGTTCGCCCAGGCCCGCAGCGCCGCCTGCGCCGTGGCCGAGGGCGTGTCATGGGTCACCTGCACGGTGCGGGTCTCGGGCTTCATGGTCTGAACCTGCGCGTCGCTGAAGTAGACCTTGACCGGCTTGGACTGCCGCTCCTGAAGCTGGAGCTTGGGCGCCTCGGGCGTCTCGGGGGGCCGCTGCACTTCGGTGTAGGCGTAGGCCGCCGCCCCCAGCAGGGCCAGGCTCACCACGTTAAAGAGGGAAAAGAGGCGCTTCACTGGCCCGCTCCTGCCGCGCTGCTGGCCTGGGTGTCCGTGGCGGGTGTGGCCGACACCGTGCGCCCGGCATTCGCGGCCCGGGCGGTGAGGTAGGTCGCCACCGAGCGGGCCACCGCCACCGACATCGCCCGCAGGTGCCCCGACGAGGCGAGATCGGCGCGGTCATCCTCATTGCCCACCCAGCCCAGTTCCAGCAGCAGCGCGGCCTGCGGCGCCTCGCCCAGCGTGAGCGTGCGGCTGACCGTCTCGGCCTGCGCGGTCACGCCGCCGCCCTTGAGTTCGCCCCGCAGCAGCTCGCTGAGGCGCTTGGTGCCCCCCGACCCCCCAATGGCGAGATCGATGTAGGGGGCCTTGCCGCCCGAGCGCACGGCCTCCACGATCTGCGCGGTCGCGCGGCCGGTCGGCTCGTAGACCGTCACGCCGCCCCGGTCGGTGCCGGGGAAACGGCCGAGGTCCAGCGCCAGATACACGTCGCTGCGCCGCGCCAGCGCGAGCTTCTGGTTCAGGCCCAGGGCACTCTGGCCGTCGCGGGTCAGGCGCACCTGCCACCCCGCCTGGCTCAGCAACTCGGCCGCGCGGCGGGCCACATCCAGGGTCACGTCGCGCCCCAGCCCCTCCACGCGGGCGGGGTCCAGCACGATCAGCGGGCGCGAGATGCGTTCCAGCAGCGCCGGGCTGGTGTAGGGAATCCCCGGTCCCGCGTCCACGACGAGCCGTGCCCCGCCGGGCCGCACCACCCGGTAGACCCGGTAGCCGCTGCCGGGCGGCAGGGTGAAGCTGAGCCTCAGGTCTTCCCCATCGCGGGCCACCTGCGCCCGTGGCACGAAGGCCCCGCGCGTGGTGTAGCGCCGCGCCTCGCCCTGCACGTCCTCCAGCGTCACGGTGACGGTGGTGCCGCGCAGCTCGTCGCTGAAGCTCACGTCGCGGGTGAGGTCGAGCACCAGACGGTCGCTGCTGGCCCCCGCGCGGCTGCTCACGCCCTGAAGGCGGGCCGGAATCACCCGGAAGTTTCCGGCGCGGTACTCCGCTCCCAGGCCCCGCGCCAGCGTGTCCAGCGGCAGGTAGAGGTTGCCGTTGAGCAGGGTGGCGGTTCGGGCCTTGACGCGCGTGGTGTCGAGCTGCACGGTGTTGAAATCGGTGGCGGCCCGCTGCGGGTCCTCGTCGAGGGGGAACAGCAGGACGTGCCCGTAGCCCTCCACCCGGATAACCTGGCCCTCGCGGCTGATGCGGACCACCCGGCCGAGCACGCTCTGGCTGGCGTACTCGGCCCCGTAGAGGTTCACACTCTGGACCTGCTGCCCGGCGAGGTTCAGGCGCGAAAAGGCGATCTGTGCCCCCGCCAGCCCCGCCATCAGCAGGGCGGCCGAGAGCAGCAGCGGGCGGGCCAGCGCCCGGCTGATACGCGGCCCCCTCACAGTTCTCGCAGCTCCCGGCGCAGGGTCTTCTCGGCCTCGGCGCGGCGCTTGTCGTGCAGCTTCTTGCCCCGGGCGAGGGCCAGCTCGACCTTAAAGACCCGGCCCTTCTGGTAGAGCCGCGTGGGCACCAGGGTCAGGCCCTTTTGCTCCAGCGCCCGCTTCAGCTTGCCGATCTCCTCGCGGTGCAGCAGCAACCGGCGGGCGCGGCGGGGCTCGTGGTTGTTGTAGGTGGCTTCAGTGTAGGTCGGAATGTACAACCCCTCCAGCTCGATATTTCCACCCGACAGACGGGCAAAGGCGTCCCGGAAATCCACGCCGCCCGCCCGGACGCTCTTGACCTCGCTGCCCGTCAGGGCGATGCCCGCCTCGAAGCGCTCCAGCAGTTCGTACTCGTGGTGTGCGCGGCGGTTCGTGTACACGCGGGGCATTCTAGGGCAAATCGCGCGGCGGGGGCAGATCAGACAGCAAAGCCCCCGGCGCGGGGCCAGGGGCGAGCGGGAAGAGACGCCTTACTTCTGCGGCGGTCTGCTCGGCCGCACCTCGATGCGGCTGGGCAGCGTGCGCTCCGGCATCGCCAGCAGGTCGAGGGTGAGCTGCGCGATGTCCTCCGGCTGAATCTTCCAGGCGTCGGCCTCGTTGGGGGTGTGCCCGCCAAAAAAGGTCGCCACGCTGCCGGGCATGATCTGGGTCACCTTGATGCCGTGCTGGCGCAGGTCGAGGGTGAGCACTTCCGACAGGCCGTTGAGGCCGAACTTGCTCGCGTTGTACGCCCCGCCGCCCGCGAAGGGGTTCTTCCCCGCGAGGCTCGACAGGGTGAAGATGTATCCGCCCCGCCGCTTGAGGGCGCTCAGCCCCGCCTTGACCGTATAGAAGGCCCCGCTGAGGTTGGTGTCGATGACCTCCTGCCACTGCTCGGTGGTCAGGTCCTCGACGTTGGCGAAGTGGCCCAGCCCCGCATTCACGAACAGCACGTCGAGGCCGCCGAAGGCCCCCACGTGGGCGTCCACCGCTTGCTGGAGGGCCTGCGGGTCGCGCACGTCGCAGACCACGCCACGCGTGCGTCCCCCGATCTCACGGGCAGCGGCCTCGATTTCGCCCTGCTTGCGGCTGGTGATCGTCACCGCGTACCCGGCTCCCGTGAGCGCCCGCGCCACCTCCAGCCCGATGCCCTTGCTGGCCCCGGTGACAAAGGCGCTCTTGCCTTCTTTTTGCCCCATCTGCTGCGTCATGCCCGCACCGTAACTTGCCTGATGCGGGCAGGGCGGGCCAGGTAAAGGGCGGCTCAAGTGAGCGGGCCCAGAGCCGCCTGAACCTCCCCTCATGGGTGTGAGGACGGCATTAAGCGAGCGGGGGCGCACCGGACGCAAGTCGCCGCTTAGGGTGAAAGGTGAATGCGGGCGGGCCGTCCCCCCGGACACTCCCTTTCCCCAGCCCGCACCCTGGAGGTTGTATGACTCTGAACACCGATCGGCTCTCTCGCCGCCTGAGCTGGCGCGGCGTCCTCGCAGGCGTCGTGCTGGGGCTGGTCACGACCCTGACCGTGCTGGCCCTGGGCCTCGTGATCACGGCCCTGACCGGCATCACCCTGACGGGCACTGGCATTCAGGCCGCGATCTGGACAGCCATCGCCGCGCTCGCCGGGGCCTGGGCGGCCGGGCGCACGGCGGTGCGGGCGAGTGCGCCTTCGACCCGCAACGACGACGGCATTGCCGCGATGACCCCGGAAGACGCCTCGCTGACCGGGCTGATCACGGGCGGGCTGCTGGTGCTGCTGCTGACCTACACCCTGTTCGGGGCGGCCCGCAGCCTGCTGGGCCTGGCGACCAACGCCGTGAGCAGTGTTGTGGGCGCTGCCACGAGCGCGGCAGCCAACACCGACGCGCAGGCCCCGGCCGGGCTTCAGAGCTTCGTAGACGGGATCACCCGCGACGATATCGAAGAACTGATCGCCAGCCAGAGCCCCAGCCTGAATGCAGCGCAGGTGGACGCCGCCTCGGACGTGGTGACCGGCATTTTCCGCCGCACCCGCTATGACCTCGGGCAACAGGACCTTGCCGACCTGCCCGACTTCGCTTCGGCCCGCGTGAACGCCATTCGCAACGCGCTGACGGGCGAGCAGTTCGTGACCCGGCTGGAGCGGCAAGGCCTGAGCACCGCGCAGGCCGAAGAGGTCCGCACCGTCGTGTCCAACGAGGTCAACCGGCTGGAGCAGCAGGCGCAGCAGGTGGCCGAAACCGCCGAAGCGACCGCCCGCACCACCGCCCGCAACACCGGCCTGGGCTGGCTGCTGGCGGCCGGGCTGACCCTGCTGCTCTCGTGGCTGGGCGCCCGCGGCGCCGCGACGCACCCCGCGATCAGCACGCTGCCCATTGACCGCCGGTAAGCCCCTGTTCACCCTGCGCCGCCCTCCGATCCGGGGGGCGGGTTTTTTCTGCGTCCTCGCACCCTTCATCGGTCATTGACCTGCGGTTTCAGGGCAGGGAGGAGAGTAGCCTGCTCCCCATGACCGATTTGGCCCCCCTTTCCCCGCAGGCGCAGCGGGCGCGGCAACTGGCGACCACGGGCCTGATCTTGGGTGTCTTTCTGGCAGCGCTGGAGTCCAGCGTGGTGGCGACGGCCATGCCCAGCGTGATCGCGGACCTGGGAGGCCAGCGGCTCTACGCGCTGCCCTTCGCGGTGTACCTGCTGACGAGCACGGTGTCCAGCCCGCTGTGGGGCCGCGCCTCGGATGTGGTGGGGCGGCGGCGGCTGTACCTGACCGGCGTGGTGCTGTTCTTGCTGGGCAGCGCCCTGTGCGGCCTAGCCCAGAGCATGGGCTGGCTGGTGGGGGCGCGGGCCTTGCAGGGGCTGGGGGCGGGAGCGGTCCTGCCGCTGACCCTGACGATCATCGGGGAGACGTACTCGCTGGCCGAACGCGGTCGGGTGCAGGCCTTTATCAGCGGGGTGTGGGGGATTTCTGGGCTGCTGGGGCCGCTACTGGGCGGGTGGCTGACCGACACGCTCTCGTGGCGCTGGACCTTCTACGCCTCGCTGCCGTTCGGAGTGGCCGCCTTGCTGATCGCCCTGCGACACCTGCGCGAGACGGGGACCCCACGCCCGGCGCGGCTGGACTGGGCAGGGGCGGCGCTGTTCACGCTGGGCAGCGGCCTGACGGTGTGGGGGCTGGAATCACGGGCGTGGGCGATGGTGGGGGCGGGCCTGCTGATTTTGCTGGCGGCCGTGATGGTGGAGCGGCGCCACCCCCAGCCCCTGCTGCCGATGGGGGCGCTGCGCCAGCGCACGACCGCCATCGCCTTCGCGGGGAATCTGCTGGGCGGCGCGGCTTACTTCGGCGTGATCGCCTACCTCCCGCTCTACGCGCAGGGGGTGGGCGGCGGAAGTGCGACGGGCGCGGGGGCCATCCTCACGCCCATGCTGGTGGGCTGGACGCTGACGAGCATCCTCGCGGCGCGGCTGCTGAACAGGGTGCCCCTCGCGCGGCTCTCGCAGGTGGGGTTTTTGGTGCTGACAGGCACCTTTGCGGCGCTCACCTTCGCCGTCCACGCGCCGCTGTGGGTCACCTCGGCCCTGGGGTTCGTGGTGGGGATGGGGATGGGCTTCGCCATGCTGAGCCTGCTGCTCTCGGCGCAGGAGCGGGCGGGGCGCGAAGAACTGGGCGCGGTGACGAGCGGTGTGCTGTTCGCCCGGCAGATGGGCGGGGCGCTGGGGGTGGCGCTGATGGCCCTCTTGATCGGCCCCGCCGCGATTCTGGCAGGCGGCCCGGCGCTGGCCGAGGGCTTGCAGCGGGCCTACGTGTTGGCGCTCGCACTGGTGGCGGGTGGGCTGGTGCTGAGCCTGCGCCTGCGGGCGGTGCGGCCCGTGCAGGCGGGAGCGGCGGATTGAGAAACCCGCGTCTCCTCTCCAGTTCCTTCCCCTTGACTTGCGAAGCTCCGGAGGAGAGGGGGGGCGGGGGGTGAGCCAGCCTGGCAGACGTTCGCCAGGCGTCCTTTCCTATTCGTCCAACCCCGTCAGCACCGCGTCCACGATCCGCTCCCCGTAAGCCTCGATGCGCCTCGGCCCCAGCCCCGGCACCCCTTCCAACTCGGCCAGCGTGCGCGGTTGCCGGGCCGCGAGGGCGTCCAGGGTGGCGTTCGGGAAGATCACGAAGGCGCTGTGCCCCGTCTCGCGGGCAAGTTCGCGGCGCAGTTCGCGCAGGGCCTCGGCGACCTCGGGGTTACGGGGAGCGTGTGGCGTGTCGCCCGTGGCGTGCGGAAACAGCGCGTCGGGGCGCGATGAGGCCGGTGCTTCCGGGCGGGGGCGGACGGGCGGGGCGCTGGGGGCGGAGGGCGGAAGGCTTCCGCGCAACACACCCAACACCGCCGCATTCTCGGCTGCGCCCCGCTCGGCTTCACCCGGCTGGCGGCTGGAAGCTGGCCGCTGGCCGCCCGACTGCCTCCGCACCACCCCCAGCACCTCCTCCCCGTACTCCGCGAGCTTGCGCTGGCCCACGCCGCTCACCGTGCCCAGGGTGTGCAGGCTGCCGGGGCGCAGTTCGGCGATGGTCTTCAGGGTCGCGTCGGTAAAGATCACGTAGGGGGGCACGCCCTGCTCGCGGGCCTTTTGGAGTCGCCACGCCCGCAGCGCCTCGAAGAGGGGGCTGTCCTGCGCGTCTACCGGGGCGCGGCCGGGCCGGGTGGAGCGGTCGCGGGTCGGGCGGGGGGCCAGGGTGTCTTCCCGCAGGTGCAACGTCTCTTCGCCGCGCAGAAGCGGGCGGGCCTTGGCGGTCGCGCTCAGGCCGTGGTGCTCGCCTGCCGCGAGGTAGCCCAGGCTGACAAGCTGGCGCAGCAGCCCGCGCCATGTCTTCTCATCGTGCGCCCGCCCCACCCCGAAGGTGGGCAGCGTATGGTGCCCCATCGCCCGCACCTTCTCAGTGTCGCGCCCCAACAGCACGTCGGTAAGGTGGGCGGCCCCGAAGCGGTTGCCGGTGCGGATCGCCGCCGAGAGCGCCATCTGCGCCTCGCGCGTGGCGTCGCGCACACGCGGGGGGGCGAGGCACACGTCGCAATTGCCGCACGGCTCCGGCAGCGTTTCCCCGAAATACGAGAGCAGCACCTGACGGCGGCAGGTCGCGGCCTCGCAGTAGGTCAGCAGGGCGTCGAGCTTGGCAGCCTCCACCCGGCGCACGTCTTCCGGGGCCGCACTCTGCGCGAGCATCCGCCGCACGTTGACCACGTCGGCCAGCCCGTAGACCATCCAGGCCGTACTCGGCAGGCCGTCGCGCCCGGCGCGGCCCGTCTCCTGGTAGTAGCCCTCCAGACTCTTGGGGAGGTCGAGGTGCGCCACGAAGCGCACGTTGGGCTTGTCGATGCCCATGCCGAAGGCGACGGTCGCCACCACGATCAGGCCCTCCTCGTTCAGGAAGCGTTCCTGCGCCCCATTGCGCTCACGCGGCGAGAGGCCCGCATGGTAGGGCACCGCGTCGACCCCCTGCGCCTGAAGCCACTTCGCGGTCTCCTCCACCGACTTGCGCGACAGGCAATAGACGATGCCCGCGTCGCCCGGATGTTCGGTGCGGATGAAGTCGAGGAGTTGCGACTTCGGTCCCTCCTTGGCCGCCACCCGGTACTGGATGTTGGGGCGGTCGAAGGAGGAGATGAACTGCGGCGCTCCGTGCAGCCCCAGCACCCGCAGAATGTCGGCCCGCGTGCGGTCGTCAGCGGTGGCGGTCAGGGCGAGGCGGGGAATCTGGGGAAAACGTTCGGGCAGCACGCCCAGTTGCCCGTATTCGGGCCGGAAGTCGTGCCCCCATTGCGAGACGCAGTGCGCCTCATCAATGGCGAAGAGGGCGACCGGGGCGCGTTCGAGGAGATCCAGCGTGCGGGGCAGCAAGAGGCGCTCGGGAGCGACGTACAGCAGATCCAACTCGCCCGCGAGCAGCGCCGCCTCCACCTCCCGCACCCCCTCTGGGCTAAGGGTGGAGTTCAGGAAGGCCGCCCGCACCCCGAGCTGCCGCAGCGTGTCCACCTGGTCTTTCATCAGCGCGATCAGGGGCGAGACGACGATCCCCACACCGGGCCGCAGCAGCGAGGGCACCTGGTAGCACAGGCTCTTGCCGCCGCCCGTGGGCATCAGCACGAGCGCGTGGCCCCCGCCCGCCACCGTCCGCACGATGTCGGCCTGCACGCCCCGGAAGGCGTCGTAGCCCCAGACGCGCTTGAGAATGTCCAGGGCCTGCTGGTCGGTGGTGGTCGGCGCCGCCGTCATCGGGGCCGATGATACCGGAGTACGCCGGGGACAGAATGCAGACCTGACCCTAGAGTGGCCCCATGCCCGACCACCCCACCGAGGACCGCCTCTCCACCCTTCTGAACGCCGAGGTCTACTGGACCGCGCGGGCCATGCAGGAACAGGGCAGCCGCTTTTACCGGGCGCTGGGCACGGCGCTGGAGGCCGCCGACCTCGCCAACCGCCGCCGGTTGTACGGGACGTGGCCGGACGAGTTCTGGGACTTCTACCGGCGGGGCCTGCGCCTGCGCGACGAGTGGGGCGAGGGCTGACCGATCAGGCCGAGGGCAGCCTCGCGCAGCAGCGTTTTTAAGGCGGCGAGGGGGCCGGACGGGGCGGTGCCACGCACCCGCTCCCTCTTCGCGGCGAAGCGTGCTCTGTCTGCCGCGCTGACTCCGAGCCGGGGTTGACCGATGGCTCCCATGAACAGTTCCCGGAGGACGGTCCAGAGGCTGTGCAGGGCGGCTCGCATGGCAGACAGTACGCCCCGCAGGTGCCCCACGTTCCCGCCCCGCCGTACACTGCCGCGCATGACTGCCAACCCCCAGCCCACCCTGCTCGCCGTGTTCGCCCACCCCGACGACGAGGCCTTCAGCGTCGGCGGCACGCTGACCCACTACGCCCGCCGGGGGGTGCGGGTGGTCCTGGCCTGCGCCACGCGGGGCGAGGCGGGCAAGATCACGGTGCCGGGCATGACGGTGGACGACCTCGGGCAGCAGCGCGAGCAGGAGTTGCGCGAGGCGTGCCGGGCGCTGGAGATCGGGGAGCCGGTTTTTCTCGACTATCACGACTCCGGCCGCTACGAGCGCACCCGCCATGACGATCCGCTTGCCTTGATGAACGTGAACCCGCTCGACGTGGAGGTGGGGCTGCGGGCGCTGATCAAGGAGGTACAGCCGCAAGTGATCGTCACCTTCGACCCGCACGGCGGCTACGGGCACGTCGACCACCTCCAGATTCACCGGGCGACGACCGCCGCCTTTTTCAGCACCGGGCACCTGCCCGGCGGCGGGCCGCAGCGGCTGTACTACACCGCCATGACCCACGAGGCGGCGGCCGGAATCGCCCGGATGGGCCAGGACCTCGACCCGCTGGTCTACGGCGTCTCACCGGACACAGTCGCAGTGCGGATGAACGTGGCCGCCTACGCGGAGAACAAGAAAGCAGCCCTCGCCGCCCACGGCACCCAGACGGGCGCCGAGAGCCTGCTGGGCCGCATGACGCCGGAGGAACGCGAGGCTATGGAAACCCGGATGCTGGGCACCGAGGGCTTCAGCATCGGCGGCACACGCACGCCGATCGCCCGCTACCCGCTGCGGGGGCTGTTCGACGGGGTGCCGGGGGGCGAGGGCGTGGACGGGGAGTAGACCGTGGACCGTGGCGGGGCCAGTTCCTTCCACGGTCCACCCCGCCCTACCCCAGCAGCCGCCCCACCGCGAAGCGCACCCGGCCCAGGCTGGCGACCTCGTCGAAGGCGGTCAGCAAGACCCCGTCGCCGTGGGGGGTCAGCAGGACCGGGCCGTCCCCGAAGTCGAGGAGCAGGTCCTGCCACTCGCCCGTGCCCAGCGCGGCCTTGAGGCTGCCCACGACGGCGCGGGCGGGCGGCACCACGCTGATGTCGGCCCCCGCACCCGCGCTGGTGACGACCTTGCCCGCCGCGTCCAGCAGGGCGACGTGCCGGACGCCGCGCACCTCCAGCAGTTCGGAGATCATGCGAACTCCGGCCGGGGCAGATCGGTCAGCTCCAGGGCCAGCCGGGCGAGGAGCTGCTGCGCGGCGCGGGTGTCGGTGCCGCGCGTCTGGGCCACGCCCAGGATGAAGTCGCCGCTGGTGACCGCGACCACCTCCACGCGCTCGCTGGTAAAGGCCAGCCGGGTCACTTCCCCCGCGCCGAGGCGGCGGCACACCCGGTCGAGGCTGACGCGCAGGGCCGCAAGTTCGGCGGCCAGGGCGTCGCTGCCCTCGCCCAGCAGTTCGATCGGCAGCCCGTCGGGGCCGACCAGGGCAGCGGCCACCACGCCGGGCAGGGGCCGCAGGGCATCAAAACGGGCGCTCACAGCAGGGCCTCCAGACGGTGCGCGGCGGCGCGGCCGTACAGCCGGGCCTGCCCCAGGTTGCTGCGGGCGTCCAGCGCCAGCAGCAGGAAGAAAGCGGAGGTGATGGGGTGCAGGTAGACGCTCAGGCGCTCGCCGCGCAGATACAGCTCGCGCACGTTGCCGCCGTTCAGGGTGTCGCCGTAGGCCGCGCCCGAGGCCCGCATCAGCCCCGCGTGCTCGGCCACCAGCAGGTTAAGGTCGGTGTTCGCCGCCGCGTGGCCCTCCACCAGCAGCCCGTCCAGCCCGCCGATGGCCGCCGCCCAGGCTCCGTCCACGTCCGCGACCAGTTGTGTGAGATGTGACAGCATCGCCCCGATCATAGGCGGCGATTCCACGCAAAATTCTCACAAGGGTGGAGGGCGGGCGGCTCGCACCTTTCTCCCAGCTCCCTCTGGCGTCCACCCCCGGCTCCGGCCGCGTGGTTTTTCCGTCTCCATGCGGTAGAATGCGGGGTGCAAAGGGGGGGAGTCGATTACGTTCAGGGCAGAATGTGGTAGACTCGCTTCATCCCCGGCAAGGACGCCGGGCCTCCCTTCCTCTCACGCGGCGGCGGGCCAGTTCCCCTGACCTGCCGCCCGCCCGACTGGAGTCTCATGACTGGAATCCATCCCGTTGACATCACCGCGGAAGTCAAGACCAATTTCATCAACTACGCGATGAACGTGATCGTGGACCGGGCGCTGCCCGATGTCCGCGACGGCATGAAGCCGGTGCAGCGCCGGATCATGTACGCCATGCTGCAAGAGGGCCTCGCCTCCAACCAGAAGCACGCCAAGTCGGCGGCCGTGGTCGGCGAGGTCATGAAGAAGTACCACCCCCACGGCGACTCGTCGATCTACGACGCGATGGTCCGGCTGGGTCAGTGGTGGAACATGCGTTACACCCTGGTCGACCCCCAGGGCAACTTCGGCTCCATCGACGGCGACCCGCCCGCCGCGATGCGCTACACCGAAGCCCGCATGACCAAGCTCGCCGAGGAAGTGCTGGCCGACCTCGAAAAAGAGACGGTCTACATGAAGCCCAACTACGACGAGACCACCGTGGAACCCTCGGTGCTTCCGTCGGCGGTGCCCAACCTGCTGATCAACGGGGCGGCGGGCATCGCGGTGGGCATGGCGACGAACATCCCGCCGCACAACCTCACCGAGATCAGCAACGGGCTGCTCGCGCTGATCGACAATCCGGCGATCACGCTGGACGAGATGCTGACCCACGTGCAGGGGCCGGACTTCCCCACCGGGGGGCGCATCTCCCGCCAGGGCATCCGCGAGGCGTACTCGACCGGGCACGCGGGCCTGAAGGTGCGCGGCAAGGCCCGCATCGACGAGAAGAACGGCCGGGCGCAGATCGTGATCTCCGAGATTCCGTATCAGGTCAATAAGACCAACCTGATCCAGACCATCTCGGCGATGTACAAGGCGGGCAAGATTCCCGACATCTCGGCCCTGCGTGACGAGTCCGACCGCAAGGAACCCGTGCGAATCGTGATCGAACTCAAGCGCGGCGCGATTCCTACGCTGGTCCTCAACCAGCTCTACAAGTACACCCAGCTCCAGTCGACCTTCACGGTGATGAACCTCAGCATCGTGAACGGGGAGCCGCGCGTGTTGCCCCTGATCGACACCATGCGGGCCTTCCTCGACCACCGCCGCGACGTGGTCACCAAGCGCACCGCCTACGAGCTGAAAAAGGCCGAGGAACGCGCCCACGTGCTGGAGGGGCTGGTCAAGGCCCTCGACCACATTGACGAGGTGATCGGGCGCATCCGGGCCAGCAACACGGCAGCCGAGGCGCGGGACACCCTGATGACCCGCTTTGCCCTGACCGAGATTCAGGCGCAGGCGATCCTCGACATGCGCCTTCAGCGGCTGGTCGGCCTGGAGCGCGAGAAGCTGATGGCCGAGTACGACGAGCTGCAAAAGACCATTCAGCGCCTGCGGTCCATCCTGGGCGAGGAGCGGCTGCTGTGGCGCGAGATCAAGAAGGAGATCCGCGACATCCGCGACCGCTACGGCGACGAGCGGCGCAGCACGATCACCGACCTCGAGGACGACATCTCCAAGGAGGACCTGATCGCCGTCGAGGACATGGTGATCACCATGACGCGGGCGGGGTACCTCAAGCGCACCAACCTGACCGCCTACCGGGCGCAGGGGCGCGGCGGGCGCGGGGCCTCGGGCGGCAAGCTGCGCGAGGAGGACGTCAACACGGGCGTGTTCGTGGGGTCCACCCACGACTACATGCTGTTCTTCACCGACCAGGGCCGGGTCTTCCACGAGAAGATCTACGACCTGCCGGAAGCGGGCCGCGACGCCAAGGGCACCCACATCCGCAACCTCTTCCCCGCCCTGCGCGACGACGAGAACATCGCCTCGGTGCTGAGCGTGAAGGGCTTCGGCGAGCCCGGCAGCTTCGTCTTCGCCACCAAGCGCGGGATGCTGAAAAAGACCCTGATCACCGAGTACGGCAACATCACCTCGGCGGGCCTGATCGCCATCAACCTCCAGCCCGGCGACGAGCTGATCGGCGTGGGCATTCAGCGCGACGGCGACCACGTGGTCCTGGCGACCCGTGACGGACAGGCGATGCGCTTCGCGGCGACCGAGGTGCGCGACACCGGCCGCGCGACCCAGGGCGTGATCGGCATCCGGTTGCGGGGCGGCGACGAGGTGGTCAGCATGGCGCTGGTCCCTGGCGGCGACGAGGGCAGCGAGCTGCTGGCGATCAGCGAGTGCGGGCTGGGCAAGCGCACCCCGGTGGGCGAGTACCCCAGCAAGGGGCGCGGCGGCCTGGGCGTGATCACCCTCGACGTGACCGACAAGACCGGCAAGCTCGTCGCCCTGACCCACGTGGCGGGCAACGAGGAACTGATGGTGCTGACCGAGAAGGGCACTGTGATTCGCACCCGCGTGGAGGAGGTCCGCGTGACCGGCCGCAACGCGCAGGGCGTCAAGGTGATCAACATCAGCGACAAGGACCGCGTGATCGACGCCTTCCCCATCCGCCGCGAGGACGAACTCTAAGCTGCTTTTGGCACCCCTACCCGGCCGCTCCGAAGGCCGGGTTTTTCTTTCCGTAATGCCTTGCAGGATGAGGACCGAGTGAGCCTGATCCACCTGTGACGATATGGGGAAACATCGTGCTGGGCACATTCCACGGGCTTGGGGCAACTTGAATGATCTGTGACCTAAAGCCTGATTAAAGAAACAAAACTGTTTACAAAAACGTGACCTTGGGTTACACTGTGATCCATGCCGGGATGGTCCGGCGCCCGATCAACTTCACCGCCAGGAGGCGACCCAAATGACGCAGACGCACACCACCTCCCTGACCAAGACCTTCGTGGACACTGTCACCTACCGGCCCGGCGCCGTGATCCTCTACCCCGGCAAGAGCGACATGCTCTACCGCGTGGCAAGCGGCCTGGTGCGCGTCCACACCATGGACGACGACGGCAACGGCCTGACCCTGCGCTACGTCAAGCCCGGCGAGTACTTCGGCGAGGAAGCGCTGGCAGGCGTGAACCGCGCCTACTTCGCGGAGGCCGTGACCGACTCCACCGTCGACGTGATCAACCCCGCCCTGATGAGCGCGGAAGACAACCTCGTCGTGACCACCCACCTCGTCAAGACGCTGGAGCGGGCCTACGAGAGCATCTACCGCCTGGTGGGCAAGCGGCTGCGTGCCCGCATCGCGGGGGAGTTGCTGGAACTCAAGGACACGGCTCTGGCGACCCAGCTCGACTCCGGCGAGACCATGATCTACGCCACCCACGACGAACTCGCCGCCGCCGTCGGCTCCGTGCGCGAGACGGTCACCAAGGTGGTCGGCGAACTCAGCCGCGAGGGCGTGATCAGCGCTGGGTACGGCAAGATCACCCTCAAGGACGAGCGGGCACTGGCGACCATCGCCGCCGCGTAAAGTCCCCACATCTCAGAGCGCCATCCGGTTCACGCCGGGTGGCGTTTTGCTGTGGGGCCGCTTCCGTCCCGCCCAGGGGAATGTCCGCACGCTCCGGCCCGGCTGCCCCCGCTACACTCGGCACCGATGAGCGAGCAGACTTTTTCTCCCTCCCTGGGCCGTCCCCTGCGGGTGGCCGTGATCGGCAGCGGTCCCAGCGGCATCTACGCGGCCGAGGCACTGACCAAGCAGACGGCCCTGCCGGTGGAGGTCGACGTATTCGACCGCCTGCCCACCCCCTACGGGCTGGTGCGCTACGGGGTGGCGCCCGACCACCTGACCATCAAGAGCGTGACGAGGGCCTTCGAGAAGGTGCTGTCCGACCCCCGCGTGCGCTTTCTGGGGAACGTGGAGTTCGGCCGCGACCTCACCCACGAGGAGGCGCGGGGGCTCTACGACGCCCTGATCTACACGGTGGGCGCGAGTGCGGATCGCCGCCTGGGGATTCCCGGCGAGGACCTCCGGGGCTCCATGAGCGCAACCGAGTTCGTCGCCTGGTACAACGGCCACCCCGATGCGGCGGCCCGCGAACTGGTGCTGAACGCGCAGGGGGTGGCGGTCGTGGGCGTGGGCAACGTGGCGCTGGACGTAAGCCGCATCCTGGTCAAGACGGTGGAGGAACTGCGCGGGTCGGATATTGCCGAGCACGCCCTGACCGTGCTGGAGCGCAGCCACGTTCGCGACGTGTGGGTGCTGGGGCGCCGGGGCGCGGCGCAGGCCAAGTTCACGACCAAGGAGCTGCGCGAGTTCGGCGAGTTGAGCGCCGCCGACCCCATCGTCAAGCCCGCCGAGGTGCAGGTGGACGAGGCGACCGAGGCGCTGATCACCGACAACACCGTCAAGAAGAATCTGGAGGTGCTGCGCGACTTCGCCGTTCGCACGCCGGAAGGAAAGGAGCGGCGCATCCACCTGCGCTTTCTGGTCTCGCCCGTCGAGATTCTCGACGACGGCACCGGGCACGTGGGCGGCCTGAAGGTCGAGCGCAACGTGCTGGACGAATCGGGGGGCGCGGTGGGCACCGGCGAGTACGAGGTGCTCCCCGTGCAGATGGTGTTGCGTTCGGTGGGGTACAAGGGGGTCGCGTTGCCCGGCGTGCCCTTCGACGAGCGCCGGGGCGTGATTCCCAACGTGGAGGGCCGGGTGGAGGGCCGCCCCGGTGAATACACCGCCGGGTGGATCAAGCGCGGTCCCAGCGGCGTGATCGGCACGAACAAGAAAGACGCGGTGGACACGGTCGCTGGGCTCCTCGCGGACGCGGGGGCCGGGGCGCTCCCCGCCGCCGCCCAGCCCGGCCGCGAGGCCGTGGACGCCCTGCTGCGGGGCAAGGGCGTGGACGTGTACACCTACCACGACTGGCAGGTGCTCGACGCCCACGAACTCGCCCAGGGTGAGCAGCAGGGTCGCCCCCGCGCCAAGGTGGTGCACCGTCACGAGATGCTGACGCACCGCAAGGGCTGAGCCAGCCCCCCCACCCCCAGCCCCTCTTCCGCATGGAGAGGGGTTTTCGTCTGCTGACCGGGGGTGAAGTACCATGCGGCCTGATGTCGTCGCCCGTTCCCTCCCCCGTTCCCCGTGTGGCCGTCGTGATTCCGGCGTACAACGAGGAAGAGACCGTGGCGACCGTGGTGCGAACCGCGCTGGAACTCACCCCGGAGGTCGTCGTGGCGAGCGACGGCAGCGCCGACCGCACCGCCGAGGTCGCGCGGGCGGCGGGAGCGCGGGTGGTGGAGCTGCGCGAGAACCGGGGCAAGGGTCCGGCGCTCAAGGCGGCGCTGGAGGCCACCGAAGCCGACTACGTGGTGATGCTGGACGCCGACCTGATGGGGCTGACGCGGGAACATCTGGAGCAGCTTCTGGCGCCCGTGCTGGCGGGGGAACTCGATATGGCGATCGGCGTCTTCGAGGGGGGCGGCAGCTTCGCGAGTGACTGGGGCAATCGCCTCACCCCGAACCTCAGTGGGCAGCGGGCCTGCCGCCGCGACTGGCTGCTCTCGGTACCCCGGCTGGGCGAGGAACGCTGGCCCGAGCCGCCCATCACCGACTGGCTGCGCGAGACGGGCGCCCGCTGGGGCTACGTGGAGCTGGGGCAGGTGCGGCAGGTGCTCAAGGAGACCAAGCGCGGCTTCTGGAAGGGGGCGCGTGCCCGCACCCGGATGTACGCCGACCTGCTGACCTACCGCCGCCGCAAACGCCGGGGGTAAGCGGCAGGGGCCGGGCGAGACCCATGCTACGGTGACCCGCATGGCCGATTCCGCCTCTCTCACGTCCTCCCCGGTTTCCTTCGAGCGTGCGGCCATCGTGGGGGTGGGCCTGATCGGGGGCAGCGTGGCGCTGGGGCTGCGCGAGCGGCTGCTGGCCCGGCGGGTCGTCGGGTACGACGCCAGCATGGACGTGCTGCGCGAGGCCGAGGCGCTCGGCGTGGTGGACGAGGTTCAGGCGACGCCGGGCGAGTGGCTGCGCGGGTGTGACCTCGTGGTGCTCGCCGCGCCGATGGGGGCGCTGGGGCCGCTGGCCCGCGAGCTGGCCCCCTTTCTGTCGCCAGACGCGCTGGTCACCGACGTGGGCAGTGTCAAGACCGGCATCGCCGCCGAACTCGACGCGCTGGGGGTGCGGGGCTTCGTGCCGGGGCACCCGATGGCGGGCAGCGAGCGCGGCGGGGTCACCCACGCGCGGGCGGCGCTGCTGGAAAACGCGGTGTGGGTGCTCACGCCCACCGAGCACACCTCGCTGACGGCCCTGAGCCGTGCCCGGCAGCTTGTGGAGGCGCTGGGGGCCGCCCCGGTGGTCATGCCCCCCGAGGCGCACGACAGCCTGGTGGCGACCGTGAGTCACCTCCCCTACCTCGTGAGCCTTGCGCTGACGCACCTCGTGGCGCGGGACGAGCGGCTGAGCCTGCTCGCGGCGGGGGGCTTCCGCGATCTCACGCGGGTGGCGAGTGGGGACCCCCGGATGAGCCGCGACATGGTGGTGGAAAACCGGGAGGCGCTGCGGGAAGCCCTGGCCCGTTTCCGGCGGGGGCTGGAGCGGCTGGAGGCCGACCTGGAGCGCCCCGGTGACCTCCTCGCCGCCGCCGCCGAGGGCAAGCGCACCCGCGACAGCCTGCCGGTGGTGCGGCGCAGCCTGCTCCCGCCCCGGCACGACCTGGTGGTCGCCATGCCCGACCGGCCCAACCAGATCGGTGCGGTGACCCAGGCGCTGGGAGCGGCGGGCGTGAACATCAAGGACATCGAGGTGCTCGCCATCCGCGAGGAGGGGGGTGCCCTGCGGCTGGGGCTGGAGAGTGCCGCCGACGTGGCGCGGGCGGCCAACCTCCTGCGGGCGGCGGGGTACGAGGTGCGGGGACGGGGCTAATACGGATTCCGGTTGAACAGTTACACAAACTGCTCAACCCGAGCAGAGCGAGAAGGAACAAAACGGTTCCCGGGAAAGGAGTTATCGAGTCGGCGCTTTCCCGGTTCGATAACGGATTGGACGGAAACCGTACAACCGGCTTTTCGGCTCTATGAGCCGTCCCCGCCTTTGGATGGACGCCCCTCATGCACGGGGCGGGTAGAGTGGCACCCGGATGTCCGAGCCTGCTCCCGCCACGCCTGTCCCGGCCACCTCGACCGCTGCGCCCCTGGAGCAGGGGGCCACGGCCGCCCCGCGCCTCACGGCGGTGGACACCTTCCGGGGGCTGACCATCATGGAGGTCGTGGCGCACCACACCAGCGGCATGGCGCTGCGGCACGCCGAGGCGGGGTCGCTCGCGCACGAGCTGCTGCTGATCCTCAACCGCACCCTGCACTTCGCGGTGCCCGCCTTCGTCTTTCTCTCGGCGGTGGTGCTGACCCGCAGCCTGCTGAAGAAGTTCGACCTGCGGCGCTACTTCACCCGGCGGGTCACGCGCGGGGCGTGGCCCTACGTGCTGTGGAGCGCCCTGTACGCCGTGTGGTACGTGGTCACCACCCAGCGTCCGCCGGAGACGCTGACGGACCCGGAACAGTGGGCTTTCTGGCTGCTGTACGGCAAGGCGAGCTTTCACCTGTATTTCCTGCTGGTGGCGCTGGAGGTCTACCTGCTGCTGCCGCTGCTGCTGCCCCTGGCCCGGCGGCGCCCGCCCATCGGGCTGATGCTGGGGCTGGGGCTGGCCGTTCAGCTCGGGGTGTATTTCCTCAACCGCGAGGTGCTGACCCTGCCCTTTCCGGCGAGCACGGTGCTGTGGTACCTGCTGCCTGTCCTGACCGGCGTCGGGGTGGGGGCGCGGCTGGACGAGTTCCCGGCGTGGTGGCGCCAGCGCCTGCCGCTGCTGCTGGGGGCGCTGGCAGTGGTCTTCGCGCTGTACCTGCCCACCGCCGTGGGGAACCTCAAGGGCGAATCCGTCGTCCCGCTGCACTACAACGCGCTGAACTGGAGCTATTCCATCCTGGTGGCGTTGACGCTGCTGGGCGCGGCCTACGCCTGGCAGCGGCGGGGGCCGGAGGGCGGGGGGACGCTGCGGCGGGCCATCGCCACGCTGGGCACCGTCAGCCTGCCCATCTACCTGATTCACCCCGCGCTGCTGCAATTTCTGGAGTACGGGGTGGGGATTCCCGACGGCGGCCCCCTCGCCCTCGCGCTGACGGCGACCCTCTACTTCCTGATCGCCCTGCTGGTCCCGATGCTGATTGGGCGCCTGCTGCTGGGCAAGCGGTTGGGGCTGTTCATCTTCGGGCGATGATCCGCATTCCGGCCCAGGAGGGACAACAACTGCTCCGCCCGAGCGAAGCGAGGAGGAACAACACGGTCGCCGGGAAAGGAGGTCTCCCCTCGGCGCTCTCCTGAGAGGAGAACGGAGTGGACGGCAACCGGATAAGGCCCCCTGGCCCGCCCCATGAGAAGGCCCTCAGCGGGCACGTCAGGACAGGGTCACCGCCGGGGCGGTAGAGTGCCCCGGCCCATGCACCGCTTCGCCCTTTCCCTGATCACGACCCTCGCCGCCGCCCTCGCCGTGACGGGCGCGGCGGCCACCACTGCCGTCCCTCCGCTGCCCCTCCCCAAAAAGCCTGACACTGTGCGGCTGGAGCGGGTCAGCGGCCCGTCGTTTCTGCGGGTGCCGCCCGCGTGTTACCGCCAGGAATGCGCGATGGTGGTCGTGTCGCACCCGCGCGGGCAGAGTGCCGAGCGGCTGCTGGACAGCCCGCAGGTCAGCGTGCTGGTCGAGGCCCTGCTGGACGTGCCGCTGGCCGTGCTGCTCAGCGACGACGGCGGCGAGAGCACCTGGGGCAGCCCCGCCGCACTCGCGCAGGTTGCCAGCCTGCGGCAGGAGGCGGGGTCGCATTTTGCCTGGAACGGGCGCACCTACGCGCTGGGCCTGAGCATGGGCGGACTGCTCGCGCTGCGCAGCGCCCTGCCGGGCAGCCCCTACCCGGTGGGCGGCGTGGCCCTGATCGACCCCTGGACCGACCTGAGAAACGCCTGGGGCACCGCCCTGACCCGCCGCGCGGAGATCGGCCACGCCTACGGCCTGAGCGGTGAACCCGAGCCGCACCTCAACCCGGTCGCCCTGGCCGAGCAGGCCCCCAGGCTGCCCCTTTTTCTCGTCGCCGGTCCCGACGACGACGTGGTGCCGATGGAGACGAACGCCATGCGCCTGAGAAACCGCGCGGCTCCCGGCCCCAGCCGCTTCGTGCAGCTCAGCGGCCCGCACCTCGGCGGCAACCGCTTCTCGCCCAAGGTGGCCGACCAGCTCGCGGACTTCTTCGGAGGGTTGGAGGCGCAGGCCACCGAACAGGCGCTGCGGCGCTGAGACTGGAGGCAAGGGGAGAGGGCCTGGGAGATATTGCCCCAGGCCCTCTCCCCCTTCCGGGCGGCTACATCGCCGCCGGAACCTCGATCCCGATCAGGTCCAGCGTCTCCTCGAAGGCGCGGCGCAACCGGCCCACCAGCGCCAGCCGGGCCTCACGCAACCCATTGGGGCTCTGGAGGACGTTGGTGGCGGGTTTTCCGGCCTTGTCCTTGGCGTTGTACCAGGCGTTGAAGGACGTAGCGAGGTCGAGCGCGTACTGGGCGACCACGTGCGGCGAGTGGATGCGGACGCTCTGGGCGACGACCTCGGGCAGACGGGCAACCTGCTTGGCAAGGGTGAGGTCCACGTCGGGCAGCGCCTCCCAGTCCGCCCCGGTGCCGTCCACCGCGTACCCGGCCTCCTGCGCCTTGCGGAGGATGTTGGCGGCGCGGACGGCGGCGTACTGGACGTAGGGCGCGGTATCGCCCTGAAGCGCGAGCGCCTGCTCCCAGCGGAAGTCGAGGATGCGCGTCGGCTCGGCCTTGAGCATGGCAAAACGAATCGCGCCGATGCCGATGCGCCGGGCGATTTCGCGGGCGTCATCTCTGGCGGCGAGGTCGGGGTTGATCCCTTGCAGGACGGCCAGGGCTCGCCGCTCGGCCTCGTCCATCGCGTCGTCGGCGCTCACGGCGATCCCCTTGCGCCCGGAGATGGTCTGGCCCTCCAGGGTGACGAAGGCGTAGGAGAGGTGGATGGACCGCTCTTTTTTCTCCGCCTCGCCCGCCACGCCCAGGGCCGAGCGCACCACCGTCTGCGGGTGGTCCTGCCGGGAGTCGATCACGTTGATGACCTCGTCGGCGTGGCCGAAGCGCCGCCCGGTGTCGGGGTCGCCGTCGGGGGCACTCGTCCAGACGGTGTTCCCCTCGGGGTCGGTGGTGAAGGGCTTGAAGCGCATGCCCTCGAAGAGGCCGAATTTCCAGAACTGGTAGCCGATGTCCTTGGCGGCGTACATCGCGGTGCCGCCGGAGCGCACGAGGACCACGTTAGGTTCCTCCAGCCCCGGCATGAACTCGGACACGTCCATCACAAAGGCCCCGGCATACTTGCCCTCCGCCGGGCGCGAGGTGTAGCGGCTGCCTTCCAGGATGTTCATCGCCTGCGCCAGAAAGCCGCTGCCCACCACGTCGGATTCCCAGTTCAGCAGGTCGTAGCGGGCGCCGAGGCGAAAGCAGGTGTCCAGATGCGCCCGGACCACCTTCTCGATCTCGCCGCGCAGTTCCCCCGCTTCCAGGCGGTGCATGACGGCGCTGATGCCCTCCTCCAGCGCGGGCTTCTGCGGATCGGCGTTGAGGCGCACGTAGCCCTCGCCCAGCCAGTGGTCGTACTTCTGCTCGCCGTCCCAGACGCGGCCGTAGTGCGACACCGCGAAGAGGGCCTCGGCTGCCTGGCGCCCGGTGTCGTCAATGTAGTTCTGGACCTCCACCCGCGACCCCGCCGCCCGGAAGATGCGGGCCATGGAGTCGCCCAGCACCACGTTACGCAAGTGCCCGACGTGCAGCTCCTTGTTGGGGTTGACCGAGGTGTGCTCGATGACGATCTTGTCGGGGCGGGCGGGCATGGCGAAAGGCGTCTCGACCACGGCCTTGACGAAGGCACCCACGTCCACGAAGAAGTTCAGAAAGGGACCGGCCGCCTCCACCCGCGCGATGCCCTCCGGGAGCTGCACGCTCGCGGCGAGTCCCGCGGCTACCTGCGCGGGGTTCTGGCCCAGGGCCTTCGCCATCTGGAAGGCGGCGGGGGTGCCGTAGTCGCCGGGCTTGTTGGCGGGCGTTTCCTGAATCGCCGCGTCCACGGGGGCGCCGAGGTCGGCGGCGGCCCGTTCGACGGCGGCTTTGAGTTGAGCCTTGAGGTCCATAAGAGGAAAGTTTAACAGTGGCGGGGACGCTCACTTCACCGTGAAGACTGTTTCGCCCACGAACTGACCCAGCCCCAACTTCACGCGGTACTGACCGGGCGGCACGCGGCGGCCGAGGCTGTCCTGGCCGTCCCAGCGGGCCTCGCTGGTGGTGGACTCGCCGGGCCGCAGGGTGATGGACCCTGCGGCGACGGCCGGGCAGGGACCGTTGCCGAGTTGCCACATCCGCAGGCCGCCGGGCACACGCTCGATGGCGAGCGGTTCGCAATAGCTCTGGGCCACCTCTAGCGGCTGGCCCGTCCGGTTCGTCACCTTCAACGTGAAGCGGTAGCCCTGCGCGGCGGGCGTGACCGTCACGGAAGCGGTCTGGGCCGGGGTCGGCTTCGCCGGGAAGCGCACAGGCGGTGCGACCTCGATCTCTACCCGGCTGGGGTCTAGCCCACGCTTTTTCAGTTCTGCCAGGAACGCCTGCCGCGAGAGTTCGTCCGCGAGGCCGAAGGAGAGGCGCGTGTCCGGCCGGGAGGACCGGCTGCTGCGGGTGTACCAGCGGGCGCGGCTGGCGTCCAAGGCGTCGTGATATGCCTGCGGATTCGGCGTGGGGATGGGCCGGTTCCCCCGCACCACCAGCGCCGTCACCGTCCCGCTTCGCAACCATCCCGACCCCGCCGCCGCGCTGACGTTCCAGCCGCTGCGGTAGTGGACCTGTGCCCCGACCGTCTGCGGCCCCAGCACCCGCGTGTAGGTGTAGCTCGTGCGCGGCGCCAGGGTCAGCCGCTCGCCCACGCGGCGGCAGAGGGGCGCCCCGGCTTGCGGGCGCAGCTCACCCACCGTTTCGTCGCGCAGGACCGATTCGCCGTCCTGAACCTCCGTGAACCGTTTCAGCACCGGGCCGCCCACCGCCCGGCAGGTCACGGTTATGGGCCGGGCGCTGGGATTGCGCAGCGTCAGGGTGAGGGTCAAGGGTGGAGGCGGGTCGTTCTGGTAGGCGTGGTACGTCTCCGGTTCCAGCCGGAACTGGAGGACCGGCGCGGACTGGGCCTGAGCGGAGGACGCCAGCCCCAGGGCGAGGGCGGCGGGCAACCAGAGGCGACGGAGCATGCCCCAGTGTAGGGGGCCAGGGTGACCCCCACCTGAATCCCCTTTCCACCCCTGCCCCCAAGCGTCAGACTGCGCCCATGTCTGACCCCACCCCCCCCGTGCCCGACGCCGAGACCCTCGCTTTCCTGCAAGACGTGCTGGAACTGGTGCGCTTCGGGGACGCCGAGCGGCTGCGGCCTCTGCTGGAGCGCGGCCTGCCCCCAAATCTGCTGAACCAGCGCGGCGACAGCCTGCTGATGCTGGCGAGCTACCACGGCCACCATGAGGCGGCCCGGCTGCTGCTCTCGCACGGCGCCGACCCCGAACTGTTCAATGACCGGGGGCAGACGCCGCTGGGGGCCGCCGCCTTCCGGGGCGACCGGGCGATGCTGGAGCTGCTGCTCGCGCACGGGGCGCGGGTGGACGGGGCCGGGCCGGACGGCCGCACCCCGCTGATGCTTGCGGCGATGTTCGGGCGCGGGGAGATGATCGAGCAGCTTCTCGCCCACGGCGCCGACCCGCACCGCCGCGATGCGGGCGGCTTCACGGCGGTGGAGGCCGCCCGGCAGATGGGCGCCGAGGAAACCGCGCAGTGGCTGGAGGCGCGGCTGGGTCAGGGCTGACCGGGACGGACCTGCCCCGCGTAGAAGTCCGCGATTCCCGAGGCGATGGCCCCCGCGAGCCGCTCCCGCCCCGCCGGGGACATCAGCAGCCGCAGGTTGCCGGGGTCGGTGAGGTAGCCCGTCTCCACCAGGAGGCTGGGCTGGGCGCTCGGCCGCGTCAGGGCGAGGTTGGCGCCCGGCTTGAGGCCCGCGCCCGTGCCGAGGTCCGGCAGCGTGCGCCGCAGCGCCGCCAGAATCGCGGCGGCGGGGGCCTGCGCCTGCGGGTGGGTGAAAAACACCTCCGGCCCACGAATCCCGCGCGGGTCGCGCCCATCCGGGAGGGCGTTGGCGTGGATGGAGACGAGGAGGTCGGCCTCCTGCAGTTCAGCAAAGAGGCCGCGCTCGTACAGTCCCAGCGTCACGTCCCCGTCCCGCGTGAGGCGCACGTCGGCCCCCTGCGCCCGCAGCAGCTCGGCGGCGCGGAGGGTGATCGGCAGCACGAGGTCTTTTTCCGGCACCCGCAGCGCCCCCGCACCCCCGTTCTGGGTGCCGCCGTGCCCCGCGTCCAGCACGATCACCCGCCCGGCGAGGGGCCGCGCCGGGTCGAGCCGGGGCGGGCGGCGCACGCTCAGCACGAGGTCGCCCTCCTCGTACCCCGCCGCGAAGCCCCACAGTTGCGCGGCGTTCAGGCTCAGGGCCAGGCGGGTGACGCCGGGGGCGGGTGCGCTGACCTCTACCCCGCCCAGGAAGGGGTCGGCGACGGGCTGCGGGGGCGCGGGCGGCGTCGCCAGCCCGTATACGGTGAGCACGAGGCGCCCCGGTTCCGGCTGCGCCAGGGTGAAGGGCACCCGCGCCCCGCCGAGCGGCAGGCGGAGGCGGAGGTCGCCTGTGGGCGCGGGCACCGGGGGCAGCACCGGAAGGGCGGCGGCGAGGGGCAGGGCGGGAACGAGGGCGGTGGGCACAGGCACTGCACCCTCTACCCGCAACGCCCCGGCGAGGGCGGGCGCGGGGGCACCGGGCCGCAGCTCCACCTGCGCCGCCGTCACCAACGCGCTCTGCCCCGGCACGAGGCGCACCCGCAGGTCGGGACCGACGCGGCCCACCGCCCGGAAGGTCATCCCCTCGCGGGGATACAGCAGCGGCTCGCCCGAGGGGGTCGTGAGCAGCGTGTCGGCCGGGTTCAGCGCACGGCCGGGCACGGTACCGGGGCGCTGCACGGCGAGTTGCGGGGCGGCGCCGGGGACATTGGAGACGCGCCCAGCGGCCGTCCGCGTCACAGTTCGCCCGTCCCGCCCCGTCAGCATGACGGTGACGGGGGCGGCGGCCAGGGCCTGCGTGGGCGGCAGCACAAACCCGCCCCGGTACTCGCCCGGCGCGACCTCCCGCAGCGCCGTCGCCGGACCCTCCCCCACCCGCACGCTGGCCCGGCCCCCCGGCGAGCCCCGAAAGGCCACCGGGACGGTGCGCTCGGCCTCGCTGTCCCCGGCGGCGTCCCAGAAGGTGTGGTCCTGCGCGGGCTGGATGCTCGCCGTGTCGAGGACGGTCGGCGTGGCGGGCAGCCCCGGCCGTGCCGTCCGGGTGACCCGCAGCGTGCGGGTGCCCGTCTGCCCGCGCAGGGTGCTTACCAACCGCAGGTCCTGCGTGCCCACCCGCAGCGGCCACCACAGGATGAACAGGCCGTCCGGCCCCACCTCCGCCGCCCGGCCGTCAATCCGCAGGGTCGCGCCCGGCGGCACGCTCCCCTCCAGCAGCACGTGGTCGGAGGCGACCCGGTGACCCGGCGGCGGGTAGGCCACGAAGATGTCCGGCGCGGCGAAGGCGGCCGAAGTCGGCATGAATGCACCCAGCAGGGCGGCAGCCAGGGTCAGGCGGGACGGCGGGCGGCGCATGGGCCGGTCTAGCACGGCGGCCGCACCTGCCGCATGAAGGCAGGCCGGGAGCAGGGTACGCTGTCCCATGCCCAACATCGGTCCGCTGGAACTGCTCGTCCTGCTTCTGCTGCTCGGCACCCTGCTGGGCGGCCTGTGGCTGGTCGTGCGGGTCGTCCGGCACGCCTGGGACAGCGCAAAGCCGCGGCCCCCGAAGAGGTGACGCGGCCTGCCGGGGGTGAGTGCTCAGTTCGCCGCGCCGCCCGCCCCGCCCTCCCGCAACTCCTCGGGCAGTTCCTCGGCGTAGAGGTCTCGCCAGGTCTGGCCGTCGAAGGTCACCTCCGACTCGATGAAGTACTGCGCGGGGTCGTCGGGGTCCGTGAGGCTGTCGGTGGGAAGGTCGAGCCGGACGCCCTGCACGGCGGGCAGGCTCCCGCGCTCGGCGAGGCCCGGCGCCTCGTCCGCGAAGGTTTCCGCAAGGAGGGTGCGGGTCCACTCGGCCCATGCCGCCGAATCGCCCGCCCCGGTTGCTGAACGCAGGTCACCACGGACCCGCTCGGCCTGCTCCTCCGGCACGTCGCCCTCTGCCCACTCCACCCGCCCGTCGACCCACACGGTCACGGGCACGGTTTGCACGTCGAGCATCTGGGTCAGCAGGTCCCCGAAGTTGGAGGACTCAGTCGCCTCCCCCTCCGCGCCGCCGTAGGGGAGCCAGTCCTCCCCGTCCAGCGTGTAGGCCAGCGGCGAGAGGTACACGGCCAGCGTCTCCTCGCCCTCGCCAATGACCGCGTGGGGCTGGTTGGCGGACGAGGGAAGGAGCGGCAGCCCGCGCAGCTCCAGCCGGGTGCGGATGGCCTGGGGCACGGCGTCCCCGTTTGCCCCACCGTCCAGCAGCTCCAGATGCCGTTCCCGCCACTCCTCGCCCTCGCCGTCCCACTCGCGCACGAGGTCCTCCAGCGGTTCCAGCAGCGCCTCCGGCGGCTCGGCGTCGAGGTCGATGCGGCCTTCCCGCCAGTGCTCGGCGGTCAGGGTGCCCAGCAGGGGACCGCGCTCGCGGGCCAGGGGGTGGCTCAGCAACTGCTCCACACCGTCGTCGGGCAGCGAGAGCGGCTCCCAGGTTTCGCCGTCGTGCGAGGTCTCGGAGGTCCGCACCCGCAGCGAGGCCCCCTCGCCCAGCAGCAGCACGTCCTCGGGAGTGGAGCGGGCGCCCAGCACGAGGTCGCCCGTGAGCCGCCGCTGCGGGGGCACCGGGATCGCCGCGAAGTCCTCGGGGGTGGCGACCGGCCCCTCGCCCCGGCCCATCATCAGATAGAGCTGGCGGTAGCCCTGCTCCCACGTCGCCCCACCCGGCAGCGCCGAGCGCAGGCCTTCCAGCAGCCGCTCGCGCACGGCGGGGTCGTCGGGGCCGCCCATCAGGGTCACCTCGCCCCCGGCCGTCACCCGCACCTCGACCGGGAAGGTGGTGGGCATCAGGCCCAGTTCTTTGCGTCGTTTCGCTTCACCCATAGCAACCAGGGAAGCATATGGCGGGCGCGTGGGGGCCGGGACCTTCATGAAGCCGGGGGGCGTCAGCAAATCATCAGGCAGAGACGCAGCGCGAACCTTAGAATCCTGAGCGTTCATGAAGACACTGCCCCTCTCCTCTGCTCTCCTCGGACTGACCGTCCTTTTGACCGCCTGCCCCGGCCCTGTCCAGGAGCGGCCCGAGCCGTCCCCCACCACCTATACCCTGACCCTCAAGGTCGAGGGCGTGCCGCAAGCGCCCGTCACCATCCTCAACGACGCGACCAAAGCCGAAGCCTTCGGGGGTTCGGTGGCGGGCAGCAAGACCCTGACCCTGAAGGCGCGCGACGTCTTCCGGGTGGAGGGCGGGGCCGTGGACGGCTTTACCGCCCCCACCGCGCAGGTCGTCACCCTGGACGGCAACAAGACGGTCACGCTGACCTACACGGCCAAAACGCCGCCCACGCCCGTTCCCACCACGCACGACCTCACGGTCAAGGTCGAGGGGGTGCCGCAAGCCCCCGTCACCATCGTCAACGACGCCACCAAGGCGGAGGCGTTCAGCGGCACGTTGGCCGGGAGCAAGACCTTCACGCTCAAGGCCGGGGACGTGTTCCGGGTGCAGGGCGCGGAGGTCGAGGGCTTCACCGCTCCCGCCGCCCAGCTCGTCACGCTGGACGGGGCCAAGACCGTGACCCTGACCTACACGGCCAAGGCGCCGCCCGTACCCACCACCTATGACCTGACCCTCAAGGTCGAGGGGGTCGCGCAGGCCCCCGTCACCGTCCTCAACGACGCGACCAAGGCCGAGGTGTTCAGCGGCACGGTGTCAGGCACCAAGACCCTGACTCTGAAAGCCGGGGACGTCTTCCGGATCGAGGGCGGCGCGGTGAACGACTTCACGGCCCCACCCGCGCAGACAGTCACACTGGACGCGGCGAAGACGGTAAGCCTGACCTACCGGGCAGCCCCTGGAGTCGCACTCGACCCCTCGCGGCTTCAGGGCACGCTGAGCGGGTGGACCTTCGGGACGGGCAGGGTGGCGGCCTCCTTCTCGTGGAGTAACACCGTGCGCGACCTGACCCCGGCCACGGTGACGGCGGCGGGGGCGGTCAGCGGGGTGCTTCCCGCGCCGCCCCAGGTCTGGCCCTTCCTGAAGGAGTGCACCTTCAGCGGCCAGCGCAGCGCCCCCGATTTCGGAACCGAGGTTCCCGAGCTGGGCGTGTTCAGCGCGGGCGGCGACCTCCTGGGGACGGTGACCGAGCAGACGGTGGACGGCGGGCACCTGGTCCAGCGGATGTACTCGGACACGGCGGGAACGTTCAGGGGCACGGCCACCTGCGGCGCGTACGTCTATGACCTCGACCTCACCCTGAAGCAGGGCTGGAACGCGGTGCAAGTCGAAGATTTGGCACCCCAGGGGGAGCGCCAACACCTGCGCGTCCGCACCCTCGCTCCCGGCACCCGCGTGACCCTGGCCTTCAACCGCGCCGCAGAACGGCTGGAGGTCGACTTCCGGGACCAGTCCGAACTGATCCTGCGGGCCGGGGAGTCGGTCAGCCGCGAGGCGAGCCTGGTGCAGGTCGGCGGGATCAGCGGCGCCGTCACCCTGGAAACCAGCGTGCCCGGCGTGACGGTGACCCCCTCCACCGTGACCCTGCCCTCCCTGGCGGCGCAGCGTGTGGGGGCACAGGGCCTGGGCGGCCAGGCACCGCTCGCCCGCCTGACCCCGGAGGCCGTGCAGACGCGCCTGACCTTCACGGCGGCGGCGAACGCCCGCGCGTACAGCGGTCCCCTGGACCTGATCGTGAAGCAGGGTGGGCGGGAAGTGGGGCGCCGAACGCTCCCTCTGCGGCTCACCGCGCCCAGCGTGAGCTTGACCGTCGGGACCGAGCACGTGGGTGGCCTGTTTCTCTACCCCGGCACCACCGCCGGGCTGAAGGTCAACGTGACCAGCGTGGAGGGCTTCAGCGGCAGCGCGACCGTGACGGTCAGCGACCTGCCCGCAGGCGTGAGCGCCCAGCCCGTGACCGCGCAGGTCACGCCGGGGACGACCACCACGGTGACGATTCCGCTGACGGTGGCCCCGGACGCCGCGCCCGGCACCACGACCGTGCGGGTGTCGACGCCGCAACCGAGTGTCTCCCAGGGACCGAATACGGTGCAGCTCACGGTGCGCCCGGCCCGCACGGCGGTGGGCGCGGCTCAGAGCGCACTTGCTTCCTCCGGCGAGGGCGTCTGGGTGCTTGGCGCGGGCCGCTTCGACTCCGCGACCTCGGTGTACCGCACCGAACTGACCCGGTACGTGGGGCTTCAGGCCGGAGCTAGGGCGACGGTGCCCTTCGGGGTCGGGAGCCTGATCGCGCTGCCGGGCGGGGACGTGCTCGCTACGGGGACCGACGAGCGGGTCGCCCGCATCACGGCGGCGGGCGAGGTCACGCTCCTGCCCCGGCCGACCGGCCTGTACGGGGGCGTGGCCGACGGCCAGGGCCGCGTGTGGTTCGTGCAGCGCGTCTCCGAGCCGACCGGCGGCACCCGCACCGCGCTCGTCCGCTGGACGCCCGGCACGGCGGCGAACGACGTCGTGGTGGTGGACGACAAGGCCAGCTACGGCCAGCAGGGGCGCCTCGTGGCGAGCGGCGACGGCAAGGTGCTGGTCTACCTGCCCGCCTACTCCAGCGCCGCCCTGCGCGTCGACACCCAGACGGGCACCGTGGGGCCGCTGGGCGCCGAGGTTTCCGATCAGGGCGGCAGCGTGGCGATCAGCGACGCGGGGACTGTGTGGCTGACCCGGAACGGTGCCGTCGGGCGCCTGAACGCCGACGGCAGCCTGACCACCTTCAATGACCTGCGGGTCGAGCGGCTGTTCGGCTTCGACCGACAGAACCCCGACGTGCTGTGGGGCGCGGACTACACCAGCGTCTTTCGCATCGACGCCCGCAGCGGCAAGGCCGCCCGCATCCAGCTCGGGGAGGTTCCGGCGGGCGTGACCGTGAACGGTGGGGGCCTCGCCGTCCTGACCGCCGAGTACGACAACGCCAGCAGCACCCGGCAGGGCTACCTCTCCATCCTGCGCTGACCCTCCCCTTCTCCAGCCCCCTCCACCCCGGAGGGGGTTTACTCGTTCAGGGCAACCCCGATGAATCCCCCCTTTTTCCCCTCCTCCAGCCGGGCGAAGGCCACGTCGGGGTCATGCGGGGTGCAGAGGATGGCCCCGGACTCGAACCACTCGCCGTAGTGGCGCTTGCGCGTTTCCAGCGTGGTTACCGGATAGAGGTCGTAGCCCATGACATACGGATAGGGCACGTGCGCCAGCGTGGGCACGAGGTCAGCCGTATACACCAACGTCTGCCCGCCCGAGCGCAGCACCACCCCCTGCTGCCCGAGGTTGTGCCCCGGCAGCGGCAGCACGCTCAGGCCGGGGCGCAGCTCGTGCTCGCCCTCCACGACCTCGTACAGCCCGGCGTCCCGCAGCGGCTCGATATACGCCGCGACATAGCTCGCGCGGCTGCGTTCGTGGGTATGGGTGGCGTCGTGAAGTTCCTGCGCCTGCACCACGTAGCGGGCATTGGGAAAGGTCGGCTCGCCCGCCGGGGTCACGTTGCGCCCGGCGTGGTCGAAGTGGAGGTGGGTGTTGATCACGAGGCTGATGTCGTCCGGGGTCAGGCCGACCTCCGCGAGGCCCCGGAAGACCGTCTCGTCACGGTCGAGGGCGTACATCCCCTCGAACTTCTCGCCGCCCTGGTCCCAGAAGCCCGTCTCCACGAGGATGTTCTCCCCGCCCAGGCGAATCAGCAGCGGGTTGATGCGCAGGCGGATGCGGTTCAGGCCGTCGGCGGGCGCGACGCGTTCCCACAGCACCTTGGGCACGCTGCCGAACATCGCGCCGCCGTCGAGACGGAACTTCCCGTCGGTGAGGGAATACACGTCGGCCTCGCCGATCCGGAGGGGCTTGATCCAAGACATGAGGGGGAGTGTAGCGGGCTGGGGCAGGACCGGTGCGGGCGGAGTGAACGGGACTTCACGCCCGGCCCACCCCCCTCGCCGGGGCCGGGGCGAAGATGGTTCCATGACCGGACAGGGCCTGAGCATGAAGATGACCGACCTGCAAGACCTCTACACCGAGCAGCTTCAGGACGTGTACTCGGCCGAGAACCAGTTGCTGGAGGCGCTGGGGCAGATGGCGCAGGCGGCGAGCAGCCCGGACCTGCGGGAGGGCTTCGAGCTGCACGCCGAGCAGACCCGCGAGCAGATCGGGCGGCTGGAGCAGATCCTGGGGAGGCTGGGCACGCAGCCTGGCGGCGTGACCTGCAAGGCGATGCAGGGCCTCGTCGCGGAGGCGCGGGAGATGGTGGAGAAGCAGGCCGACCCCGCCGTGCGCGACGCGGGCCTGATCGCCGCCGCGCAGCGGGCCGAACACTACGAGATCGCCGCCTACGGCACCCTGCGGACCTACGCCGAGCTGCTCGGCCGCACCGAGGACGCCCCGCTCCTCCAGACCTCCGAGGACGAGGAAAAGGCCACCGACCTGAAGCTCACGGGGCTGGCCCGGTCGATCAACATGCAGGCGCTGGGGTAGGTCCGGGCCCGTTGCCCTGCCCCGGACCACCGCTGGGGCAGGCTTCTTCGGGGGGCTGCCGGGCCGGTGTTGGGCCGGGCTCCGGATCAGTGGGCGAGGACCGGGGAAGCCCCCACGCCCCGCGCCACCGCCACCCGGTTCCGCCCCCCCGCCTTCGCCGCGTACAGCGCTTCGTCCGCGACGCGGGGCAGGGCCTCGGGGGCGGGGGCATGGACCCCCAGGGTGGCGACCCCCAGCGACACGGTGATCTGCCCCAGGGTCATCCCCGCGTGGCTGAGGCTCCAGCCCGCGACCGTCTCGCGCAGGCGCTCGGCGAGGGCCGCGGCAGCCCCAGTGTCCAGCCCCGGCAGCAGCAGGGTGAACTCCTCACCGCCGGGCCGGGCGGGGACCGCACCGGGGGGTGCGAGGTCACGCAGGGCGGCTCCCACCCGCACGAGCACGGCGTCCCCCGCCTCGTGTCCGAAGGTGTCGTTGAAGCGCTTGAAGTGGTCCACGTCGAGCGCGATCAGCGAGAGCGGCTCATCCGTGGCGACCGCATGGGCTCCGGCCGAGGCGAGCGCGTCTTCGAGCCAGCGGCGGTTGAACAGCCCGGTGAGGGGATCGCGAATGGCCTGCTGGTGCAGCCGCTCCTGAAGGCGCAGCCCCGCAAGGGCGAGGGCCACCTGCCGCGCCACGGCGGGCAGCGTCTCCCGCAGGTCGGCGGGGAGGGGCTGCCCGTCGACCTCGGGGCGAACCCGCAGGATGCCCAGCGTCTCCCCGTGCGAGAAAAGCGGGACGCAGACGTATCCACCGCCACCCCCTGGACCGCTGAGACACGCGGGCGCGAAGCCCGAGTCCTGCGGCCAGCGCGTCTCACCCCGGCGCAGTGCCCAGCAGCCGTCGGGAGCGCCGCCCGAAGCCGTCTCGCCGCCCCAGGTCAGCAGCGGCACGAGCAGGTTGCGCGAGGCGTTGTGGGTGGCGAGCGAGCCGCGCGTGCCGGGCAGCAGCGTGGGCAGGGCGCGGGCCAGGATCTGCCCGCCTTCCTCCAAGCCCCGCGCCGCTTGCAGCCAGTCGCTGAGGTCACCCAGCGCCCCCATCCGGGCGTTCTGGGTGGCGAGATCGGCGGCGCGGCCCTGCGCCTCGGCCTGCGCGGCCCCGAGCTGCTCGCTCATGCGGTTGAAGGCCGCCGAGAGCGAGCGGACCTCCTGCGGTCCCCGGTTGGATAAGCGCACGCCGCCCTCGCCCCGCGCGAGGCGCTCGGCCGCGAGGCTGACCCGGCGGTAGCTGCGCGAGATCAGGGCCGCCGCAAGCAGGCCGCTCAGAACCGACAGGGCGATCACCGCGATCCCGTACTCCAGCAGGGTGCGCCGCAGGTCCTGCAAGCGGGCCAGCGCCGCCGCCTCCTGCTCGCGCAGCCGGATGCCCTCGGTGCGGGTAAAGGCGGCGGCCTCGGCCCGCACCGCGTCAATCAGGCGCTTGCCCGTACCCCGCGCCACGAGCGCGGCCGCCTCCTGCGCCGAGCGCCCGCGCACCGCGATCTCGGGGCGGCCCACCCGGCTTTGCCAGCGTTCCAGCAAGGTCTCGATGCGGCTGATGCGAGCGAGTTGCGCGGGGCGGTCCGGGGTGGCCTGCGCGGCGACGCCCTCGCGCAGGGTGCCCAAGACCTCCGGCAGGGCGGCGGTGGCCTGCCGGTAGGGGGCCAGGAACGCGGATTGCCCGGTGATGACGTACCCACGCACCCCCGTTTCGAGGTCGAGGGTCAGCCGCAGCGCCGCCTCCATGTGCGAGAGCTGTTCGCGCGAGTGTGCCGCCTCCGCCGTGGCCTGCGTGCGGGCATCCACCGCCGCCGAGAGCTGCACGCCCGCCACCGCCAGCAGAATCCAGACCGGAAGCTGGGGCAACAGGAGCAGGGGGGCCAGACGCATCGCTCCCCAGGGTAAGGGCGGCCTCTTGCCGCTGTCTGACAAAAAGTCGACATGGATGCCGAAAAAAAGCGGCTCCGTCCCCTCAACTTGGAGGAGGGAGCCGCCAGGAACGGGGTGATTACCGCCCGCACCCCGCCGCGATCTCGGCCACGAGCGCCCCCACGTCCTGCCCGTCCCGCACGGCATTTATAAAGGCGCTCCCCACGACCACCCCGTCCGCGACCGAGGCGACCTGCCGGGCGGTCGCCGCGTCCTTCACGCCGAAGCCCACGGCCACCGGTACCCGCGCGTGCTGCCGGGCCAGGGCCAGCATCGCGGGGACCTCGGCCAGCGCCGACCCCTCCCGCGTCCCGGTGACCCCGGTCACGGACACCGCGTACAGGAAGCCCGTGCACGCCTCCGCCACGAGCTTCACCCGCTCGGGCGTGCTCGTGGGTGCGATCAGGAAGGTGACGGCCAGCCCGTGTTCGGCGGCGAGGTCGGCAATTTCGAGGTCCTGGTCGGGCGGGAGGTCGGGGAGAATCAGGCCGTCCACCCCCGCTTCCCGCGCGAGCCGCATGAACTCGCGCGGGCCGACGGCGTAGATGGGGTTCACGTAGGTCATCACGACGATGGGCGCATCGTGCCGCGCCCGCAACTCGCGGATCAGTCCCAGCGTGCGCCGGGTGCTCGTGCCACCCGCCAGCGCCTGCTCGGACGCCCGCTGGATGGTGGGACCGTCGCCGAGGGGGTCGGAGTAGGGAATCCCGACTTCGAGGATGTCCGCATGCGCGAGCAGGGCCTCGGCCACCGCCGGGAACTCGGCGGCGCTGGGAAACCCGCCCGTCATGAAGGGGATGAAGGCGGCGCGGTTCTCTGCACTCGCGCGGGCGAAGGCGGCGTGGAGGCGCTCGGCGCCCCTCGTCAGCGTGGCGGTCATGCCAGCACCTCCGCGATGAGTTGCTCGGGGTCCTTGTCCAGCAGGCCCGCGTCCCGTTCCTGTTCCAGCAAGCGCATCACCTCGGCCACGTCCTTGTCGCCGCGCCCGGAGAGGTTCACCACGATGATCCCGTCTGGCCCCAGTTCGGGCGCGAGCTGCACGGCGTGGGAGATCGCGTGGGCACTCTCCAGCGCGGGGATGATGCCTTCGAGCCGGGTCAGGAGTTGCAGGGCTTCGAGCGCCTGCGCGTCGGTGACGGGCACGTATTCGGCCACCCCGGTTGCCGAGTAATGGCAGTGCTCCGGCCCGATGCCGGGGTAGTCCAGCCCCGCGCTCACCGAGTGCGGCGGGACGATCTGGCCCTCGTCATCGTTGAGGAGGTACATCATCGAGCCGTGCAGCACGCCGATGCGTCCTCCCGCGACCGACGCCGCGTGCTTGCCGCTCTCCACGCCCTCCCCGGCGGCCTCGGTGCCGATCAGGCGGGGGCGCTCCTCTTGGGGCAGGTAGGCGTAGGGCGCGAAGATGCCGATGGCGTTGGAGCCGCCACCCACGCAGGCGACGACGGCGTCGGGGGCCGTGCGACCCTCGATCGCTTCCAATTGCACCTTGACCTCCTCCCCGATCACGGCCTGGAAGTCGCGGACCATCGCCGGGTAGGGGTGCGGCCCCACCACGCTGCCCAGAATGTAGAAGGTGTCGCGCACGTTGGTGACCCAGTCGCGGATGGCCTCGTTGGTGGCGTCCTTGAGGGTCGCGGTGCCCGAGGTGACCTCGCGGACCTCGGCGCCCAGCAGGCGCATCCGGAAGACGTTGAGGGCCTGGCGGCGGATGTCCTCGGCGCCCATGTACACGATGCAATCCAGGCCCAGCAGGGCGGCGGCGGTGGCGGAGGCGACCCCGTGCTGCCCGGCGCCCGTTTCCGCGATCACGCGCTTCTTGCCCATCCGCACGGCGAGCAGCGCCTGCGCGAGGCAGTTGTTGATCTTGTGGGCGCCCGTGTGGTTGAGGTCCTCGCGCTTGAGGTAGATCTTCGCCCCGCCCGCGTGCTCGGTCAGGCGGCGGGCGAGGTACAGCGGGCTGGGGCGGCCCACGAACTCGCGCAGCAGCCGTTCCAACTCGTTCAGAAACTCGGGGTCCCTCTTGGCATCGAGGTAGGCCCGCTCCAGTTCGTCCAGGGCGGGGATCAGCGTCTCGGGGACGTAGCGCCCGCCGAAGCGCCCGAAGCGGCCCCGCGCATCAGGCTGCGGGTAGTCCGGAAGACTCAGAGACATGATGCTCAGGGTAGACCGCCCGGCCCGGCAGCAGGCGGGGAAACTTAGACAGGTTGTCTAAGTTTGTGACGGGAGCGACCATCCGGCCTCCTCTAATATTTGCCGCCAGAGGGGGAGGAGGTCCCGTGCAGTCACCGTGTCCGGCACCTCCCAGCCCAGCGAACGGGCGAGCGTGGTGAGCACCTGCCCGGCCTCCTCGCCCCCCTCGCGCAGCGCCTGCACCGGGGGCGCCCCACCCCGCTTGGCGAGGCGCTCGCCCCGGAAGTCGGTCATCAGGGGGACGTGGAGGTATCTCGGCGTGGGAAGGCCCAGCGCCCCCTGCAAGGCGACCTGGCGGGGTGTGGCGGGCCACAGGTCCCGCCCGCGCACCACGTCCGTCACGCCCATCGCCGCGTCGTCCACGACCACGGCGAGGTGATAGGCGTAGGCGCCGTCGCCCCGCTGGAGCACGAAGTCGCCCACCTCGCTGGGGAGGTGCTGGCAGAGCCTGTCCCCGGTGAGGGCATCCTGGGCACAGACGGTTACGTCGGGCACACGCCAGCGCCGGGCGGCGGGGCGGCCCGGACCGGGGGGATGCGTGCGGCAGAGGCCCGGATAGACCGGCTCCGTGCCATGCGGCGCCCCCGCGCTCGCCTGAACGGCCTGAGCGATCTCGCGGCGGGTGCAGGTGCAGGGGTACGTCTCCCCCGCCCCCGTGAGCCGGGCGAGGGCATCCGCGTACACGTCCAGCCTCTGGGACTGCCGCGTTTCGGCGTCCCAGTCCAGCCCCAGCCATTCCAGATCGCGCCGGGTCACGCCGAAGGCCCAGGGCCGCACCCGTCCGGTGTCGAGGTCCTCGAACCTGAGCAGGTGCCGCCCGCCGAGCGCCCGCGAGTGCAGCCACGCGAGCAGCGCCGTCCGGGCATTGCCCAGGTGCATCGCGCCCGTGGGGCTGGGGGCGAAGCGGCCCACGGGGGGGGCTGGGGACTGGGGCATGGGGAGAGGGTAGAGCATGCTGGGGTCGGGCCAGAGAAGGGGGGAGCAGACCCGCCGCTCCCCCTCTTCCCCAACTCCGGACGCTCAGGACCCCGTGACCTGCTGCACCACTTCTTCGGGGGTGCGCCACACGCGTTCGGCGTCGGCCACCGCCGCAAGGCGGCCCCCCGCGCTCGCGCCGCCCAGGCTGGCCCGGACGTTGACGCCGAGTTCCAGGGCATTCCAGCCAGGCTGCGCGTTCACGTCGACTGTGACGGGCACGGCGGCCTGCACCCCGGCGAAGTCCTTGACAATCGGCCCGCAGTCCACCGTGCCGCTCAGGCGGGTCGGCCGGTTGACGTACAGGTAGACGCGGCCCGAGAAGACCCCCGACACGAAGCCGGTGCGCTCGGCCTGCGCCGCAAAGACGGTCGCGGCCTGCGAGCGCTGCGGGGTCAGGCCCAGGAAGGCGTAGCTGCCCGCCCCCGTGTCGCTGCTCAGGACACTGCCTGTGCAGCCCAGCGCCGAGAGGGCCTCGGTGGGCGAGCGCAGCAGGGGCGTCAGGGCCGCCGCTCCCGGCAAGGGCAGGGTAAAGCGGCCGTCAGGGGCCACCTCCGCCTGCGCGAGCACCTGTCCGCCCGGCCCGGTCAGCGCGACGCTGCCCGTCCCCGACCAGCGCGAGATGTCCCCCGGAATCTGGGTGACGGGCCGGGCCGGAGCGCTGGGCGTGACCCCCGTGGAAACAGTCCGGGGAGCGCAGCCCGCAAGCAGCAGGGCGCCCGCCATCAAGGCGGCCGTGCGCTTCACTGGAGGGCCTGCCCGACTTCGTCGAGGGTGAGCCAGGTGTTGAGGTCGGTCAGCGTGCGGCTGACCTTGCCGCCAGCGCTGGCGCCACCAAAACCGTAGCTGCCCGTTGCGCTTATTTGCAGCTTGATCCAGCCAGGCACAGTCTTAACGTTGACATTAATAGGCGCCGTCAGACCAGCAACTCTGCAATTGATTCTGCCCGTGACTGTGACCACGCGATCCGTATACAACCACGCGCGGGCATCAAAGGAGGCGGATAGAGGCCCACTCCTTGTGAGGCTTGCCGCCGCCACCTCCCGTACCCCGGCCCCGCCCCCCTCGGCCCGCAGGGTGAAAAAGAGCAGACCGCGTGCCGCCGGGTCACTCACCGTCAGCCCGGCAGACGTGCAGTTCAGGTCGGACAGACCCTGTTCCAGCGTTTCGGGGATGGGGCGGGTCTGGGCCTCGACCAGCGGCCCGGTCGGCAGCGTCAGGGCGAAGGTGCCGGTGCTGCTGACCGGCGCGGTGGCCAGGGGCAGCAGGCCGGGTTGCAGGGTCACGGTGCCCGCCGCCCCGCTCTGCCAGGTCTGGATGCGGCCGGAGACGGTGGTTTCGGGGGGGGCATTGTCCGGCACGCGTTCGGGACCACCGCCGCAGGAAGCCAGGATCAGGGAAAGGGCCGTCAGCGCACCGAGTTTTCTCATGCCCGCCAGCCTAGTGCATCCCGGCTGACGGGGAGATGGGAAAACCGCGCCGCGTCTCATCTCCCCCAGCCTTGCCCAGCGGCCCCTGGCCCAGTTCAGGCACGCGCCGCACGGAGCCGCTTCACTCGGCCGGGACGGCCACCACCGTGCGCCCGCGCACCTGCCCTGCCAGAATCTGCTCGGCCAGGGCGGGCACGTCCGAAAGGGGCCGCACCTGCGTCACGTCCGCGAGCCGCCCGGCGGGCAGGTCACGGGCCAGCCGCTCCCAGGCCGCGCGGCGCCTCGGCGTGGGGCAGGTCACCGAGTCGATGCCCAAGAGAGCCACCCCGCGCAGGATGAAGGGAAAGACGGTCGTGGACAGGCCGCTGCCCCCCGCCAGTCCGCAGGCCGCGACCGCCCCGTGGGTGCGTGTGCTGGCGATCGCTCCCGCGAGCGTGTCGCCGCCCACCGAGTCCACGACCCCGGCCCAGCGCTCCTTTTCGAGGGGGCGCTTCAGCGCAGCCACCTCGTCCCGGCCGATCACGTTCGCCGCGCCCAGGGAGCGCAGGTAGCCCTCCTCCTGCGCCCGACCAGTGCTGGCGGTCACCGTGAAGCCCGCTGCCGCGAGCAGCGCGACCGCCGTGCTGCCCACCCCGCCCGCCGCGCCCGTGACGAGCACTTCTCCCCCGCCTGGGGTCACGCCGTGCTCCTCCAGCGCCATCACCGAAAGCATCGCCGTGAAGCCCGCCGTGCCCACACTCATGGCCCAGTGGGCGTCCGTGCCGGGGGGCAGCGGCACCAGCCACTCCGAGCGGACGCGGGCGTACTCGGCATAGCCGCCGTCCTGCCGCTCCCCGATGCCCCAGCCGGTCAGCAGCACGCCCTGACCGGGGGCGTAGGTGCCCGTCTCGTCCGAGACGACCTCGCCCGCCAGGTCGATGCCGGGGGTCATGGGGTAGGACTTCAGGACGCCGGGGCGGCCAGCCACCGCCAGCCCGTCTTTGTAGTTGAGGCTGGAGTGGGTCACCCGGACCACCGTATCGCCGGGGGGCAGGTCGGCGGGGGTCAGGGTCCGGAACTCGGCGCGGACGCCCGCGTCGTCTTTGACGGCCCGCAGGGCACGGAAGGTCTCGGGGAGGGTGAGCTGGGACATGAAAGGCACCTCGGGAGTTGAAGTGCCCCAGGGTAACGCGGCGGCGGACGCCTCAGCGCACGTCCTCGAACTCGGTCACGGCCAGCGAGAGCGCGTCGGTCGTGGTGGCCTGATACCCCGCCCACACCCGCCACAACTCGGCCAGCGCCCGCCGAGCGGCCTCCAGCGCGGCCTGCACGCCCGGCGTGGGCTCGTCCCCGGAGGCGGCGAGGGCCACCGTGAGGTGCAGCTTGGCCCCCAGGTAGCGGGTCTGCTCGCCGCGCGTGCCGTCATAGACGTACACCACGTCGTCCCAGCCGGGCGCGAAGGTTTCCCAGATCAGCCGGGTCACCGCCGCGTGGCTCCCCAGGCAGAGGGTCGCGGCGGGCAAGCCGCCGGGGGCCGTCAGGCCGCGTTCCTCGCAGTGGGCCGCTGCCAGACCGCTCACGTCGCGGTCCACGCTCGGCAGAAAGCGGGACAGGATGTCGGCGCGGGCCGCGTCGCGGGGGGATTGGGGCATAGTTCACCCACTATATTCTGTTTTGCACGAACTGACGAGGGGGGCATCTGGGCAACGGCGATGCCCTACCCTGCGGGCCATGTGGCCCACCTCTGTCCTGCCCGCCGACCTCGAAGCCGTCACCGCGAGGGCGGAGGCGGCCATCCGTGCTCACACAGGCGCCTGCGAGGCGGCCGGGGACGTGACCCCGGAGGCGGGGGCGGCGCTGCGGGCGAGCGGGTACACCCGGCTGACCCTGCCGCGAGAGGCCGGGGGGCTGGGCGCCACCCTGGAGGAGTACGCCGAGGCCCAGCGGCGACTGGGGCAGGCGGGGGCGGCGCTCGCGCTGGTGCTGGCAATGCACACGCATGTGGTAGGAGCGGCGTTTCAGGGCCGGACGCTGCCTGGGCCAATGCTGGCGGCGCTGGCGGGGGCGAGCGTGGAGGGGCGGCTGGTAAACGCGCTGGCGAGTGAGCCGGAACTCGGCAGCCCCTCGCGCGGGGGCCTGCCGCGCACGGCGGCGGTGCCGGACGGGGACGGCTGGCGGGTCACCGGCCGCAAGACCTGGGCCACCGGAGCGCGGGAGCTGGGGCTGGCGGTCGTCAGCGCGGCCACCCCCGCCGGGGAGGTCGCCCGGCTGCTGGTGCCGCTGGACGCCCCCGGCGTGGCGGTGGAACCGACCTGGGTGGGAGCGCTCGCCCTGCGCGGAAGCGGCAGCCATGACGTGACCTTTGGCGGGGTCTGGGTCCCCGCCGAACACGTCGCCCCACCGACCCCGGCCCACCCCGCGAGCAGCGCGTGGTTCTGGACGGCCCTCGCGGCGACGTACCTGGGGGTCGGCTTCGCGGCGCTGGAGACGCTGACGGCTTACGCGCGGGAGCGGGTGCCCACCGCGCTGGGCGCCCCCATCGCCACTCTGCCGCGCGTGCAGGAAGCGGTGGGCCGGATGGCGGCGGAGCTGACAGCCTCCCGCGCCCTGCTGGCATCGGCGGCGCGGGCCTGGGACACCGCGCCGGGGCCGGGGGCGGTGCCGCTGCTGGGCGCGGCGAAGGTCCACGCGACGAATGCGGCCGTCGCTACCACCGACCTCGCCGTGCGGACGGCGGGCGGGGCGGCGCTGCTGCCCGCGCTGGGGCTCGAGCGCCTGCTGCGCGACGCGCGGGCCGGGCTGACCCACCCCCCCGCCGACGAGGTGGGCTACGGCGGACTGGGGGCCGCGCGGCTGGGCGTCGAAGCGCGGCGGTAGGGATACCTGCTCGCCTATCCTGAACCTCCATGCGCCTGCTGCCCCGCCCCCCCAGCCCCGCCCAAGGCGGACGGCTCGCGCTCGCCGCGCTGGCCGGGCTGGCGCTGGGGCTGCTGCTGGCCCGCGGCGTGCTGAGCGTGGTGCTCGCGCTGGTGCCGCCGGGGCAGCCGCTGGTACGGGCGCTGGTGGGCGGGCTGGGGGCACTCGTGAGCGTCACGCTGGGCTTCGGGCTGTCGGGGGCGCTCTCGGCGCGGGCGCTGCCGCTGGGGCGGCTGGGCCTCTCGCGGGGGCAGGCGCGGCTGCGGGCGGGGGCCGCGACGGGCACGACGGCGGGGCTGCTGATCGTGCCCGTCACCGGGGTGCTGGGGCTGGCGGGCATCTACCAGGGAGGCGGCCTGGGCGACGTGCTGGGCGGCCTGCAACTCGCCGGGCTGGTCGCCGCCGCCTGCGGGCTGTATGGCCTGATCTCGGGCGGGGTGCTGGGGCTGCTCACCGTGCGGGCGAGGCTGGCGTGGCGTCCGGCGCTGGCGGGGCTCCTGGGCTTCGGCGCGGCGGGGCTGGTGGGAGGTGGGGTGGTGGCCCTGATCGGGGTCCCCAGCCTGCTCGACGGGGGCGGCTGGGCGCTGCTGGGCTGGCTCACGGCCTTTCTGGTGGCCGCGCAGGTCGTGGGCGACCTCGCCATCGCCGCGAGCATCCACGCCGCCGCCGAACATCCGGAGCGCGACGGGGCCGACGGGCGGCAGGTGACCCTGACCCTCGCCGCGCTGGGGGTCACGCTGCTGGGGGTCTGGGGGGTCGCCGAGCAGGCCGTGTCCTTCGTCCAGTCGCGCCCCACCCGTGCCGAGCCGCTGGCGATTCCGGCGGCCTCCGGGCTGGATTGCCCCGCGCCCACGGCCCCGCTCGAACGGGCGCTGTGGGAGGTCACCACGCGGGGCGGGCGGCCCGACCTCTCGTGCGGCAACCGGGTGCTGGGGCTGCTGCACACCCCGAACCCCGACCCGGCCTTCAGCGACCGGCCGCCCACCCCCCACGGGGCCTACGACGTGCTCGCGGCGCAGATTGCCGGGGCGCGGCGCGAGGTGCTGTACGCGGTGATGGAATGGGCCGACGAACCCCGCCGGGGGCCGGGGGCCGTGCTGGCCGGGGGAGTGGCCGAGCTGTACCGCCGGGTGCAGGCCGATCCCGCCGCCTACCCGCAGGGGGTCACGGTGCGGATCGCGCTGGGCAACTTCCCGGTCACCGCCAACCTCGAATGGGGGTCGCAGGTGTACGCGGCGATCCGCGACCTGCTGGACGCGGGCGTGCCCCTCGCGGACCCGGCGCGGGGCTGGCGGGTCGAGGTGGCGAACTACGCGGGCACCTTTCCCCACAGCCACGCCAAGCTGCTGGTGCTGGACGGGCGGGACCTCGTGGCGATGGGGTTCAATGTGGGGCCGCTGCATTTCCCCGCCGAGCGGCCAGGGGGCGGCGACCTGCGCGACTTCGGGCTATGGGTGCGGGGGCCGGTGGCGCGGGACGGCCTGAACGTCTTCGACGACCTGTGGGTGCGCTCTACCCGCGTCGAATGCGACCCCGGCGTCACCGCGCGGCGGGTGCGCTCCTCGTGCCGGGGGGCGGGTCCGGCCGAGGCGACGCACCCGCAGGGCACCGCGACCTTCCCCTTGAGTCCGGTCGGAACGGACCGCGCCTTCAGCCTGTACCGCCGCGAGGGGTTTCAGGCCGCCGACGCCGCGCAGCTCGCGCTGATCGGGGCCGCCCGGCGGGAAATCGAGCTGCTGCACGTCAGCTTCAGCATGGGCCTGCGCTGCAACCTCGCGCTGCTCAACCCCCGGCTGTGCACCTACGAGGCGGACGCACTCCCGTGGATGCGGGCGCTCGTCGCGGCGATGGAGCGCGGGGTGCGGGTGCGGGTCATGGTGCACGAGCACAGCCTGCTGGGCCTGGAAAACCGCGTCGGGCTGGCGGTGCTGCGCCGGGAACTCGCCGCGCGGGGCCTGTCCGGCCGCTTCGAGGCCCGCTGGTATCCCGGCGCCCTGCACGCCAAGGTGATGCGGGTGGATGGACAGATGCTCGTCGTGGGCAGCCAGAACCTGCACTACTCGTCGTGGACGCCGCGCGGCCTGAACGAATACAGCGTCGCCACGTCGGAGGCCGGAGTCAACGCCGAATTCGGGCGGGCCTTCGCGCACTTCTGGGAGGAGGCGCAGCCCGCGGCCCTCCCCGGCTGGCTGAAGGCGGTGGGCCGCTGAGCGCGGGCGGCGCGGCTGCGACGTTGCCCCTCATCTTCTGCGCCGCTACACTCGCCGCGTGCGCCGCACCCTCCTTTCCCTGCTCGTCGTGCTGGCGGGCTTCGTCGCCCTCGCGGCCCCCGCCGCGCCCGCCCTGTCCCGCTACGGCGCCCTGCCCCGCACGGCGGACGGTCCCCTGAACATCCTGCTCGCCGGGGTGGACGTGGAATATGACGACTCGGCGGGCGTGTGGCCCTACCCGCCCAAACCGGAGGATTTCCTGGGGCGCACCGACACCATCGTGCTCGCGCAGGTGCACCCCGACGGGCAGACCGACCTGCTGAGCATTCCGCGCGACACCTGGGTGAGCGTGCCCGGCTGGGGCCTGAGCAAGATCAACGCCGCCAACCGCCACGGCGGGCCGGAGGTGCTGGCCGCCACCGTGCAGGACCTCACCGGGGTGCGGGTGGACTCCTACGTGCTGCTCTCGCTGGGGGCGGTCCGCGCCCTGACCGACGCGGCGGGCGGCGTCACGGTGGACGTGGGCCAGCGCATGAAGTACGACGACAACGCGGGCAAGCTCCACATCGACCTGCAACCGGGGCGGCAGCGCTTGAGCGGCGAGCAGGCCGAGGGCTTTCTGCGCTTCCGCAAGGACAATCTGGGGGACATCGGCCGGGTGCAGCGCCAGCAGGCTTTCCTCACGGCGTTGGTAAACCAGACCCGCAATCCGCTGAACTGGTGGCGGCTGCCGCGCATGGTGGGCGCCATGCACGAGCACACCCGCTCGGACCTCTCGCGCGGCGAGGTGGGGGCGCTGCTGGGGGCGGCGCTGCGTGGTCCGCGCGTGCAGAGCCACACCGTTCCCGGCGACTACGGGGCGGGCGGCACCTGGATCGCGGACCGGGCGGCCCTGGCCGAACTGGTGCGCCAACACTTCCGCGACCCGAACGACCCGCGCTCGCTCTCGGTGGCCGTGCTCAACGTGGGCGCCCCCGACGGCAGCGCGGCCCGGATGCAGGCGCGGCTGCGCGGGTTGGGCTACGGCGACGTGACCATCGCCAACGGCCCGCGCCAGGACGGCCCCACCACCCTCAGCGGCGAGCGGGCCGCCGCCGTGCAGCGCGACGTGGGCTTCGGGCAGGTCACCGCCGAGCCGGGGGTGGCGGGGGCGGACGTGACCGTGCGGCTGGGAAGCGATACTCCGGCGAACTGACCCCTTTGTGACCCCCGTTCAGGCCTCTGGCCGCACTTGCGGTATACTGGCCCTCAGAAATCCTCGAAAGCGAGGTGGGTTCTGCACCCACCTTTTTTCGTGGAGGGGGTGGTGACCGGCCCCGGAGAAGAGGGGCCTACAATATGAATAGCAATGCGAACAACAATTCAGACCAGCTTCACCGCCTCGCGGACGGCGTCCTGCGCCCGCTGGGGTACGAGGTGCTGGACGTGCAGGTGCAGAATCCGGGGCGGCGGCCCATCGTGGTGATCCGGATGGACCGCCTCGACGAGCAGCCTGTCACGGTCGAGAATCTGGAGCAGGCCAGCCGGGTCGTCGGGGCCGAATTCGACCGCGCCGACCCCATCTCGGGCGAGTACCGCCTCGAACTCGAATCGCCAGGGGCCAAGCGGCCACTGACGCGGGCGCGGCACTTCGAGCGCATGGTGGGCCTCAAGGCCCGCGTGCGGAATGGCGAGCATTCCTTCACCGCCCCCATCAAGGGCGTCGAGGGCGAGCAGGTCACCTTCGACGTGGCGGGCGAGGACGTGACGCTCACGGTGGGGAGCTTTCAGGGCAACCTCGCCGAGTTCCCGGACCGGCACCGCTAACAAGCCTTCCGGTTGGAAGGTGTCCCCGACACCTGAAAACCCGACCGAAGGGAGTAGGAACGAGGACGGATTTCGGGAGATGGATGAACAGCCGGTGCTGTTCTGGCTGTTCAGGAAGCGGACGGAATCCGTATAAAACTCAATACAGGAGGACTTGGGATGACCCAGCCCGAATTCAATTTCGCCGACGCGCTGCGTGAAGTCGCGCAGCAACGCAACATCAACGAGATGCAACTGATCGAGGCCTTCGAGCAGTCGCTCGCGCAGGCCTACGTCCGCAACGTGGAACCCGACCGCAGGGTCGAAGTGCACCTCGACCCCGTCAGCGGGGAACTCGAAGTGCTCGTCGTCCGCGAGGTCGTCGAGAAGGTCGAGGACGAGAACCTCCAGATCAGCCTCGCGGACGCGCTCGAACTCGATCCCGGCGTCGAGGTCGGCATGGAGATGGAGTTTCCGGTGGACCGCGAGAAGTTCTCCCGGATCGCCCTGCAAGCCGCCAAGCAGACCCTGACCCAGAAGATGCGCGAGACCGAGCGCAACGTGGTCTACAACGAGTACAAGGACCGCGAGGGCCAGGTGCTCACCGCGCAGGTGGTCCGTTCGGACAACAAGGGCAACTGGTTTGTCGAACTCGGCGCGGGCGAGGCCATCTTGCCGCCCCGCGAGCAGATTCCCGGCGAGAAGCTGACCCCCGGCAACCGGGTCAAGATCTACCTCAAGGAGGTCCGCAAGACCCCCAAGGGGCCGACCATCCTGGCGAGCCGGGCCGACGAGCACCTGCTGGAGTACCTGCTGCGCCAGGAAATCCCCGAGGTCGCCAACGGCATCGTGGAGATCAAGGCGATCGCGCGGGAGGCGGGGCAGCGCTCCAAGGTGGCGGTCTTCTCGCACAACCCCAACGTGGACCCCATCGGCGCGTGCATCGGGCACCGCGGCAACCGCATCCAGGCGGTGACCGGCGAACTCGGCCGCGAGCGGGTGGACGTGATTCTGTGGGACCCCAACGCCCGCGAATTCATCCGCAACGCGCTCTCGCCCGCCAAGGTCGGCCCCATCGAGATCGAGGAGAACGAGGCCACCGTCACCGTGATGCCCGACCAGCTCTCGCTCGCCATCGGCAAGGGCGGCCAGAACGTCCGGCTCGCGGCCAAGCTGACCGGGCACAAGATCGATCTGCGCGAAACCGCGGCCGTCTCCGACCTCGACGCAGCGATGCAGCAGGCGATGCAGGAAGAGCAGTCGGGCGCGGGCAGCCGCACCAGCGCCGCGTCCGCCTTTGACGCGCTGTTCAAGGACAGCAAGTCGGTGGCGACCGCCAGCCCGGACGACCAGGGAGAGTGACCCCAGGGTGACCGCCTCCTCCCCCACCGCCCACGTCCCCGAGCGCACCTGCGTGGCCTGCCGCACGAAGCGGCCCCAGGCCGAGCTGCTGCGCGTGAGCCGGGACGCGGCGGGCGGGTGGCAGGTGGCTCCCGGTGCTCAGAAGGGCCGCACCGGACGCGGCGCCTACGTGTGCGCCGACTCGCCGGGGTGCTGGACCGAGAAGCGGCTGCGCCGGACCTTCCGGGGAGACGCCCCGGCGGTGAATGCGGCGCTGCACGCGGCCCCCGCTGCCCCCGCTTAAGAGCGCAGGCCCCAGACCGACCATGACAACCTGAACCCCCTGCCTGCCACGGCGCAGGCCTCACCGGAGGTGAGCATGTCGAAAGTTCGTATCTATACCCTCGCCAAGGATCTGGGCGTGGACAACCACAAGATGCTGGAGATCCTCGACGGCCTCGGCGTGTCGTACAAGAGTGTGAGCAGCACCATCGAGGAAGACACCGTCGAGCTGATCAAGCAGATTCTGGAAGAAGAAGCCCAGGGCGGCGCCGCGTCCACCGCCGAACCCGCCCCCGCCGAGGCCACCGCGCCCCGAACGGCGGCCCAGGCGGAGGCCTCCGAGACGGCCACCCAGGGCAGCCCGGCTCCGGCCCCCAGCGCCACGGCCACCGCCGAGCGCGAACCCGAAGCGTCCCCCGCCGCCCCGGAAGTGCCCCACCGCGCCCCGGTCGTCACGATCATGGGGCACGTCGACCACGGCAAGACCTCCTTGCTCGACTACATCCGCAAGACGAAGGTTGCCGCCAAGGAAGCGGGCGGCATCACCCAGCATGTCGGTGCCTTCGAGGCGCAGACCAGCAAGGGCCGCATCGTCTTTATCGACACGCCGGGCCACGAGGCGTTCACGACCATCCGCGCCCGTGGGGCGAACGTCGCGGACATCGCCATCATCGTGATCGCCGCCGACGACTCGCTGATGCCGCAGACCCGCGAGGCCATCGCGCACGCGCAGGCCGCCAAGGTCCCCATGATCGTGGCGATCAACAAGGTGGACCTGCCGCAGGCCGACCCCGAGCGGGTCAAGACCGACCTCACCCAGCTCAACCTCGTGCCGGAAGAGTACGGCGGTGATCTGGTCGTCGTGCCCGTCAGCGCCAAGACGGGCGAGGGCGTCGAGGACCTGCTGGAGTACATCAGCCTGACGGCCGAACTCGAGGACCTGCGGGCCGATCCCAAGGCCCCCTTCTCGGGCGTCATCATCGAGAGCCGGGTGGACCGTCAGGCGGGCGTGCTCGCCACCGTGATGGTGCAGCAGGGCACCCTGCGCGTCGGGGACTTCCTGGTCGTGGGCGAGGGCTACGGCAAGATCAAGGCGATGACGGACTCGGCGGGTGGGCGCCTCAAGGAGGCTGGCCCCAGCACCCCGGTGCAGATCCTGGGCTTCTCCGAGGCCCCGGCCAGCGGCGAGACGGTCCTGAGCGCCAAGAACGAGCACGCCGCCCGTGAAGTCATCGCGCAGCGGGCCAGTGACCGCCGCGACGCGGAGAACGCCCGCGAGCGCCGCCGCCTGACCCTCGAAGAGATGATGGGCGAACTCGGGGAGACGCGCACCGTCAACCTGATCCTGCGGGCCGACACCCAGGGCAGCGTGGAGGCGATCCAGGGCATCCTGGCCCGCAAGGAGAGCGAGGACGTCAAGCTCAACGTCATGCTCGCCGGAATCGGGGCGCCCACGGAAGGCGACGTGCTGCTCGCCTCGACCGCCGACGCGACCATCCTGTGCTTCAGCGTGACGCCCTCGGGCGGCGTGAAGAAGGTCGCCGAGTCCAAGGGCATCGAGATCAAGTCCTTCCGGATCATCTACGAACTCATCGACGAGGTCGACCGCCTGATCAAGGGCAACCTCGACCCCGTCTTCGAGGAGCGTTACCTGGGCCGCGCCGAGGTCCGCATGGTCATCCGGCACCCCAAGAGCGGCAACATCGCCGGGTCCTACGTGACCGACGGGATGCTGCGCCGCAACGCCAAGGCCAAGGTCACGCGCGGCAAGCAGGTCGTCTACGAGGGCACCCTGGTGGGCCTCAAGCGTTTCAAGGACGACGTGCGCGAGGTGCAGACCGGCTACGAGTGCGGCATCAACCTGGACTGGGACGGCGTGGAAATCGGCGACATCATCGAGGCCAGCGAGATGGTGGAAGTCGAGCAGGCGTAAGCCAGCGCTGAGCCATCCGCATTCAGCAAGAGAGGGGCGGTTTCCCGGTGGGGGCCGCCCCTCTCCGTTGTTGTGGTCCTTCTCAGGGCCTAAAGGCCACGGTGGGCGGAAAGGTCAGGTGCCCATCTCGGCCGCGCCCACCTCTTCCTGCACGGGAGCACTGCCTTGGTCCTGTCCACCGAAGCTGCCGCGCTCGCCGCCGTGGTGCCCGAAGTCGCGGCCGAACCCGCGCCCACCGGGGCCGTGCTCATGGTCCCCGCGCCCGAATCCGCCCCGGCCGAAGCCGAAGCGCAGCGGATCGTTCTGCATCCGCTCCTTGATCTGGGCGGCCTGCTCGGCGGACAGGTCGCCCGCTCCCACCGCCTGATCTACGGTGGCGCTCCCTGCCGACAGGGCCGCTGCCTTCAGGCGCTCCACGGTCACGCCGAGCGCGGCGGCGAGCTTCTGGAGGAACACGTCGGCGTAGTTGGTGCCGCTGGACGGCGCCTGGTTCTGGGACGGCTGAGTCTGGCCGGTGCCCGGCTGAGCCTGGCCCGGCTGGGTGGGCTGCACCCGCTGGGGCGCCTGGGTGGAAGGGGCCTGGGACGTGCCCCCACTTGCCGCCAGCACGAGGCCAGCGGTCAGGGAGACGGCGGCGAGGGCGAAGAGGGTCGGACGGTTGGGCTTGCGCATGGGCTACTCCTGCGGGGGAATCTTGCCCGGCGACCTTCGCCGGGACGGGAGCAGGGTGGTCGGGGACGGTTAAGTGGGGGCTAGAGGACCAGACGGCGGTCCAGTGGGCCACGTGCCCCCGTACCCGCAGCACCGGAGTCGGCCCTGTCCAGCCCCCTCGGCGCCCTATTCCTTGAGCAAGCCTTTGCTATTCTCCGGGGCACTGCGCGGCCGTCCGCGCTTCTCACCTGCCATGCCCCAGTCCCCCGAACCCCCTCCCAGCCTGCCTTCCCTGACCGGGTGGGCGGCGGGGCTGCGGGCGTGGCCGGGACTGCTCACGCTGCTCTCGGTGCTGGCGGTGCTGCTGGGCCAGCAGGCCCCGGCCCCGGCAGAGGGCACCTCCGGCCCGCGCGTGGCGGCGGCCCCGGTCGCCCCGGCGCTGCCCGAGTTGCGGCCCGCGCCCGCCCCGGCTCCGGCGTGGCCAAATCTGCTCGCGGGAACGCCGCCCGCGCCGCGGTGGACTCCACCGCAGGCCCGGCGCCGCTTGGGTCCGGTGGCGTTCTGGACAGCGCCCGCCCAGCCTCCCAGTCTCGCGCTGCTGGGTCGGCGGCAGACGGACGGCGGCTGAGGGCGCGGCGCAGCCTCCCCTGACCTCCCGCCTTCCTGTGTACCCTGGAGTTTCCCCGTGACCTATTCCAACCCCAACCGCAACCGGCGGCCCCCGCCCCGGCGCCCGGCGCCGACGGCGAGCAAGCCCAATCCCTGGACCGCGCTGCTGCTGCTGCTGACCCTCCTGGGTGGCCTGCTGTACATCTGGCGCCCCTGGGAGCACACCAAGAACCTCTGGACCCTCTGGGACGACGACTACCAGTTCATGACGCTGGGCCTCGACCTCAAGGGCGGCCTGAGAATCGAACTCGCGCCGGAAGACCCCAACGCCACCCGCGAGGAACTCGACCGGGTGAAGACCGTCATCGAAAACCGCATCAACGCGCTGGGCGTGGCCGAGCCGACCGTCGCGGTCGCGGGCAACAAGCGTGTGGTGGTCGAGATTCCGGGGGCCACCCCCGCCGTGCAGCAGCGGGCGCGGGACATCATCGGCCAGACGGCGCGGCTGGAGTTCCGCATCGTGGAGCAGGGGGCGCAGCCGGACCCGGCGCTCGTCCAACAGAAGCCCGCGACGGGCGGCTACACCCTGGAAGACCTCGGCCCGGTGCTGGCGACGGGTGAGGTGATCGACAGCGCCCAGGCCGCCACCGACCCCACACGCGGCGGCTGGGTCGTGACCTTCCAGAACACGGAGGAAGGCGCCAAGACGTTCGGGGCGTTTACCGGCCAGAATGTCGGCAAGTTGATGGCGATCGTGCTGGACGACCAGATTCAGTCGGTGGCGACCATCCAGCAGCCCCTGTTCCGCGACGTGCAGATCACCGGGGACTTTGACGCCGAGGAAGCCAGCCAACTCGCGCTGGTGCTGCAATCCGGCGCCCTGCCCATCGCCATCAAGACCGAGGCCGAACGCGCCATCGGCCCGACGCTGGGCGCGGACGCGATTCGCAGCGGCGCCATCGCCTCGGCGGTGGGCATCGCGCTGGTGTTCGCCATGCTGTTCGTGTACTACGGCTTCTGGTTCGGGCTGGTCGGTGCCCTGGGGCTGCTGTTCTCGGCGGTCGTGATTCTGGGGGCGCTGGGCGGCTTCGGGGTCACCCTGACGCTGCCGGGCATCGCGGGGCTGGTGCTCACCATCGGCGGCGCGGTGGACGGCAACGTGGTGTCCTTTGAGCGCATCAAGGAAGAGATGCGCCGGGGCAAGGGCATCCGAGGCGCCATCGGCGCCGGGTACGAGCAGTCCACGGTCGCCATTCTCGACGTGAACACCGCGCAGATTCTCTCGGCAGTGGCGCTCTACAACTACTCGACGGGCGCCGTGAAGGGCTTCGCGGTCACCCTGATCATCGGCGTGGTCATCTCGACCTTCTCGAACCTCGTGTTCGCCAAGTGGTTCATGCAGTGGCTGGCGCAACGTAAGCCGAACATCTCCGCGCCCACCCGCATCGGCAAGACGAACATCCAGTTCATGAAGGCCGCGCCCATCGTGACCACCTTCAGCGTGCTGCTGGCGCTGGGCGGCGGCCTGATTCTGGCCACCAAGGGGCTGAACTACGGGGTGGACTTCACCTCCGGCACCACCCTGACCGTGCGGGCGAGCGAGGCCACCACCACCGAGCAGGTGCGCGGGGCCGTGACGGGCGCGGGGCTGGACAAGGTCAACGCCCAGAACTCGACCATTCAGCGCGAGCTGGTCCCGGTCGCCGAGCGCTCGCAGTACACCGTGAAGGTGCCCGAACTCACCGCCGCCGAGGCCGATCAGCTCAGCGCGGCCATCGGCAAGCTGCCGCAGGGCGAGGTGCTGGCCCGCGAGACGGTCGGCCCCGCCGTGGGCCAGGAACTCACGCGCAACACGGCGCTCGCCGCCCTGCTGGGACTGGGGCTGATTCTGGTGTACGTGGGCTTCCGCTTCGACTTCACGATGGGCCTGGGCAGCGTGGTGGCCGCGCTGCACGACGTGGCGATCGCGATGGGCCTGTTCAGCCTGCTGGGGCTGGAATTCACGGTGGGGACGGTGGCGGCGCTGCTGACCCTGATCGGGTACTCGCTGAACGACTCGATCATCATCTCCGACCGTATCCGCGAGAACCTGCGCGTGATGCGCGGCGCGAGCTACCGCGAGATCGTGAACACCTCCATCAACCAGACGCTCTCGCGCACGGTGATGACCTCGGTGTGCACCATGCTGCCGCTGGTCAGCCTGCTGATTCTCGGCGGCCCGGTGCTGCGCGACTTCGCGCTGATCCTGCTCGTCGGGATTCTGGTCGGCACCTACTCCTCGATCTACATCGTGGCCCCGATGGTCGTGTACTTCGAGGAATGGCGTGCCCGCCGCAAACGCTCCCAGCAGCCCGCCGGGGCGTAAGCGTCCCGCTTTCCATCCAAACGTCCGTGCAGGAGCGGCCTTCCGGGAGGGGGGCCGCTTCCCGCTGTGGGGCGAGCTTCGCCCGCCACCCCCCTCTGCTGCGGAGCGTTGCAGGTCTGCAAGCAGCTCCACGGGTCCCCACAAGGAGACAGGGCGGCGATTCTCGCCCCGGCATGGGGAGCAGGCCTGTACCCTGGGGGCACCATGAAACGACTGATCTGGGTCGCCGCGCTGCTCACGGCGCAACATGCCTCCGCGCAGGCCACGCAAGTTGCTCCCACCACGGTGGGCGGGTACGTCGGCCAGGTCAGCAGCCTGGTGTTCGAGGTGAGGACCGAGCTGGCCCCGACCGTCACGGGGGTGCGGCGGACCGAGGCCTGCCAGTTCACCCCGAAAAAGGTTCAGGCCCTGCTGGACCGGGGGAATGAATTGACCAACCAGCAGCGCAGCGCCTACGCGGCCAACGCCACGCCCACGAACGCCAGCCTGTACCTCGCCGTCACGCAGGCCCGAAATGCCCTGCTGTCCATTCAGGAAGGCGTGAACGCGGCCTGCACGTACGCCCGCGAACCGCTGGCGGCGTCGGTCGCCTCGCTGGCGCTCAAGGTGGCGCAGTTGGAGGTGGAACTGGCCTTCGGGGAGCTGGCGAAGGCGGCGGACGCGGTTGGGGGCAGATGAGGCGGGGAACATCCCACAGAAATCGCCGCAGCTTCAAGCGCAGTGGCGGCTGAAGCGTGGCTGTTCCTGACTTTCAGGCGTTTATGCGCCCCTTCCTGCTGCTGTTGCAAGATGGGCAAGAACACCGGATTCGGGACCTGTACCAGCCGCTTGCCGCTCACTTCTCGCTGACCAGGGAAGACGTTGAAGAGTTGCTTCCCAGTGGGCGGCAGGCCAGGTTTGCCAACCGAATTCTCTGGGCCAAGTTTCATCTCAGCAAGGCTGGGGCAGTCAGCAGTCCTGGCCGGGGCACCGTGGCATTAACTCCTCAAGGCCGCGACCTGCTGGAACAATTTCCCACAACAATCTCCATGCGGGAACTCAGCACCGTGCCGCAGTACGCCCAGTTCATCGCTGGGGGCCGGACCGCGCAAGCGCCAGTCCCATTACAAACCGCACAGCCCGTCGCTGTTGAGGCCGCCCTTTCGCCAGATGAGCAGCTCGAAACCTTGCACGCAGACCTGAATGCCGCGTTGGCTTCTGAACTGTTGGAACAGGTCATGCAGCTCTCGCCCACGCAATTCGAGGTGATGGTGGTGCGCCTGCTCGTGGCGATGGGATATGGCGGCAGCACCCGTGACGCCGGGGAAGCGCTGGGCCGAACGGGAGACAACGGTATTGACGGCGTGGTCAAGCAGGACCCATTGGGCCTCGACCGGGTCTATCTTCAGGCCAAACGGTGGCAGGGCAGTGTGGGTAGCCCAGAAATTCGGAACTTTGCGGGCAGCCTGAGCTACCACAAGGCCAACAAGGGAGTCTTCATTACCACGTCGGACTTCAGCGAGAACGCTCGCAAGACCGCTGAGCAAATCGGCAGCATCATCCTCGTGGACGGAACGCAGCTCTCCCGGTTGATGATCGAGTATGGCGTTGGAGTCCTCACCCGCGCGACCTACCACGTGCGCCGGATCGACAGCGAGTTTTTCGAAGAACTGTGAGTCTCCCCTCCAACCTCGCTTTAACCCCCCGGTCCTACGCTGGGGGGAGCAGGTCAAGGAGGTCCATCATGAATTCCCACCCGCAGCACCCGGACGACGACAACGACGACGAGATGATCGGCACCCTGCTGAGCCGGAGGCGTGCCCTGCGGCTGCTGGGGCTGGGCGGCGGCGCGGCGGCGCTGGCGGCGGGCGGGGTGCTCGCGCAACGCGGCGGACCCCCCGGCGGGGCGGGCGGCACCAGCGCGGGCACGAGCGGCGTGACCGGACTGCCCGGCTGCGTGGTGCGCCCGGCCATGACCGAGGGACCGTATTACGTGGACGAGAAACTGCGCCGCAGCGACATCCGCAAGGACACCACGACCGGAAAGGTCAGCGCGGGCGTGCCGCTGACGCTGGACTTCATGACCTCGCGGGTGGCGGTGGGAGGGTGTCAGCCCCGCGCCAATGTGCTGATTGACGTGTGGCAGTGCGACGCGCTGGGCGTCTACTCCGACGTGGCGGGCAACACTGGGGACTTCCTGCGCGGCACCCAGGTCACGAACGCGCAGGGCAAGGCGACCTTCACCACCGTCTATCCGGGGTGGTACCCGGGCCGGGCGGTCCACATCCACTTCAAGCTGCGGCCCCTGAACGCGGCCGGGCAGGCGACGGGCGAGTTCACCTCGCAACTCTTCTTCCCGGAGGAAATCACCGACCGCGTTCACGCCCGCGCTCCCTACAGCCGCAAGGGCAAACGCAACACGCTGAACGCGCAAGACGGCATCTACCGCAACGGCGGCAACCAGCTCCTGCTGAGTCTGGTCGGCAGCCCGGAGAAGGGCTACCGGGCGACTTTCGACGTGGGGCTGAATATCGGCTGAGGCGCCCGCTCGCGCTCGGCCACCCGCCCCATCAGGTCCTCCAGCGTCGTCACCGCCCGCAATTCGGAGGCCGGAAGCCACTCGCCCAGGGTGCCGTCCGGCCTCTGCTCGTAGGCGGCGGGGAGGGGCACGTCCCGCAGGCCGAACTCGGCCGCCAGTTCGTCGCGGTGCAGGAAGCGCACCTCGCGCCCCAGCCCACGCAGAAACTCGCGCCACTCGCGCCGCATGCCCAGCGGGCTGTAGGTCACCGCGCACAGCGAGCAGGCGTAGGTTTGGGGCGAAATGGTCTTGTGCCAGAGGTCCTTCAGGCCGTTCACCACGCCGCCGTCGGCGTTGTAGACGAAGATCAGGGGCGGGCGCTCGGCGGGCACGGGTCAGGGTAGTCGCGGAAGGCGCACGCGACCGCGAGGCCGCCCACACGGGGACGCCCGGCCCTCCCCCGCCCCGCTAGACTCGGCCCATGTTGACCGCGCCCGGTGCCCCGTCCGTCACGGTGGCCTTTCTGGCAGGACTGATCTCGTTCCTGAGTCCCTGCGTGCTGCCGCTGGTGCCCAGTTACCTCGGCGTGATCGGGGGGGCGCGGGCGCCGCTGGGGCGGGCGCTGGGATTCATTCTGGGCTTCGGGCTGGTGTTTATCGCGCTGGGGGCGACGGCGAGCACCCTGGGCGCCCTCCTCGCCCCGCACAAGCTTCTGCTGGGGCAGGTCGCAGCGGTCCTCATCATCTTCTTCGGGCTGGTGATGCTGGGGGCGGTGCGCCTGCCCTTCCTGATGCGCGACACGCGGGCGCTGGCGAATGCGGGGGGGTACGGCCCGGTCGCGCTGGGGGCCGCCTTCGCCTTCGGCTGGAGTCCCTGCCTCGGCCCGGCGCTGGGAAGCATCCTGGGACTGGCAGCGAGCACCGCCAGCCTGGGCACGGGCGTGGGGCTGCTGGCCGCCTACACGGTGGGACTGGCCATGCCCTTCCTGATCGCCGCGCTGCTGTGGGACCGCCTGAATCTGCGGCGCCTGAACAGGTATGCGGGCGTCTTTGAGAAGGTGGGGGGCGCGGTCCTCGTGCTCGTCGGCGTGCTGATGCTGACCGGGCAGTTCACGCGGCTGGCGACCTTTTTCTACGAGGTGATGCCCGCGTGGCTGAGGGTGTGAGTGGGCGGGAAGCAGTGCGAGGGACGCAGAAAGAGATCGACCCCACCGCGCACCGCGCACCGCCTACCGTGCCCCCCCACGCCCTCCAACTCCGCGACCTCTGGCTCCGCCTGGGCCGCGAGGTCATCCTGCGCGGGGTGACGCTGGACGTGCCCGCCGGGGAGGGAGTGACGCTGCTGGGCGAGAACGGCGCGGGCAAGACCACGCTGCTGCGGGTGCTGGCCTCGGGGCTGCGGCCCACGCGGGGCGAGGGGCGGGTGCTGGGCTACGACCTGCGCGACAGCCGGGCCGTGCGCGACCACGTTCACCTGATGCCCGTGGACGCGGGGCTCTACCCGGACCTGACCTGTGCGGAGAATCTGGCCTTCGCCCTGCGGATGCACGGGCAGCCCGGCGACGTGGCGGGAGCGCTGACGCGGGTGGGGCTGGCGGGGGCCGCGAACCGGCGGGCGCGGTTCCTCTCGGCGGGGATGCGCAAGCGGCTGGCGCTGGCGCGGGCCTGGCTGCTGGCCCGCCCGGTCACGCTGGTGGACGAACCTTTCGCCAACCTCGACGAGGGGGGCCGGGCGCTGGTGCTGGAGTTGCTGGGCGACCTCCGGGCGCGGGGCGTGACGCTGGTGGTCGCCGCCCACGAGCCGGGGCTGGCGCGGCAGGTGGCGCCCCGGGCGGTGCGGCTGGCGGCGGGGCGGGTGGAGGAGGAGCGTGGAGCGTAGAACGTGGAGGATGGGAAAAGAGCATCCGTCGCCCACCACGCTCTCCCGTCCCCGGTCCACGGTCCTGACGCTCGCCGCCAAGGACCTGCGGGTGGCCGGGCGCACGCGCGACACACTGCTTGCCACCGCCTTTTTCGCGGGGCTGGTGCTGCTGGTGCTGGGCCTGGCGCTGGGCGGGGACACGGCGGGACGCACCCCCACGCAGACGGCGGGGCTGGCGGCGGGGGCGGTGTGGACGGCGCTGGCACTCTCGGCGGCGGTGGGCGCGGGGCGGGCCTTCGCGCAGGAGCAGGAGGCGGGGGCGCTGGAGCAACTGCTGCTGTATCCGGGGCCGCACGGGGCGCTGTACCTGGGCAAGTTGCTGGGGGTGCTGGGGCCGCTCGCGGTGGTCACGGCCTTCACCCTGCCCACCGGCTTGCTGCTGTTCGGGGCGGTGGGGGCCGGGCAAGCAGTGCCGTGGGGGGCGCTGGCGCTGGTGACCGGGCTGGGCATTCTGGGCCTGAGTGCCGGAACCACCTTCTACAGCGCCATTACCGTGAACCTGCGGGCACGCGAAGCTCTGCTGCCCGCGCTGGCCTTTCCCATCCTCGTGCCGGTGGTGATCGCCACCGTGAAGGCGACCAGCCTCCTGCTCGCGGGCGGCTGGTCGGGCGAGGTCACGACCTGGCTGGTCTTTCTGGCGGGCTTCGACGTGGGCACGGTGATTCTGGCGACGCTGCTGTTCGGCTTCGCAGTGGAGGGGTAAGGGCGAGTGGGTACAGTGGCCCATGCCAGAGCCTGCCGCCACCCCCAGCCTGAGCCGCCTAAACCACCAGCATCCGACCGGAGCGCGGGGGCGGGAGGTGTTGGCCTTCCTCGACGCGGGTGGCGGCCCACTGCCCGACCACCTTCACCTCAATGGGTGCGGCCTGACCGAGCTGCCCGAGGCGTTGCGGGGCTGCACGGACGCCCGGATTCTCAGCCTCTACGACAACGCGCTGGCAGCGGTCCCTGACTGGCTGTGGACCCTGACGGCCCTCACAACGCTGAATCTCTCCGCGAATCGGCTGTCGGCCCTGGGGCCGGGGCTGGGACGACTGACCCGGCTGGAGATGCTCGACCTCGGCCACAACGGGATGGAGACGCTTCCCGACGTGTTCGCGGAACTGCACAACCTGCGCTTTCTGTACCTCAGCAACAACCGGCTGACCGGGTTGCCCCCGTCGCTGCGGCACCTGCGCGGGCTGACCTACCTCAACGTGACCGACAATGCCTTGGAAACACTGCCGGACTGGCTGGGAGATCTGGTGGGGCTGGTCGAGTTCCGCGCCTACAACAACGCCCTGACGGCCCTGCCCGCCAGCCTGGGCGAGTGCAAGCAGTTGCGCGAGTTGCATGTGATGAACAACCGGCTGACCGCACTGCCATCAGAGCTGGGCCGCTGCGGCCACCTGACCAAACTGATGGCCCAGGGCAATCACCTGACCCGGTTGCCGGACACGCTGGGGGACCTGATCGAACTCACTGAACTGGACCTGCGGTTCAACGCGCTGGAGGGCGTGCCCACCTCCCTCGCCGGGCTGCGAAACCTCCGTTCCCTCGACCTGCGGGCGAATGAACTGACCACGCTGCCGGACGCGCTGGCCGGACTTCCGAACCTGGAAAAGCTCGACCTGCGCTGGAACCGCCTCGCGGCCCTGCCCCCCGCCTTCCGGGCATTGGAGGAGCGGGGCTGCCCGATCTACGCCTGAAGCGGCTTACGACCCCCCCGCCACCAGCAGCACCGCCCGCCCGTCATGGTCGCCGGTCGTCTCCATCGCCGTATCCAGGCGCGAGCCCATCTCCACATATCCGGCGCGTTTGTAGACCGATGCCGCATTCAACTTGTCCGCGAGGTCCTCGCGCGACACCTGGAAGGAGCGGTAGGGGTGGCCCAGCGTGGGGTAGACGCGCACACCCTCCAGGCTGAAGGCCCCGGTAAAGGCGTACCCGCCCTCCACCGCCACCGGCCCGAAGATGCGCCCGTGGTTGTTGGGCAAGAAGAAGGGCGCGTCGCTGAAGGCCTCCCCCTTGCCGGTGGGGAGCATAGGGTAGAGCTGCCCGCCGACCTCGCCCCAGTAGCCGGTGGAGTGGCCGCCGCGCGGGGGGTACCCAGCCGCCCTCATCGCGGTCAGCAGGCGCGTGGTGGCCTCCTGCGGGGTGCGGGCGCCCCGGTCGATCAGCAGCACGTTGATGGGTTCGCGCAGGGTGCGCCCCGCCTGCTTCTCGCCCAGCCACGTCGCGGGCACGAGGTCCTTGGTGATCATCCAGCGGCCCACGGCGCCGATGCCGGGCACGGGAACGGTCACGTCGGCAGGGCGGTAGGTCGAGGGGTCGGGCAGCGGCGCGGCAGGAGCCGTGGCCGAAGGCGCACAGGCGGCGAGGACGGCAGCGGAGAGGGCGGCGAGAGCCAGCAGGGGCAGGATGCGGGAACGCTTCATAGGAGCCTCCGGGGAAATGGGGAAATAGGGTGAGAAGCAGGGTGGCTTCCACGGTAGCAGGAAGTAAGCTGCTGCCTCACCCCACCGGGGACACTCGCACTTGCCCCGTTCTGCGTCAGACGCGATCCTCCTGGGACGAAGGATTCCTGCGCCCACCGGCCTCACGGTGTGGGGAACTGGGCGCGGGTGATAATGGGGGAGCTGAGATGAAACAAGACCGCGTGACGACGGGGCTGGGCCTGGCCACCTTGCTGAGCCTGGGGGCGGCCGTGGCCCTGGGCCTGAGTGCCCCCCTCGACCTCAACCAGGGGTCGCTGGTGCGCCTGTTTTTCGTGCATGTCCCCAGCGCGTGGCTGAGTTACCTCGCCTACGGCGGCACGGGCCTGTTCGGGCTGCTGTACCTGCTGACCCGGCAGCGCCGCTGGGACCGCCTGGCGATGGCAAGCGCCGAGATCGGCGTGCTGTTCACGGTGTCCACCATCGTGGGCGGGATGCTGTGGGCCAAGCCGACCTGGGGCGCGTACTGGGTCTGGGACGCCCGGCTGACGACCACCGCCCTGAGCATCGTGATCTACGGCGGTTACCTCCTGATCCGTTCCTTGATTGACGACCCCGACCGCCGCGCCCGCGTCGCCGCCGTGGTGGGGCTGGTGGGCACCCTGTACGTGCCCGTCAACTACATGGCGGTGGAGTGGTGGCGCGGGGTACACCAGACGCAGACGCTGAAGCTGCTGGGGGGCATCCGCTTCGACGCCGCGCCCATCTACGGCTGGGTGCTGCTCGTCGCCACGCTCGCCTTTACCCTGCTTTATGCCTATTTGCTGCGGGTGCGCGGCATCCTGGCCGCCCGCGAGGAGGCCCGCGAGGAACGCGAGCTGATGGAAGACCTGAAGGGCATGGAGGTCGCCCGTGGATAAGTACACCGGATACGTCGTGGTCGTGTACGCCGTGACCTTCCTGCTGCTGGTGGGCTACCTGACCTGGATGTGGTGGCGGCTGCGTCAGGTGCGGGACGAGGGGGAGCAGCGATGACCGCGCCTGCTCCCGGCCCCTCCCCCCTGCCCCAGGCGCGGCGGCGCAAGAAAAACCCGCTGCCCACCGTGCTGGGCGTGCTCGCGCTGGTGGGCCTGACGGCCTTCCTGGCCTTCGGGAACCTGGGCAAGAGCCTGGAGTACTTCGTGACGCCGACCGAGTACGTGCAGCAACGCGCCGAGCTGGAAGGCCGCCCGCTGCGGATCGGCGGGCTGGTCAAGGCCGTGCAGTACAACCCGCAGACGCTGGACCTGCGGTTTAACGTGACCGACGGCAGCGCCACCTTTCCCGTGCAATACACCGGAGCGGTGAGCGACCTGTTCAAGGAAGACCAGGGCGTGGTGGTGCGCGGTGAGTTCCAGGGCGAAACCTTCCACGCGTCCGAACTCGTGGTGAAGCACTCCGAGGAGTACAACGTGCCGCAGACGCAGGCCGAGTTGAAAGACCTGTTGCGGCAGGCCGACTGAGGCGGCCCGCACCGTGCTGAATCTGATTTCCTTTGACGCCAGCCCGCTGGGGGCGCTGGGCCAGCTCTCGCTGCTGGCAGCGCTCGCCTTTACGGTGGGCGGGACGTGGTTGGCGGTGGTCGGCGGCGTGAAGGCCGACGCGCGGGCGACCGAGGCGGCGCGGCGGGCGGTGTGGGCCGTGTTCGCACTCGTCAGCCTGTCCACCCTCACGCTGATGGCGGCGCTGCTGGGCGACGACTTCTCGGTGCGGTACGTGGCCGAGCACTCCATGCGGACTTCCCCGACGTGGATCAAGGTGACCAGCCTGTGGGGAGCGCTGGAAGGCTCGATCCTGCTGTGGGCGTGGTTGCTGGCGGGGTACGCCTTCATCCTCAGCCTGACCCTGCGGCGCGACGCGCTGCGGCCCTGGGCGCTGGCCGCGATGTATGCCAGCCTGCTCTTTTTCGTGGGCATCTGCGCGACGGTCGCCAGCCCCTTCACCCCGCTCGCGCAGATTCCGGCGGATGGGCGTGGGCCGAATCCCGCCCTGCAAAACCACTGGATGATGGCGGTTCACCCCGTGCTGCTGTACCTGGGCTTCGTGGGGCTGGCGGTGCCCTTCGCCTACGCGGTGGCCGCGCTGGTGACCGGGCGGCTCTCGGACCACTGGGTCGTCGTGACGCGGCGCTGGACGCTGGTGGCGTGGGCCTTTCTGACGGCCGCCATCGTCGCGGGCGGCTGGTGGAGTTACGAGACGCTGGGGTGGGGCGGCTACTGGGCCTGGGACCCGGTGGAGAACGCCTCCTTTATTCCCTGGCTGCTGGCGACCGCCTTCCTGCACTCCATCCAGATTCAGGAGCGGCGTGGGCTGATGCGGTCGTGGAACGTGTGGCTGATTGTGCTGGCCTATGCGTCCACGGTGCTGGGCACCTTCCTGAACCGCTCGGGCATCGTGCAGAGCGTGCACGCTTTTGCCGGGGGGCCGGTGGGACCGGTATTCCTGGGGTTCCTCGCCTTCCTGCTGGTCGCGGGCATCGGGCTGGCCGCGTGGCGGGCGCCGCACCTGCGCGATGAGGGCGAGCCGCCCGCCGCGCTGAGCCGTGAGGGAGCATTTCTGGCGGGCAACTGGCTCTTCCTGGTGTTCGCGGTGATGGTGCTGGTGGGCACCCTCTTTCCCACCATCGTGGAGGCGGTGCAGGGGCGGCGGGACACGTCGGTCGGTCCGGCCTTCTACAACGCCTTCGCCATTCCGCTGGGGTTGGGCCTGCTGCTGATGATGGGTGTGGGGCCGCTGCTTCCCTGGCGCCGGGCCGAGGGGGAAGGGCTGTGGCGGGCGCTGCGCCCCCTGCTGCTGGCGGGGGCAGGCGCGGCAGTGATCGCCTACGCCTTCGGGATTCGCGGCGTCGGTGTGCTGGCGACGGTGGGGCTGTCGGCCTACAACGTGGTGGGACTGGCCCTGCTGACCGGGCGGGCGCTGCGGGCGTACCGGGCAAGCGGGCGGGGCGGCGTGGTCGGCCTCGTGCGCGAGCAGCCCCGGCGCTACGGCGCGTACCTCGCGCACGTCGGGCTGGTCGTGATGGCGCTGGGCATCGCATTCTCGTCGGCGTACCGGCAGGACGCGCAGGTTACGCTGAATGCGGGCGCGGCTCCCGTCACGCTGCTCCACGAGACGCTGGCGCTGGAAAGCACGCGTGTGGTGGAAAAGCCCTACGGCCAGTCGGCCATCGCGCGGGTGCGGATCGACGGCGTGCCCTACGAGACGCGCATGAACACTTATGTCCAGGGCGGCGACACGCCCTTCCCGGCGCCCGCCGTGCGTTACGGACTGTGGGGCGACACCTACCTCGTCGTGACGGCCTTCGGCGAGGAGGGGCGCTGGGCCAGCGTGCGGCTGATCGAGAGTCCGCTGGTGTCGTGGATCTGGTGGGGCACCCTGATCGTGGTGCTGGGGGCGGGGCTGACGCTGGTGACGCCGCGCCGCGCTCCGGCCCGCGTGCCCGCGCTGCAAGCGGCTCCGGCGACGGATTGAGAGCATGCCGCGTGACGCTGACTGGACGGCGCAGAGGGCAAGCTGGCGCTTGCCACCCCCCTTTGCTTCGCAGCTCTACGAGTCCCCGGCCCTCCCCCACAAGGAGGGAGGGAGCATAGACAGCGAGTGAACCTATGACTGACCTTTCCCCCTCTTCCAATCCGACCCCCGCTCCCGCGCCCCTGTGGCGGCGGCTGCTTCCGCCCGTGCTGGCGGCCACGCTGGTGGGGGTGCTGGGCGTGGCGCTGCTCAGCCCCTCGCGCAACGCCACCGACGGCGGCCCCCTGGTGGGGAAGCCCGCTCCCGAGTTCACGCTGGAAAGCCTGGACGGGGCGCAGGTGAGCCTCGCTGCCCTCCAGGGCCGCCCGGTCGTGCTGAACTTCTGGGCCTCGTGGTGCGGGCCGTGCCGCGAGGAGGCGCCGCTCTTCCGCGAACTGGGCGAGAAGCGGAGCGGCGAGAACGGCCCCGCCATCCTGGGCATCCTCTTTCAGGAGAACAAGGAGCAGAACGCCCGCGACTTTATCCGCGAGTACGCCCTCGCCTACCCCAACCTGCGCGATCCCGGCGCGGAGACGGCGATTGACTACGGCCTGACCGGCATTCCCGAGACGGTGTTTATTGACCAGGAGGGCACCATCCGCCACGTGGACCGGGGCGGGCTGAGCCGCGAACGGCTGAATGTGGGCCTGGAGAAGATCGGGGTGGAGGGGATTTGAAGCGGCCAGCTTCCAACCACCAGCGATCAGCGGGGGCACGCCTCCTGCCTCTGGCCTTCAGCCTGCTGCTTTCCATGTCCCTGGCCCTAACACCCGACCAGTCCCTCCGCGCCGAGGCCATCGGGGACAACCTGCGGTGCCCGATCTGCACGGGGGAGCCGATCACGCAGAGCACGAACGACATCAGCCGCGAGATGCTGCGGGACGTGCGCGAGCAGGTGGCGGCGGGACGCAGCGACGCGGAGATCTACAGCTACTTCGCCGCGCGGTACGGCAACTTCGTGCTGCTGGACCCGCCGAAGGACGGCGTGGGGGCGCTGCTGTGGGGCGCTCCGCTCGCGGCACTGGCGGCCGGGGGCGCGGTGCTGTGGCGCTTTCTGCGGCGCAAGCCCACGGCCACCGCCGTCGCCACGCCCGAGGCCGAAGGGGACACCTTCGACCCTTACCTCGCGGAAGTGCAGCGCCAGACGCGGCGCAAGGAGGGGGCGTGATTCTCAGCCTCGTTCTGCTGGCCCTGATTGTGGGCGTGTCCCTGTGGCTGGTGCTCTCGCCGCTGAGGGCCAGCGTGCCGGGCGACCCCGACGCCACAGAGCGCGAGCGGCTGCTGGCCGAGCGCGACCGCCTGTATGGGGAACTCGCCGCCCTGACGGACGAGCGCCGACGGCCCGACCTGGAACGCCGCGCGGCCTTGACCCTGCGGGCGCTGGACGCGCTGCCGCCCGCGCCGCCGCCGACTGGGCAGGCAGGCCGCAGCCGCCGCCTGGCGCTGATCGGGGTGGGGCTGGCCGCGCTGGTGACGGTGGCCGGAGCGGTGACCTTTGTGCCCCGCTGGCAACTCGCGGCCCTCTCACCGCGTGAGGCGCAGACCGTCCAGAACTCGCTCGCGCTGCCCGAACTGCGCCGCCGCGCCGAAGCCAGCCAATCCGCTGCCGACTCCCTCGCCTGGGGGAAGGCCGCCTTTGACTCCGGCCTCTACGACGAGGCGACGAGGGCCTACGCGGCGGCCCTGCGCCTGGACCCCCGGCAGCCCGAGGCGCTGCGGCGGCTGGGCATCCTGCTGCTGAACCAGCCCGCGCGGGGCGGGGGGGAGCTGAGCGAGGAGGAGGCGGGGCAGGCTTTCTTGCTGATTCGCACCGCGGCCCAACTTGCCCCGGACGACGCCGAGTCGCAACTCTTCCTGGGCTTCGCGCTCTCCCAGTTCGGGCAGGATGAGGCCGCCCTGACCGCGCTGGAACGCTACCGCACGCTGAACCCTTCCGGCCGCGACGCCGACGAGACCATCACCGCCATCCGCGCCCGCCAGAACGAGGCGGACCCTGGCCTGCGCGTGTACGCCGCAAACTGCGCGAGCTGCCACGGGGCGAACGGTGGGGGCGGGGCGCTGGGTCCCAGCCTGCGGCTGTCAAACCTCTCGCGGGGCGGGCTGCGGCAGATCATCTTGCAGGGCAAGGGGGCCATGCCCGCCTACCCCAACCTCAAGCCGGGTGAGCTGAACGGCCTGCTGGACGTGCTGGAGCGCTGGCAGAAGGCAGGCGAATGACGGGCGAGGGGGAGCGGCCCAGGGCACGCCGCCTGACCCGCCGCCAACTGCTGGAGAATTGGTGGGTCCTGCCGGTCGCGGGCACGCTGGGGACCTTCGGGTACATGGGCTGGTACGCCTCGCGGGTGACGCTGGGCAAGCGGGACGCGGGCGAGCCGGAGTTCGAGCCGGGACCGGCGGTGCGGGTGGCCTCGGCGGGGCAACTCGCGCAGGAATGGGCGGAAGTCGCCTTCACCTACGCTGATCGCCCCTGCGTGGCCCTGCGCTTGCCCGAGCCGGTCCCCGGTGGCCTGAGCGTGGACGGCCGCCACTACGCCGCCTACAGCCGCATCTGCACCCACCTGGGCTGCCCGGTGGTCCTGGTGCGCGACCCGGAGGTGCTGGCCTTCGCGTACAACTACCGCCCGCCCAGGGAAGACCAGCACCCGCAACTGGGGTGCCCGTGCCACTACAGCGTCTTTGACCCCCTCAAGGCGGGCCAGGCCGTCTTCGGGAAAGCGAACGGCCCGCTGCCCCGCGTGCGGCTGGAGGCGCGGGACGGCGACCTCTACGCGACGGGCATTGAACCCGCGCCGCCGCTGGGGGGCTGAGTGGACCTCACCTTTACCCAGGGCAACCTTCCCGCCGCCTCCGCCGTCCTGACCGCGACCGCCGCCCGGCTGCTGGAGCGGGGCGAACCGCTGTGGCCGCTGCCCAGCCTGACCCCGGACCGGCTGACCCGCCACTATCCGCCGGAGGGCTGGCGGGTCGCGTGGCACCGGGGCGAGGCGGTGGGCACCTACGTGCTGCTGGACGCCGACCCCCTCTTCTGGCCGGACGACCCACCGGGGCAGGCCCGCTACCTGCACAAGCTCGGCGTACACCCGGCGACGCAGGGGCGGGGGCTGGCCCACGCGCTGCTGGCCGAGGCCGCCCGCGAAACCCGCGAGGCTGGGGGTGCCTTCCTGCGGCTGGACACCGCCGCCAACCGCCCCAAGCTCCGCGCCCTATACGAGGCGGCGGGCTTCCGAGCGGTGGACGAGGTGACGGTGAAGGGCTTTTTCGTGGTCCGTTACGAGCTGGGCGTGGGCTGACGCCGCGCGACTTCTTCCCGCACCAGCGGCGCGACCTTCGTCCCGAACAGCTCGATGGAGCGCAGCATCGCCGCGTGGGGCAGGGTGCCCACGCTCATCTGCATCAGGAAGCGGGTGTGGCCGAACAGCTCGTGCTGGTGCAGGATTTTCGCGGCCACCCCCTCCGGGTCGCCCACGAACAGCGCCCCGCCCGGCCCGCGCTCGGCGTCGAAATGGGCGCGGCCCATCGGCGCCCAGCCCCGCTCGCGGCCGAGGCGATTCATGACGAGGCTGTGGGCGGGAAAGGCGAGGTCGGCGGCCCCCTGGGACGTGTCCGCCAGAAAGCCGTGCGCGTTGATGCCCAGCGGCAGTTCCCCGTGCCCGGCGCTGCGGGCCGCGTCCCGGTAGAGCCGCACGAAGGGTGCGAAGCGTTCGTAGGCTCCCCCGATAATCGCCAGCGCCATCGGCAGCCCCAGCGTCCCGGCGCGGCGGGCCGAGGACGGCGTGCCGCCGACCGCCAGCCACACCGGGAGGGGCTGTTCGGGGCGCGGGTAGACCCCCTGCCCGCCCAGCGGCGGGCGGGTGCGGCCCGCCCAGGTGACGTGTTCATGGTCGCGCACCTGCAAGAGCAGTTCCAAACGGTCCGCGAAGAGGGCGTCGTAGTCGGCGGGCATGCCGCCCAGGAACAGCGGGAACGACTCCGCGAAGGAGCCGCGCCCCACCATGATCTCGGCGCGGCCTCCGGAGAGGAGGTCCAGGGTGGCGAACTGCTGGTACACGCGCACAGGGTCGTCGGTGCCCAGCACGGTCACGGCGCTCGTCAGGCGGATGGTGCGGGTGCGGGCCGCCATCGCCGCGAGGACGGTCGCGGGCGAGGACACCAGGTAGTCGGGGCGGTGGTGCTCCCCCAGCCCGAACACGTCGAGGCCCACCTGATCGGCGAGTTCGGCCTCCTCCAGCAGGTTTCTCAGGCGCTCGGTGGGGCTGAGGGTCACCCCGCTGGCGGGGTCGGGCGTGAAGTCTCCGAAGGAATAGAGGCCGAGTTGAAAGGGGGCGGTCATGGCCCCACTCTGCCACCCCCGGCCCTCGCCGCGCCGTGCCCGTATCCTGGGGCACGTGCCTGCTCCTGACCCCAGCCTGCGCCCCCGCAGCGTCCTCTTCGCGCCGGGGGGCCGCGCCGACCTGATCGCCAAGCTGCCCCGCTCCGCGCCCGACGCGGTCGTCATTGATCTAGAGGACGCCGTGCCCGCCACCCCGGAGGCCAAGGCCACCGCCCGCCCGGTCGCCCGCGACGCGGCCCGCGACCTGATCGCCGCCGCGCCGCACCTCGCCGTGTTCGTGCGGGTGAACGCGGTGCATTCGCCCTTTTTTGAGGACGACCTCGCCGTGCTGACCCCCGAACTGGCCGGGGTGGTCGTGCCCAAGCTGGAAGCAGCGGCGGACGTGCGGCGGGTGCGGGCGGCGCTCGCCCAGCGGGGGCTGGACCTCCCCCTGCTGGCCGGACTGGAGACGGGCGCGGGGGTCTGGAATGCCCGGGAGATTCTGGCCGAGGAGGGCGTGGAATGGGCCTACTTCGGCGCGGAGGACTACACGACCGACCTGGGGGGCAGCCGCACGCCGGGCAATCTGGAGGTGGTCTACGCCCGCTCGCACGTCGCCCTCGCCGCCCGACTGACCGGGGTCCATGCGCTGGACATTGTGGTCACCGCCCTGAACGACGCGGACACCTTCCGCGCCGACGCCGCGCAGGGCCGCGCCCTGGGCTACGGCGGCAAGCTGTGCATCCACCCCGCGCAGGTCGCGCTGGCCCACGAGTTTTTTGGCCCCACCGACGCGGAGGCCGAACGTGCCCGCAGGCTGCTCGACGCCGCGCACGAGGCGGCCCTCGCGGGACACGGCGCCTTCAGCTTCGAGGGCCAGATGGTGGACGAACCCATGCTGGCCAAGGCCCGCGCCATCCTCCACGCCCGCGAACAGGCGAACTGACTCCCACTTTCCCCAGAGGCTCCCCATGAACGAAGACCTGCTGCGCCCCCAGGGCCGCTATTTCGAGGAACTCACCCCCGGCACCGTCATTCGCCACCGCGTGACCCGCACGCTGACGGAGGCCGACAACGTGTTGTTCACCACGCTGACGATGAACCCGCAGCCCCTGCACCTCGACCGGGAGTACGCCGCCGCGACCGAGTTCGGGCAGCCGCTGGTGAACAGCCTGCTGACGCTGAGCCTGCTCATCGGCCTGAGCGTCCACGAACTGACGCTGGGGACGCTGGTGGCAAATCTGGGACTGGACGGCGTGGTGTTTCCCAAGCCCGTCTTTCACGGCGATACGATCCGGGCCGAGTCCGAGGTGCTCGAAGCCCGCGAGAGCCGCAGCCGCCCGGACGCGGGCATCGTGGTGGTGGAGCACCGGGCGATCAACCAGCGCGGCGAGGTCGTGGCGCGGTGCAAACGGACGGCGCTGATGCAGCGGCGGCCTGCTACCGACTAACGCTCCTCAGTCCATCGCCGCATTCAGGGCCGTCTGCCCGGCGATCACCTGGCCCCATGACAGCTTCCGCCGCCGCCAGGTAAAGATGGCGATCTTCACGACCTCCTCCAGCACGCGGGCGACGAGCACGCCCCAGAACCCCAGTCCCAGGGGAAAGGCGAGCAGCCACGCGAGCGGCAGCCCCACCCCGAAGGCGCTGATCGCGTCCCCGATCAGGACGCCGCGCGTGTCGCTGCCCGACGGCAGCACGCCCGCCCCGCGCACCATGTTGGCGACCTTGACCACCTGCACGGCGGCGTTGACCAGGATGGTCGCCAGCGCGATGCCGCGCACCTCAGCCCCGACGCTGGGGTAGAGGAGCGGCAGCACCAGCGCCGAGAGCGCGAACAGCACCCCAAAGGCGACCCCGGTGACCAGCCCGAAGCGCTCGACCGCCCGCGCCCGCTCGGCGGCGAGGGCCGCGTCGCGCTGCCCGACCGCCTGCCCGATCAGGGCCGTGGCCGCAGGGACCAGCCCGGAGGACGCCACCACGAAGATGCCCTCCAGCGTGTAGCCGATCTGCACGCCCGCCAGCACCTCGGTGCCCAGCCGCGCCAGGAAGAGGGCGTATAGGAGGTTCCCCCCGCTCCAGGCGAGCTGCGTGGCCGCCAGCGGCAGCGAGAGGTTCAGCAGGTCGCGCACCAGCCCGCGGCCCCCCGCCCCCACCCCCGACCACGCCGGGGCGATGGGACCGCGCGGCCCGTACAGGAAGACCGCCAGCAGCCCGACCCGCACCGCCTGCCCGGCCAGCGCTCCCCACGCCGCACCGACCAGCCCCAGCCGGGGCAGCCCGAAGGCCCCATGCACCAGCGCGTAGCCCACCCCCACGTTGACCGCCGCCGCGATCAGCGTGGCGACCATCGGGATACGGGGCCGCTCCAGCGAGCGCAGGACATTGCCCGCGACCACGCTCAGCACGATCAGGGGCACGCTCAGCAGCGCGACCTGAAAGAAGGGCGTGGCGGCCGCAAGGAGGTCCGCCGGAGCCCCCAGCAGCCCCAGCACCGGACCAGCGGAGGTGTACAGGCCCGCCACGATCAGGGTGGTCACCCCCAAGGCGAGCAGCAGGGCCGTGCCCGCCGTCCGGTTCACCGCGCCCCGGTCCCCCGCCCCATGTGCCCGCGCAACGAGAATGCCCGCGCCCGACCCCAGGGTGGCGAGGGTGAACATCAGGACCATCGTGACGTTGTTGGACAGGCCGACCGCCGCAACCGCCGTGGCCCCCAGGGTCGCGACGATCAGTTGGGCCAGGAAGTTGAAGAGGAGTTGAATCACAGCTTCGGCGCTCGCGGGGAGGGCCAGCCGCAGAATGTCCGGCAGGTGGGTGCGGGTGGATGGCAGGGGGACGGTAGACAAGAAAAGAAACCTCCGCCGGGAACTCTAGGCGAGTGGTCCCGGCGGAACCCGGCGGCTGTCTGAGCAAACGCTCAAGAGGGTGTGGTCGAGTCTCGCCAAGTGGGACAGCGTGGCCTCATACGGGACTGCTCTGATTCCAGAACGTCCGGGAGAACGCCGTAAGGTCTCCCCTCGCCGCAACCCCGTACTTTTTGCTCCTCGCTCTCCCTCGCAGCTCTCCAAGTCCGCTCGGATGATTCCAAGAAATCATCGCAATTCGGTATCAGTCCCCCGCCGGGAGGTACCAGTTGCGGTCCCAGCGGTGGGCATAGAGCTTGTGCGCCTGTTCGGCGGGCAGGCCCCGCCCATCCGCGAGGGCGAGGTTACGCTCCACGTTGCGGACGCTGCGCATCCCCACGATGACGGTGCTGACGGCCGGGTGGCTCAGCACGAAGCGCAGGGCGGTTTCGGGAAGCTGCGCGGTGGAGATGCCCAGGTCGGCCTCGATGGCCCGCAGCCGGGGCTGCAACTCGGCCTTGCGGTTGCCGCCGAAGTAGGTGTGGCGCCAGTCGCCCTCCGGAAAGGTCGTTTCCGGGGTGATTGTCCCCGTCAGACTCCCCTCGTCGAGCGCGACCCGCACGATCACCCCGACGCCGTGCATCCGGCAGGCGTCCAGCAATCGGTCCTGCGGCGACTGGTCGAACACGTTGTAGATGACCTGCACGGTGTCCACCGCGCCCGACTCCACGGCTTTGACCGCGTTGTCCGGCTGGTGGTCGTTGATCGAGATGCCAAAGGCACGAACCCGCCCGTCCCGCTTGAGCTGAGAGGCCGCCTCCTGCCAGTCCCCCTGACCCAGCCACGAATCGTTCCAGACGTGGAGCTGCTGCACGTCGATGCTGGGCAGGCCGAGGCGCTCCAGGCTGGCCTCGGTCATCCGCACGACGTACTCGCCGGGAAAAGCTTCGTCGGCGGTGGTGCCGGGGGCGGCGGGCCACTCCATGTTCTTCGGGCTGACCTTGGTGGCGACGAGGGTGCCGGGGAACTCGCGGATAACCTGTCCCACGAGGCGCTCGCTGTGGCCGCTGCCGTAGCCCATCGCCGTGTCGATGAAGTTGCCCCCGAGTTCCACGTAGCGCCGCAGGGCCGCGAGGCTCTCGTCATCCTGGGCGCCCTTCCACATGTCGGCGCCGATGCCCCAGGCACCGTAACCGATCTCAGTGACGTGCAGGCCGGTGCGGCCCAGGGGCCGTTGGTGGGGTCGTGCGGAGGTCGTCATGGGCGCACCCTACGCCCGCCGGAGGCGTCCCAGCATGAGCGGCGGCTTGAGCGTCTGCCGAGGCCCCGCCGTGCTGGAATGCGGGGCGATGCCGCCCACCGCCGACCTGCCCCGTTCCCCCCGCCCCACCCTGCGCGACCTGTGGCGCGACGCCTCGGGGTCGGCGGTCGTGGCGGGCTTTGTCGCGGTGGTCGTCGGGGCGGCGAGCAGCATCGGGCTGCTGGTGGGCGCGGCGCGGGACTTTGGGCTGACGCCGGGGCAGACGGCGAGCTGGGTGCTGGCCTGTTACCTCGCCATCAGCGTGTCGGGCGGGTGGCTGAGCTGGCAGTACCGGGCGCCGATCAAGATGGCCTGGAGCACGCCAGGGCTGGCGCTGGTGGCCTCGCTCGCGGCGGCGGGAGACCTGCGTTACCCGGAGGTGCTGGGCGCCTACGTCCTGACCGCCGGGGTGATGACGGCCCTGGGGTGGAGCGGGGCCTTCGAGCGCCTGACCTCGCGGATTCCGGCGGCGCTGGCGAACGCGCTGCTGGCCGGGGTGCTGCTGCCCTTCGTGCTGGGGGCGTTCCGGGCGCTGCCGCAGGCCCCGGTGCCGGTGGGCGGCATGCTGCTGGTCTTTTTGGCGGGGCGGGTGTGGTTCTCTCGCTGGGCGGTTCCGGCGGCGCTACTGGCGGGGGCGGGGCTGTCGCTGGCGGTCGGCGCAGTCGGGCCGCTGACCGGGGGCGGGCTGGGCACGCTGGTCTGGACCACGCCCGAGTTTTCACTGCGGGGCGCAGTCACGCTGGCCCTGCCGCTGACCATCCTGACGCTGGCCTCGCAGCAGCTTCCCGGCGTGGCGGTGCTGCGGGCCTGCGGGTACGGGCGGGTGCCCACCTCGCCGCTGATCACCGGCTCCGGACTGGCGAGCCTGCTCTCGGCACCGTTCGGGGCACATACCACCAACCTCGCCGCGATCACGGCAGCCATCGCCGCGGGCGAGGAAGCCCACCCCGACCCCGCCCGGCGCTGGGTGGCGGGCCTGAGCGCGGCCTTCTTCTACCTGATGCTGGGCGTCTTCGCGGGCTGGGTGGTGGGCGCAGTGGCCGCGGTGCCTCCCCCCGTGATTGCGGCGCTGGCGGGACTGGCCCTCGTCACGACCACCCTCTCCAGCCTCACGGCAGCGCTGGAGGGCGACTATGGGCGCGAGGCCGCTTTCCTCACCCTGGCGGTCACCGCGAGCGGCGTGACCCTGCTGGGGGTGGGGAGTGCGGTGTGGGGGCTGGTGCTGGGGGGGGCGGTGCTGTGGGTGAAGGGGCGACGGTAGGCCAAGCAGCCTCACGTCCTACACTTCCCCCATGACCCCCGACGCCATCCGTGCCCAGTTCCCCCCGCTCGCCTCCGGGCGGGCCTACCTCGACAACGCGGCAGGAGGGCTGCTGCCGCAGCGCTCGATTGACGCGATCACCGGGCACCTCACCCGCTACGGGGCCATCAACGCGATGCCGGGACACCGGCCGGGGCAGGAGATTCTGGCGCTCAAAGGCCGCGCCCGCGAGGAGACTGCCCTCTTCCTGAACGCCAACCCGGAGGACGTGGCCCTGGGGCCGAGCGCGACCGCCCTCGCCTTCCGGCTGGCGGCGGCCTTCGCGCGGTTGTGGGGGCCAGGGGACGAGGTGATTCTGTCGGGCCTGGAGCACGAGGCGAACGCCAGCCCCTGGCGCGAACTGGAGCGCGTGGGCGTGACGGTCAAGGTCTGGCACGCCCGGCAGCCCGACATGGGGCTGCACGCGGACGACCTCGCCGCGCTGCTCTCCCCGCGCACCCGGCTGGTCGCAGTGACGGCGGCGAGCAACGCGCTGGGGGCCACAGTGGACATCCCGGCGGTGGCCGCTCAGGTGCGGGCGGCGGGGGCTTGGACGGTGGTGGACGCCGTTCACTCCGCCCCACACGCCTTTCCCGACGTGCAGGGTTGGGGCGCCGACTTCGTGATGTTCAGCCCCTACAAGGTCTGGGGACCGCATCTGGGGGCGCTGTGGATCTCGCCCGAGCACCGCCCGCACCTCGCCTGGCCCAAACTCAGCTTCGTGCCGCAGGGGGACATCACCGGGCTGGAGCATGGCACCCCGCAGTTTGAGCTGCTGGCCGGGTGGCTGGGCACCCTGGACTACCTGCGCGACCTCGGCGGCCACGACACGCTGAGCCGCGCCGCGCTGGAAGCCGCCTCCGCCCGCATCGTGGAGCTGGAGCGCCCGGTCGGGGAACGGCTGCTGACGGGGCTGCTGGAGGCGCCGCGTGTCACGGTCTACGGCCCTTCCGCCTCCGCCGCCCGCATCGGCACCGTCGCCTTCCGCGTGGAGGGCGAGGCCCCCGAGGCGACCGCCGCCCGCCTGAGCGAGGGCGGGGTGGACGTGGCCGCCGGGCACTTCTATGCCGTGCAGCCCCTCAAGGACCTGGGCCTCTACCCGCAGGGCGTAGTCCGGGCAAGCATCGCGCACTACACGACGCTGGGGGACGTGGAGCGGCTGCTGGCGGGGATGTAGGGAGCGGTCAGCGAGGGCAGGCGGTGCCTGCCACCCCCCTCTCAGCCTCCCCCACAAGGGGGGAGGAGTAGGCACTGACTTGCTCTTGCAAAAGCTCTCTTTCCCTGTGTCAGCCGCCCTCAACGTCCCCACCTCGCAAGTCCACTTTTCAGGCAGACGAGCCGTTCGGCGCGGACGCGCCGAGGCCTTTCACTTGGGCGGGAGCATGGCGTGGAAGGGGAAACGGCGGTGAGCCAGGCCGGGCTGGAACATGGGGGAACGACCTTTGCCTAGCGCAGCGCCGCTCCCCCTACCCCTCTGGGGTAGGGGGCTGGGGGGTGGGGGCAGAGACGAATCAAGACCTCTGGCCCCCAACTCCCATGAAGCCTCTCCCCTTCTCCCTCACCCGAACCTTTACCCGCCGCGCACTACCCTGCCTTCCATGAACCGCCTCGCCCAGGAAACCAGCCCCTACCTCCTCCAGCACGCGGACAACCCGGTGGACTGGTGGGCCTGGTCCCCGGAGGCCTTCGAGGAAGCCCGCCGCCGCGACGTGCCTGTGCTGCTCTCCATCGGCTACTCGACCTGCCACTGGTGCCATGTGATGGCCCACGAGAGCTTCGAGGACGAGGCGACGGCCGCGCAGATGAACCGCGACTTCGTGAACATCAAGGTGGACCGCGAGGAGCGCCCCGACGTGGACCGGGTGTACATGACCGCCACCCAGCTCATGACCGGGCAGGGCGGCTGGCCCATGACGGTGTTCCTGACGCCCAGCGGCGAGCCCTTCTACGCGGGCACCTACTTTCCGCCCGAAGACCGCTACGGGATGCCCGGCTTCCGCCGATTGCTGGCGACGGTAGCGCGGGCGTGGCAGGAGGACCGGGACAAGCTGCTGGGCAACGCCGAGGCCCTGACCGGCCACATCCGCGAGGCCAGCCGCCCGCACGGCACGGCCGAGGGCGTCCCCGCTGACTTCCTGCCCCGCGCAGTGGAGAACCTACGGCGCGTATATGACGCCGACCGGGGCGGCTTCGGGGGTGCGCCCAAGTTTCCGGGGACGACCACGCTGGACTTCCTGCTGACGCGGCAAGACGGGCGCGACATGGCCCTGCACACCCTGCGGCGCATGGGGGCGGGCGGAATTTATGACCAGCTTGGCGGCGGCTTTCACCGCTACTCGGTGGACGCTCAGTGGCTGGTGCCCCACTTTGAGAAGATGCTCTACGACAACGCGCAGCTCACGCGCACGCTGCTGCGGGCGGCGCAGTACGCGGGGGACCAGACCTTCACCCGCCTCGCCCGCGAGACGCTCGCTTACCTCGAACGCGAGATGCTGGCCCCGGAGGGCGGCTTCTTTTCCGCCCAGGACGCCGACACGCAGGGGGTGGAGGGCCTGACCTTCACCTGGACGCCGGACGAGATTCGGGAGGTTCTGGGCGATGGCCCCGACACCGACCTCGTGCTGCGGGTGTACGGCGTGACCGAAGAGGGCAACTTCCTCGACCCGCACCGGCCGGAGTACGGCAAGCGGAACGTGCTGCACGTCCCCACCCCGCCCGAGGCGCTGGCCCGCGACCTGGGCGAAGACATGCCCGCCCTGCTGGAGCGGCTGGACACCGCCCGGATGCACCTGTTTGAGGCGCGGCAGCGGCGGCCCCAACCCGGCACCGACACCAAGGTGCTGACCTCGTGGAACGGGCTGGCGCTCGCCGCCTTCGCGGACGCGGGGCGGATTCTGGGGGAGGCCCATTATCTCGACGTGGCCCGCCGCAACGCCGACTTCGTGTGGGAGCGGATGCGCCTCCCGGACGGCACCCTGCGTCACACCTACAAGGACGGGGTGGCCCGCGTGGAGGGGCTGTTGGAAGACCATGCCCTCTACGCCCTCGGCCTCGTCGCGCTGTACCAGGCGGGCGGCGACCTTCAGCATCTGGAGTGGGCGCGGGAGCTGTGGGAGGTCGTGCGGCGCGACTTCTGGGACGAAGAGGCGGGCCTCTTCCGTTCCACCGGAGGCAACGCCGAGGCCCTGCTGACCCGGCAGGCCGAGGCCTTCGACGCGGCGGTCCTCAGCGACAACGCCGCCGCCGCCCTGTTGGGGCTGTGGATGGGCCGTTACTACGGGGACGAGGAGGCCGAGCAATTGGCCCACCGCACCGTGCAGACCTACGCGTCCGACATGCTCGCCGCCCCGCACGGGATGGGGGGGCTGTGGCAGGCTGCGGCCTTCCTTGAAGCCCCCCATGTCGAGGTCGCCCTGATCGGCACACCCACCGAACGCGCCGGGCTGGAGCGGGTGCTGGCCCGCTTTCCCCTCCCCTTCGCGGCCCTCGCTCCCGCCGAACAGGGCGAGGGGCTGCCCGTGCTGAAGGGACGGCCGGGCGACGGCACCGCCTACGTGTGCATCGGCCACGCCTGCGACCTCCCGACGAGGGACCCGGAGGTGCTGGCCGGGCAGTTGGGGCGGCTGGGGTAGGGTCTATGGAGGGGGTCACACGCCCCCTCACCCCGTTGCTGCGTAGCGCCCCTCTTCCACGTGGAAGAGGGGCCGAACGCTGTTCCTGCCCGCACCGTCCTTGCCTTGGGTCAGCCGCCTGGGGGGGAACGACCTTCGCCTGGCGCAGCGACAGCGCCCCTCCCTTCATCCTCGCCGAACCTCCCGCACCCCCTCCGGCGCCGCCACGAACGCTACGTCCGCCATTCCCAGGAAGAAGCCCGTCTCCACGACCCCCAGCGTCCCCTTGAGCTGCCGCTCCAGTTCCACCGGGTCGAACGCGGCGGGGAGTTGCGCGTCGTAGATGTAGTTCCCGTTGTCGGTCACGTAGGGCTGCGCCCCCGGCTGCCGCAGCCGTCCACCCGGCACCAGCGCCCGCAACCGCTCAATGGTCGAGAGAAACCCAAAGCGCGTGATCTCGGTAGGCAGCGGCGCCTTCTCCCCCAGCCGCGTGACCAGCTTGGTGTGGTCCGCGATGATGACCAGCCGCCGCGCCTGCACCTCGGTGAGCTTCTCGCGCAGCAGCGCCCCGCCCAGTCCCTTGATGAGGTTCAGGTCGGGGTCGATCTCGTCCGCCCCGTCAATGGCGATATCCAGCAGCCGGGGGTCCAGCGGCTGCACGGGCACGCCGACCTCGCGGGCCAGCGCCTCCGACGCCTCGCTGGTGGCGACGCCCACGATGTCCTTCAACTCGCCCGCCGCCAGCTTGTGCCCCAACTCCTCGATGGCGTATTTGGCCGTGCTCCCCGTGCCCAAGCCCACCCGCATCCCGCTCTCGACCAGGGCGACGGCGCGGAGGGCCGCCTCCTTTTTCAGCGCTTCGAGGTCACCCATCGCCGCGCTCCCCCCGGTCGGCTTCGATGGCGGCGGCGACCGCGTCGGCGTGGCCGTCCACCTTCACCGCGAGCCAGCTCTTGACCAGCCGCCCGTCCGGGCCGATCAGGAAGGTCTGCCGCTTGATGCCCTCGGTGACCTTGCCGTAAAGGGTCTTGGGACCGTAGCTCCCGAGGTCTTTCAGGAACGCCGCGTCGGGGTCGGAAAGCAGCGGGAAGGGCAGGCTGTACTTCTCGGCAAAGGCGCTGTGGCTGGCCGCGTCGTCCCGGCTCAGCCCCAGGATGACGGCGCCGAGCGCCTTGAGGCTCGCGCTGTCGCGGAAGTCGCAGGCTTCCTTCGTGCAGCCGGGCGTGTCGTCCTTGGGGTAGACGTACAGCACCACGTACCGCCCGGCGTAGTCGGACAGGCGGTGCAGGTGGCCCCCCGCGTCGGGCAGGGCGAACTCGGGGAAAGCCTCGCCGGGCTGGAGGCGGGGAGCCGGATCGGTCGTGGCCGGGTCGGTCATGGGAGGAGGGTAGCGCGGTCAGCCCTTATCCTGCGGGGCATGGACCTTGCCCCCTACATCGACCACACGCTGCTCAAGGCCACCGCCACCCCGGACGACATCCGGAAGCTGTGTGCCGAGGCCCGCGAGCATTCCTTCGCCGCCGTGTGCGTGAATCCCGTCTACGTGCCCCTCGCCGCCGCCGAACTCGCTGGGTCGGGCGTGAAGGTCGCCACCGTCTGCGGCTTTCCGCTGGGGGCCGTCCTGCCGGGGCAGAAGGCCGTCGAAGCCCGCCTCAGCGCCGAGGCCGGGGCCGACGAGGTGGACATGGTGATCCACATCGGCGCGGCGCTCGCCGGGGACTGGCAGGCCGTGGAGGAGGACGTGCGGGCCGTCCGCAAGGCGATTCCCGACCGGGTGCTCAAGGTCATCATCGAGACCTGCTACCTCAACGAGGCCCAGAAGCGGGGCGCGACCGAGGCCGCCGTCGCGGGCGGCGCGGACTTCGTCAAGACGAGCACCGGCTTCGGCACGGGCGGCGCGACCGTGGAGGATGTGCGGCTGATGGCGGAAGTTATCGCGGGCCGCGCCGAGATCAAGGCGGCGGGCGGCGTCCGCACCCCCGACGACGCGCGGGCGATGATCGAGGCCGGGGCGACCCGCCTGGGCACCTCGGGCGGCGTGGGCCTCGTCAGCGGTGGGGGGAACGGTTCTGGCTACTGACGCTCTGGACGTGATTCTCGCCTCGGGCAGCCCACGCCGCCGCGAACTGCTGACGAACCTCGGCGTCCCCTTCCGGGTCGTCGTTAGCGGCGAGGACGAGGCCAGCGAGGAACGCGACCCCGCCCGGCTCGCGGAAAGCCTGGCCCGGCAGAAGGCGGCGGCGGTGGCCGGGCTGCACCCCGGCACGGTGGTGATCGGAGCCGACACGGTGGTCGCGCTGGGGAGCGAGCTGCTCGCCAAGCCGCACGACGAGGCCGAGAACTGCGCCTTCATTCGGCAGCTCTCGGGCCGGACCCATCAGGTCTACACCGGGGTCAGCGTCTTCGCCCCGGACGGCGAGCGGAGTGGCGTGGAGCGCACCGACGTGACCTTCCGCGCCCTCACGAACGCCGAGGTGGACCACTACGCCGCCACGGGCGAGGGGCTGGACAAGGCCGGGGGCTACGGCATCCAGGGGGTCGGCATGGCCCTCGTCGCCCGGATTGAGGGGGACTATTCCAACGTCGTCGGCTTCCCGCTGGGGCTGGTCATCCGGCTTTTGCGGGAGGCGGGGGTGCGGGTCTGGGAATAGCCAGACGACGGAACAAGGGAAGGGGGAGACGCCGATGGACGTCTCCCTCTTTTCCCGGCGGTGGATTACACGCTGGCCGTCTCGCCCGCTTCCACCCGCGTCTCCACCACCACTTCGCTGTTCAGGCTGGCCGCCACCGAGCAGTATTTCTCGTGGCTGAGGTGCGCGGCCCGCTCCAGCGCCTCGGGGGTCAGGCCTTCGCCGCTGGCGATGTGGCGCACCACGATGCGGGTGTACCGCCGGGGGTGCTCGTCGGCCCGCTCGCCTTCCGCCTCGATGCGGTAGCTCGTCAGTTTGATGCGCTTTTTGCCCATGACCTGCACGATGTCGTAGGCGGTGCAGGTCGCCAGCGCCCCCAGCAGCGCCTCCATGGGCGACACGCCCACCTTGGTGGCGCTGTTGTCGATCAGGAGCTGGTGCCCGCTCGCGCTCACGCCCACGTAGCGCTGCTCGCCCAGCCAGGTCACCTGCATGGTCTTGACGTCGCTCATGGCCCTAGCCTAGAGCATTGGGCAGCATTCCGGCCCCTGGGGTGCTTTCCGCCGGGGGCCTCCACAGTGCCCAATGCTCTTTTCAAATTCACTCGCTCTGCTGCGCAGCCCTGCAAGTCCGCTCGGCCAACGAAGGCGGAATGACACCGCATTCTTATGGCAAGTGTTCCAGCGCTGCCTCGTCGCCCGGCTGGGACAGGAAGTCGTCCTCGTCCTCCTCGGGCGGGGGCAGGCACACCACGAAGGTCGCGCCGCCGCCGGGCGTGTCCTGCACCTCAATGCGTCCCCCGTGCGAGTTCACGACCTGCTGGGCGATGGTCAGGCCCAGACCCGTCGAGCCCGCCTCCTTGCCCCGGTAGAACTTGTCGAAGATGCGCGGCTTGACGTTGTCGGGAATACCGGGGCCGTGGTCAATCACCCGCACGCAGACCTGACCGCCCCGGCCCTGCTCGGCCTCCATATGCACGAGGTCGGGCGTGCCGCACACCCGGATCGCGTTGCTGACGAGGTTGACAAAGACCTGGGTCAGTCGCCCCGGATCGCCCACGATCTCGAGGTCAGGCGCTTCCGCCCGCACCCCGTAGTCGCGCCCGACCTGCCGCACGAGGTTGCCGAGGTTCACGAAATGCATCTCGATCCCCTGCACGAGTTCCCCGCGCGAGAGTTGCAGCAGGTCGTTGACCAGCCGGGTCATGTTCTCGGCGACGCGCTGGGCGTCCTGCAAGGTCTGTGAGCCGCCCGCCTCGCGCTCGGCGCGGCGCAGGTAGCCCAGCAGGGCGGTCAGGGGGGTGCGCAGTTCGTGGCTGGTTTCCGCTAGGAAGGTCTTCTGGAGGTTCAGCGCTTCCTCAAGCTGTTTGGCCTGCGTTTCGAGGCGCTGGCGCTGCCCCTCCGCGATGGCCCGCAGCCGCTCGACCTCGTCCAGTCGGGCCTTGAGCGAGAGATTGAGTTCGCGCACCTCCTGCTCGGCCCGCTCGCGGCGGTCACGGGCGTCGGCCTCGGCGATGGCGCGGCGCACGCTGGGGGCGAGGCGCTCGAGGCGCTGCTTAAGGATGTAGTCGGTGACCCCCTCGCGCAGGGTGTCGACCGCCGTCTCCTCGCCCATCGCGCCCGTCACGATGATGAAGGGGAGGAAGGGGGCGCGGGCATGGGCGGCGCGGAAGGCCGACAGGCCGTCGTAGCCGGGCAGGGCGAAGTCGCTCAGGACGAGGTGCGGGGCATGCGAGTCCAGCGCCCCCACAAAGCCCGCCTCGTCCTCGACCCGCAACACGTCGACCGGCCAGGGCAGGTCGCTCAGGTGCATCACGACGAGTTCGTGGTCGAGTTCATTGTCCTCAAGGTGCAGCAGGCGCAGGGGCTGGCCGGGTTCGGGCAGGGCGTGCTCGCCGCTCACGGCTGGCCCTCCCCGGCACGTTCCCCTACAACACTGCCCCCCACAGCACTGTCCCGCAGCGGCAGGACGACGTGGAAGGCGGCCCCCTCTCCGGGCACCGACTCGGCCCGGACGCGGCCCCCGTGGCGGGTCACGATGCGCCGGACGTTCGCCAGCCCGATCCCGGTCCCCTCGAATTCCTCGGCGCGGTGCAGACGTTGAAACACGCCGAACAGTTTATCCGCGTAACGGGGGTCGAAGCCCACGCCGTTGTCGCGCACCGTCACGGTGACCTCCTCGCCCTCCTGCACGGCGCTCACGGTGACGCGGGCCTGCTCTCGCGTGCGCGAGTACTTCAGCGCGTTGGACAGCAGGTTCATGAACACCTGTCCCAGCAGCGAGGCGTCTCCCTCCACGGTGGGCAGGTCCTTCAGCTCGAACACCACGTCGCGGCCCGCCCGGTCGGGTTCAAGGTCCTTCCAGGCTTCCCGCACGACCGCGCCGAGGTCCACCGGTCCCCGGCGCAGTTCCTGGCGGCCCATGCGCGAGAACTCCAGCAGGTCGTCGATCAGTCTGCTCATGCGCCCCGCCGCGTCGGTGATCACGCCGAGGTAGCGCTCGCCCTTGGCCGACAGCCCCCCCGACCCCGACGCGTCCTTGCGCAGCAGGTCCCCGAACCCCACGATGTGCCGCAGCGGGGTGCGCAGGTCGTGGCTGACCGAGTAGGAAAAGGCCTCCAGCTCGCGGTTGGCGTCCTGAAGCTCCAGCGTGCGCTGCGTGACCCGCTCCTCCAGCGACTGGTTGAGAAGTTGGAGGTCGGCGTGCGCCTCTTCCGCCTCCAGCCGCAGGGCGTCGTTGTCTAGGGCGGTGGCGAAGCGCTGGGCGAGTTCGGCGGCGAGGTCGTGGTCGCGGTCGCCGGGCGGCTGGCGGTAGGTCAGGGCCAGCACGCCCCGCGGGGCCCCGTCACGGCCGATCAGGGGGTAGAACACCGCTCCCGTCGCGCCCACCTCATACAGCAGCGGGGTGGACCCGGCGTCGAGGTGCAGGGGCTGCTCGGCCCCGGCGACCCGGTGCAGCGCTCCCTCGATGGCCGCGCGAATCTCGGGGCTGATCTGCCCCGGCGTCAGGCGGGAGGAGGCCAGCAGCCGCACCTCGGGGGCCGTGGTCCACAGCCCCGCGCTCTCGGCCAGCCGTCCGGTGATCAGGTCGAGGGCGGCGCGGTAGTGCTCCGTACGCGCGGCGAGCGGGTCGTCGGCCCGCGCCGAGAGGTGCTCGGAGACGGTGGCGAGCAGCCGCGCCGAGGCCTCGGCATATACCTGATCGTCCACGTCGGTGCTGGTGCCCACCCACTCGCTGCCCCCCGCGTCGCCCAGCGGGAGTGCCCGCGTGACGAAGGTGCGGTAGCGGCCATCCGCGCCCAGCAGGCGGTGCTCGGCCTCGAAGGGCCGCCGCGCCCGCAGCGCCTCGCGCCAGCGCAGCAGGTACTCGGCGCGGTCTTCCGGGTGCAGCAGGCTGGCAAAGGGCTCGGTGGCCCGCTCCCCGCCCACGTACTCCGGCCAGCGGCGGTTGAAGTAGGTGACCTGCCCGGCCGCGTCGCTGAGCCACACGATCTGCGGCACACCTTCGAGCACGCCCCGGTAGCGGGCCTCGTCACGCTGGGCGCGGCGCTCGGCTTCCAGGCGGTCGTGGATGTCGGTCGCGGACGCCACCCACTCGGTCACCTCGCCCCCTCCACCCCGGATGGGCGCGACCCGCACCACGAACCAGCGGCCCGGTCCCCCGCCCCCCATGATCAGCCGCACCTCGCACTCGGCCTGGGTGCCCTTCCCAGTGGCCCCCGCCCACATCCGGGCGTAGGCGGCGCGGTCCTCGGGGTGAATCTGCTCTTCCAGCGCGGCCCCGCACAGACGCTCGCGGTGCTGGGCGTTGACATAGGTGACCTCGCCGACCGGGTCGCTCACGAACAGCATGTGGGGAATCGCGTCGAGAATCGCCCGCGAGCGCCGTTCCTCGGCCTGCCGCGCCCGCTCGGCCTCCACCCGCTCGGACACGTCGCGGATGACCTCCAGAAAGCCCAGACTCTCGCCGTGCGGCCCCACCACCGCGCTGCGCTGCGCCTCGCCGGAAAAGACGCTGCCGTCCTCCCGGCGGTAGGGCGTGGTGATCAGGTCGAAGGTGGCGCGGCCCTCCAGGCGGCGGTCGAGGTGCAGCCGCCCCAGACCCTCGCCCCGCAAGTCGGCGGGGGCGTAGCCGAACTGCCGCTCCAGCGCCCGGTTGACCCGCAGCACCCGGCCTTCCCCGTCGGTAAACACCGCCGCGTCCAGAATCGCGTGAAAGATCGCCTCGAACTCGGCCTGCGACTGCTGAAGCTGCGCCCGGGAGCGGGCCAGCGAGCTCAGGGCGTTTTCGGCCCGGCGCCGCGCCCGCACCTGCGCCTCGGCCGAGTAGAGGGTCAGCCCCGCCACCAGCATGCCCGCGATCAACACTGCGGCGGGCACGGCCGCCGCCGCGTCCCGCCCGAAGCTGGCGGGCGCCCGCAGGGTCTGGGTCCACACGCCGCCCACCTGCGGCTGGCGCACCGTGCGCTCGAAGGCGGCAGGCACCTCCAGTTGGTCCCCGCCCAGCAGCGCCCTGTTGAGCCGCGTCTCCACCGCCACGCCCGGCAGCGCCCCGGCGGGCCGCAGCGCCTGCAAGAGCGAGGCGGTGTCGAGGGCGAGATACACCACTCCCTGAAAGCGTTCGCCCGACCCCACCGGCAGAAAGAGGAGCAGGCCGTCCAGCGGCTCGCCGTCCGGCCCCTGCTGCACCAGCTTGACCGGACAACTGATCTGGCTGCGCTGGGTGTCCCGCGCCCGCAAGATCGCTGCCCGGCGGCACGGCTCGGTGAGCATGTCGAACCCCAGCGCCCGGCGGTTGACCGCGGCGGCGGGCGCGATGCGCTCGATCACCGCCTGCGGCCGCCCGCTCGCCGCCTCGCGCCAGCGGGTAAAGCCCACCGCCAGCACGCCGGGAAAGCGCCCCCGCAAATCCAGGCTGTCCACAAAGGTCCCGTATTCGGCCTGTCCAGGCTCGTCCTCCACCAGCCAGAACGACCGGGTGGCCCGCAGCAGCGTCTCGTACTCGTTGAGGCGGTCGCGCAGGATGCTGGCGTGCGCGTTGACCTCCCGATCGAACCGCGCCCGCTGCTGCTCCTGCACGAACCGGTACAGGAACGCCGCTGCAAACACGCTCAGCAGCAGCACCAGCACGAAGGCGGCCAGCGGCCAGCGGCGGTCGGGGGGCCGGGTCCCAGTCACGGCCGCACCTCATGACCACCCGCCGCCGCCCGGAAGACAGAGGCGGGCACGTCCACCCCGGTCCAGGCGAGAAAGGCCAGCCGCGCCTGATGGGCGAGCATGGACCGCCCGTTCTCGGCGCGGAGCCCGGCGGCGCGGGCCTCGCGCATCAGCCGCGTTTCGGGGGGCTGGTAGACCATGTCATAGACGAGGGCACCGGGAGGCAGGCGCGAGAAGTCGAAATCGGGGAGGGGCGTCTCGTCCGGCGCGTCCAGGCCCGCACTGGAGGCATTGACGAGCAAGGTCACGCCCGACCAGGGCACGTCCCCGGACGCCTGCGCCGTGCCGCCCAGGTTGCGGGCCAGGGCCTCGGCGCGGGCCGGCGTGCGGTTGACGACCCGCACGTCATGGCCCCGCGAGCGCAGCGCCCACACCGCCGCCCGCGCCGCGCCGCCCGCCCCCAGGACCACCGTGAGCCCCGCGGAAGGCGCCGGGGCCTGCGCCTCCTCCAGTGCCGCGAGCAGCCCCGGCGCGTCGGTGTTCTCGCCCAGCAGGCGCCCGTCCCGGTGCAGCACCGTGTTCACCGCCCCCACCGCCCGCGCCGCCTCCGACAGGTCGTCCAGAAACGGCAGCGCCGCCTCCTTGTGCGGCAGGCTGAGGTTGGCCCCCAGCACGCCGGGTTCGCGCAGCCGGGCCAGCGCGGCGGACAACTCCGGGGCAGGCACGCGCACCGCCTCGTAGGTGCCGGTCAGCCCGGCGTGGGCGAAAGCCGCCCGGTGCATGGCGGGCGAGCGCGAGTGCGCGGCGGGGTCGGCATACAGGTAGGCCCGCCGGGGGCGACCGGGGGCAGAGCCGGGCGGAAGGTCAGGGACGCCGAGGGTCACGCGGCCCAGTGTACTGTCCGTCTCCGGGGCCTCGGCAGGGAGATTGTGCCCCGCCCCACGTCCGGCTGGGGGCCGGGGTCAGAGAATGGGGACGTCCGAGATGCCCATTCCCTTCCGACTCCCCCCAGCCCGCTCTGGGGGGAGAGTGCGCCCTGTGCCGCGCACGTCCCATCAGGAGCCGATTTGACAGAACGTACTCCCGGTCAACCCACCCCCGAGGGGAGCACCCCCACCGCCACCCTGCACCTGGAAAACCAGCGTGAGGCCTACGCCCTGCTGGGGGCGGGGGACGCCAATTTGCGCCGGATGCGTGAGCTGACCCCGGCCAAGATCATCGCGCGGGGCGAGACGGTCACCATCACCGCCGACACGCCGGAGGTCGTCCAGGCCGCCGAACGCATGGTCCGTGACGCCCTTGACGTGGTCCGCTCGGGCGGCGAACTCACCCCCGACAGCTTGCTGAGAAGTGCCCGCCTCAGCGGCGAGGGCCGCAGCCTCGCCCAGGAAACGCAGGTCTCGGGCCTGAGCCTCCCGCGCGGCCTCAAGGCCAAGACGCCGGGGCAGAAGGTCTACCTCGAAAAGATCGACGCCTCCGACATCACGTTCGGGGTCGGTCCCGCCGGAACGGGCAAGACCTACCTCGCCGTGGCGATGGCGGTGCAGGCCCTCAAGGCCAAGAAGGTCAAGCGTATCATCCTGACCCGCCCGGCGGTGGAGGCGGGCGAGCGGCTGGGCTTCCTGCCCGGCGACCTCCAGGCCAAGATCGACCCCTACCTGCGGCCGCTGTACGACGCGCTGTACGACATGCTCGATCAGGAGAAGTTCGAGTCGTACCTGACAAGCGGGGTGATCGAGGTCGCGCCGCTGGCCTTCATGCGCGGGCGTACGCTGAACGACGCCTTCGTCATTCTCGACGAGGCGCAGAACACCACCGGCGAGCAGATGAAGATGTTCCTGACCCGCATGGGCTTTTCCTCCAAGGTCGTGGTGACGGGTGACGTGACCCAGATCGACCTGCCCCGGCACGTCACGAGCGGGCTGGCGGTCGCCAAGCGCGTGCTGAGCCGCATCGAGGGCATCGCGTGGCACGAGTTCACCGACGTGGACGTGGTGCGTCACCCCCTGGTGGGCCAGATTATCCGCGCCTACGAGCGGGCCGAGGACGCCGAGGAGGACAAACGCGCCGCCCGCCGGGGCGAGTTCGCCTCCATTCCCGAGAACGAGGGCGACCCGCGCTAGTTACCCTCTGCTCCGGCCCCGCCCACGCTGGCGGGGTTTTCGCTGCCGACGCCACAGGAGGTTTCCCTTGCCCGCCAGCACCAGTGGCCTGAGCCTGGAACGGCTCGCCGTGCGCGTCCTGCTGAGGCTTCAGGCCGAGCCGGGCCGCTACACCGCCCGCAGCCTCGCCCGCGAACTCGGGGAGACGCCCAACCGGGTGAACCGGGTCATTCTCGCCATCGAGGAGGAGGCAGGCGTGCAGCGCGAGGGTGCGTACGGGGCCATCACCGTGGGAGGAACAGAGCGTGGAGTGTAAGCCCATCCGGTAAAGGCGGTCGGCCCGGCGGGTTTACCCTGGCTTCATGGCATCGTCATCCCCACCACGATTCGTGCGGCGGCTGGTGCCGATGTTCCTCATCCTGCACCACGGCACCCGGCCCGGCATTCTGCGGGGGCTGGCGGTGACCGGTGGCGTGATCACGTCGGCGGGGCTGGTGCTGGCAGCGACCTTTGCGGCGCTGGCCGTCATCCCGATCCTGTTCCTGCTGCAACCCGCCTTGATCGTGGCCTTCGTGGTGCTGCTGGACACCTTCCTGGTCCGCACGGTGCTGATGCCCGCGCTGGCCTACGACCTGGGGCCGCGCTCGTGGTGGCCGGTGCGGCTCAAGGCGGACCAAGTGGCTGCCCCCGGTCAGGCAGCCGCTACGCCGGCAGCGACCTGAACGGGCTTTCGACCCTCTCCCCCTGAGGGAGAGGGCGTTGCGGAGCAACGGGTGAGGAGGCGTGTGACCCTCCCAAACCGCCCATTCAAAGCCAACGCCCTCGGTCAACCCGGTGCGCAGAACACCCCAACGCCACTGCCCTATCCTGAACCCGTGATCGACCTCGTCGCCCGCAAAACCCCGCCGCCCGGCCTGCGCCCCGCCCTGCGCTCGGCGCTGGGGGCGGTAATGCGGCATTTCGGCGTGGAGGAGCGCGAGGTGACGGTCGTGTTGGTGGGGGACCGCACCATCCGTCAGCTCAAGCGCGAGCACTGGGGCGAGGACGCGCCCACCGACGTGCTGAGCTTTCCGACCTGGGAACCCGGCGACCCCTTCATGCCACCGCACCTGGGGGACATCATCATCAGCCTGGACACGGCGGGGCGGCAGGCGCAGGCGCGGGGCCACAGCCTCACCCGCGAGGTTGCCCTGCTCGCCAGCCACGGCCTGTCCCACCTCGTCGGTCATGACCACCCCCACGCCGAGGGCCTGGGCTTCGAGGAGGGCGCGACCGGCGAGGAATGGCAGGTCTTCCACGACGCCTGGGCCGCCGCCCGCGCCGCACTGCCCCCCGAAGCTCCGTCGCCCGAAGCCTGACGTGAGGTCAGACGGCTCGGCCCTGAGCCTGCGCCGCTGGGTGCGCTCGGCGAGCTTCGCCTGGGCCGGGGTGCGGCACGTCTACCGCACGCAGGCCAACTTCCGCATCGAGGTGTGGGCGGGCGTGCTGGCGCTGGGCCTCGGGCTGGGGCTGGGCGTGCCGCTCTCCCCCCTCCTGCTGGCCTGTGGGCTGGTGCTGAGCGCAGAGCTGCTGAACACGGCGCTGGAGGCGGTGGTGGACCTCGCCTCGCCCGAGTGGCACCCGCTGGCGAAGGTGGCGAAGGACGCGGCGGCCGGGGCCGTGCTGGTCGCCAGCCTGGGGGCGCTGGGGGTCGGCGTGGCCGTACTGGGGCCGCCGCTGTGGCGGGTGCTGGTGGGGTAGCGGGAGCGGGCGCGGCCTTGAGCGTCCCTTGGGCAAGAGACGTGCGCGGGCCGGGGGCGGAGCCTGTGGTAGACTGAGGGGAGTTATGGAGCCTCCCAGTTCTGGCTCTGCCCTGACGCCCGGTGAAGACCGCCTGCGGGCGGGATTTTTACTGTGGTCCCCTGACCGGCAACCGACGCGCCGCCCACGCCTTCTCCGCGTGGGCGGGCGGGCAGCATGTGCCACGCGGCGTGCCGGGGCGCGAATGGAGCGCGCCCACCCATGAATGATCTGCTCGGAATCCTCGCCCTCGTCGTGCTGGTGCTGATGAACGGCTTTTTCGTGGCGACCGAGTTCGCCCTCGTCAGCGTGCGGCGTACCCGGATCGACCAACTGGCCGAGGAAGGAAACAGCACCGCCAAGGCCACCCAGCGGGCGCTGCAAAACCTCGACCTTTATATCGCCGCGACCCAGCTCGGGATCACCATGGCGAGCCTCGCCATCGGCTTTGTCGCCGAGCCTGCCATCGAGCACCTGATTCACCCGCTGCTGGGCGAAACGACGCTGAGCGAGGGCCAGATCACGGCGATTTCCTTCGGCATCGCGTTTGCGATCAGCACCATCTTGCACATCGTCTTCGGGGAACTCGCGCCGAAGTCGTGGGCGCTGCAACGCTCCGAGCAGGTGTCGCTGCTGGTCACCCGGCCGCTGCTGGTCTTCACGGCGGTGTTCAAGTGGGCCATCGTGGGCCTGAACGCGATGGGCAACGGCGTGGTGCGCCTCTTCGGGCTGCGCGGCGTCGCCGGGCACCACACGGCCTACTCGGAAGAGGAAATCCGCATGATCGTGGGCGCGTCGAGCCAGGAGGGGGTGCTGGAGGACGACGAGAAGGAACTCGTCTACAACGTCTTCGACCTCTCGGACACCACCGTGCGCGAGATCATGACCCCGCGCGTGGACATGGTCGTGGTGGACGGTTCCCACGCGCTGCGCCAGCTCCTGGACCTCAATGCCGAGCACGGCTACTCGCGGGTGCCGGTGTTTCAGGACACCGCCGACAACATCGTGGGCATCGTGCACACGGGCGACCTGCTCGCGCACCTGCACGAACTGGACAGCGTGCGGATCGCCGACGTGATGCGGCCGGTCTTCTTCGTCCCCGAAGGCATGAAGATCAAGGACCTCCTGACCAAGATGCGCGAGAAAAAGTCGCACATGAGCATCGTGGTGGACGAGTTCGGCGGCACGGCGGGGCTGGTCACGCTGGAAGACGCCCTGGAAGAGATCGTGGGCGAGATCTACGACGAGACCGACGACGAGGAAGTGGTCCTGATCGAGGTGCTGGGCGAGGGCCGTTACCTGATGGACGCCAGCCTGACGGTCGGCGAGGTCGAGGAGCGCCTGGGCACCAATCTGGAAGACGGCGACGGCGAATACGATACCCTGTCGGGATTCATGACGAACCACTTCGGCGATATCCCCGAACCCGGCCAGAACTTCGTGCATGGCGGCTGGATGTTTACGGTCGAGGAGGCCGACCAGCGCCGCGTGACCCGCGTCCATGTGGAACGTGCCCCCGAGACGATGGTGTTCGAGACCTACGAGGAGCCCGCCCGTGACGCCTGAGCCCGTCACCGCCGACGCCCAACTGTTGGAGGGAGCGAAGGCGGCGTTCCGGCAGGCCTACGCCCCCTACAGCAAGTTCCGGGTGGGCGCGGCCCTGCGGACCCCCGACGGCCGCGTGTTCTTCGGCGCCAACGTCGAGAACGCCTCCTACGGCCTCGCCCGCTGCGCCGAACAGTCGGCGGTGCAGGCGATGGCGACCGCCGGGGCACGCACCTTCACCGACCTCGTGGTGTATTCCGAGGCCACCCCGCCCGCAAGTCCCTGCGGGGCCTGCCGCCAGATTCTGTTCGAGTTCGCGCCCGACGCGCAGGTGGTCTGCGTCAACCACCACGGCGACGTGGTGAGCGGGCTGGTCCGCGACTTCCTGCCCCACGGCTTCCGGCTGGAGCACAGAGACGACGGGCACGAGATGGGGACGGAGTAACACCCGTTCAGTGGCAAAGGGGCGGAGCCATCCGCCTCTTTTTGTTTTGCCCCCTTCACGGCTCGGTGACGGGGAGGTCGCAGGGGGCTTGTTGGCTTTCCGGCGCGGAAACTGTTTGGAGTGCCCTCAGCGTCGGGAGGCCGTAGCGGGTGGTCGAGGTGCTGCGGCGTGCCTGCTGTCCATTTCGCTCGTACCACTGATTTTCCGTCCGCACGCACAGGTCACGGCCCCTGAAACTCAGCCCCACGATGCGCGACGAGTTCTGGGACAGCCCGGCGTAGACCTGGCCGGGGGTGGGCACAGCCGTCCGCACGCCGCCCGACAGATTCCACAGCCGCACGGTATTGACCCCCGCGCCGATCAGGTATTTCCCGTCCTCTGTCCACAGCAGGCGCCGCACGTCGCTGTTCTTCAACACCTGCACTGTCCCGTCGGGCCGCACCAGGTGCACCTGACAAACGCTGTACTTGGGAATGTCCCAGCAGAAGCGCACGGCGGCCGCGTCCCCACGTGGGGAGAGCAGGGTCTGGACGGGATTGGCGGGGAAGTCGGCCACCGGCTCCGGGCCTCGAACGGACACTTTCTGGCCTCCCGTAAAGGAAACCTCTACCCTGGGAATCAGCGCCTGTGCGAAGGGCGAGGTCACAGCAACTGCCAGCAGAAGCGCGAGCATGACTCAGCGTAGGCCGGAGAACTGATGCCAGGGTGATGTAGTGTCGACTTCAACGGCAAAGCCACCGATCCGAAAAGACGGTCTGGCGACCCAGCAGCTTCAAACTGGGGATCGCGTACCGCGTCACCTCTCCGCCGGTGCGGACACAGACGCTGTTTTTGCCCAGCCTCAGCGGGGGGTCACCCCCCATCTCGCCCCCAGGAACAACGGCCCGAGTGCCGCCCTGCATGTTCCAGAGTCTCAATGTGTTGCGTCCGGCTCCCAAGAGAAATCGTCCGTCTGCCGTCCACAAGAGACCCAGCACATCACTATTTTTCAGAGTCAGCGGTGGCCGGTTGGGATGAACGAGTCGGACCGCGCAGCCGGTAAACCGCAGGGCCTCCCAGCAAAAGCGCACCGCCGCCGCTCGTCGTGTCGGCGCGTAGAGGGTTTCGACAGCGGACCAGCTCACATCGCTGGCGCTAGGCTCGGTTGGTGGTGCTACCCGGACGACAACCTGACTGGGAAAGGTAACTCTCACCTGAGGCAGAAGCCGGGGAGCATCGGCCAGCAAGAGCGCAAACATGCCCCAGCTTATGCCCCTGTACTGATGGCCGGATGACCCCGACGCCGAAGGGGAGAACCTCTCCGGCTCTCCCCCACTCGGCGGTCATGACGAACTCTCCTCGGGCTCTGGGTCAGTCGTGCGCCCCCACGAACTGCTCGGCTTCGGTGCTGCCCGCCAGCGCCGTCGTGCTGCTCTGACCGCCGCCCGCCGCCGTCGCCACGAGGTCGAAGTAGCCGGTGCCCACCTCGCGCTGGTGCTTGACGGCCGTGAAGCCCCGCTCCTGGGCGGCGAACTCGCGTTCCTGCAACTCGACAAACGCACTCATCTGCCGCCGGGCGTAGCCGTGGGCGAGGTCGAACATGCCCATGTTCAGCGAGTGGAAGCCCGCCAGGGTGATGAACTGGAACTTGTAGCCCATCTTGCCCAGCTCGACCTGAAAGCGGGCGATGGTCTCGTCGTCGAGGTTCTTGCGCCAGTTGAAGCTGGGCGAGCAGTTGTAGGCCAGCAGTTTGCCGGGGAACTGCGCGTGAACGGCTTCGGCGAAGCGCCGGGCGTCCTCCAGGTTGGGCACCGAGGTCTCGCACCAGATCACGTCGGCGTAGGGGGCGTAGGCCAGGGCGCGGGAGATCGCCTGCTCAATGCCAGGCCTGACGTAGTAGAAGCCTTCCGGGGTGCGCTCGCCCGTGCAGAAGGGCCGGTCGTTCTCGTCCACGTCGCTGGTGAGCAGGTTGGCGGCATCGGCGTCCGTGCGGGCGATCAGGACCGTAGGCACCCCGCACACGTCGGCAGCGAGGCGGGCGGCGTTCAGCGTGCGGATGAACTGCGACGTGGGCACGAGCACCTTGCCCCCCAGGTGGCCACACTTCTTCTCGGAGGCGAGCTGGTCCTCGAAGTGGACGCCCGCCGCGCCCGCCTCGATCATCGCCTTCATCAGCTCAAAGGCGTTCAGGGGGCCACCGAAGCCCGCCTCCGCGTCGGCCACGATGGGCGCGAAGTAGTCCACGTCGCCGCCCCCCTCGGCATGCTGAATCTGGTCGGCGCGGCGCAGGGTGTTGTTGATGCGCCGCACCACGTCCGGGACCGAGGAGGCCGGGTAGAGGCTCTGGTCGGGGTACATCTGCCCGGCGTTGTTCGCGTCGGCGGCCACCTGCCAGCCCGAGAGGTAGATCGCCTTGAGCCCGGCCTTGACCTGCTGCATCGCCTGGTTGCCGGTCAGCGCCCCGAGCGCGTTCACGAAGGGTTCTTCCTTCATCAGCCGCCACAGCTTCTGGGCACCGTGCCGGGCCAGCGTATGCTCGACCGGCAGTGAGCCGCGCAGCCGCACCACGTCGTCGGCGGAGTAGTTGCGGCGGATGCCTTGCCAGCGGTCCTCGGTCTTCCAGGTCTTGTCCAGAATCTCGGCGTGGGTGCGGGGGGTGGGGGTCATGGTGGTCTCCTCGGGGTGTGAGAGGCGGCCCTCGCCCGGTGGGGCGCGGTTGCGGGGATAGAAGGTGGCGATTTAGGAGAGGCGCTGATACCCAGGCAGGGTCAGGAACTCCTCGAAGGTGTCGGCGGTGACGAGGGCGGTGAGCAGCTCGGCGGCTTCCCCGAAGCGGGCTTCCCGTTCTGGCTGCTCGCGCCCGAGGCGGTCGCGGTGGGCGGCGATCAGGCGGGTCAGGCCTTCCGGGGTGATAGGCGTGCCGTCTTCGGTGCGCTGGCCGTGGTGCGCCCACTGCCAGAGCTGGGCGCGGGAAATCTCGGCGGTGGCGGCGTCTTCCATCAGATTGTGAATGGGCACCGCGCCCCGGCCGTCCAGCCACGCGGCGAGGTACTGGAGGCTCACGTCCACGTTGAGGTTCACGCCTGCTGCGGTGATGGTGCCCTCTGGGGGCGTGAGCAGGTCCTCAGCGCTGACCTCGAAGTCCATCTGCTTCCCGGACTCGATCTGGTTGGCCTCCGGCATCAGGCGGTCGAAGACCTCGGCGGCGAGCGCCACCATGCCGGGGTGCGCGACCCAGGTGCCGTCGTGACCGTCGCCCGCCTCGCGCTCCTTGTCGGCGCGGACTTGGGCGAAGGCGCGGTCGTTGGCCTCCGGGTCGCCCTTGACCGGGATGAAAGCGCTCATGCCCCCGATGGCCGGGGCACCCCGGCGGTGGCAGGTGCGGATGGCGAGGCGGGAGTAGTTCCGCATCATCGGCGTGCCCATCGTGACCTGGGCGCGGTCGGGGAGAATCCGGTCCTCATGGGCGCGGAACTTCTTGATGTACGAGAAGATGTAGTCCCAGCGCCCGCAGTTCAGCCCGGCCGAGTGCTCGCGCAGCTCATAGAGAATCTCGTCCATCTCGAAGGCCGCCAGGATCGTCTCGATCAGCACCGTGGCACGAATGGTGCCGCGCGGCGCCCCCAGGGTGTCCTCGGTGAAGGTGAACACGTCATTCCACCACCGCGCTTCGAGGTGCGATTCCAGCTTGGGGATGTAGAAGTACGTGCCCACGCCCTGACGCTGCCGCTCGTGCAGGTTGTGGTAGGCGTACAGGCCGAAGTCGAACAGCGAGCCGGAAAGGGGTTGATCCCCCAACTGCGCGTGCTTCTCCTCCAAGTGCAGCCCGCGCGGGCGCACCAGCAGGGTCGCCGTCATCGCGTTCAGGCGGTAACTCTTGCCGCCCGACTCCAAGGAGATGGTGCGCCGCACGGCGTCCATCAGGTTGACCTGACCCTCCAGGCCGTTGGCCCAGGTGGGGCTGCTCGCGTCCTCGAAGTCGGCCATGAACATCGGGGCGCCACTGTTCAGCGCGTTAATCACCATCTTGCGGTCCACCGGGCCGGTGATCTCCACCCGGCGGTCCTGAAGGTCGGCGGGCAGCGGGCGGATCGTCCAGCCGGCGGCGCGGATGTGGGCGGTTTCGGGCAGGAAGTCCGGCCATTCACCCGCGTCGAGCCGCCGCTGGCGCTCCTGCCGTGCGGCCAGCAGCTCGCGGCGCCGGGCGTCGAAGCGGGTGTGCAGTTCCTCCAGAAAGCTCAGTGCCCCCGGCGTGAGCACGCGCCCGGCCTGTGGATGCGCCCCGTGCGTGATGGACGTTTTGATCGTCTGCGTCATGCGGCCATGCCTCCTCGTGCGGTGATGGAGGCATTGTGAGCCGCGCTCCCCGGCGTGGGAGGTGGTGTACCTGGGGAACGGGGAAGTACACCAGGGCGAGAGGTACACCACCCGCAGGTCAGGGGCCAGAGGGGACAGGCCGACCCAGCCACTCTGCCAGCTCCCCCTCGAACTCGGCGTGGCGGTCGTGGTGGTACAGCAGGCCGTGAAAGCCCGCTGCCCGCGCGGCCGCGACATTCTCCTCCACGTCATCTACGAAGGCGGTTCGCGCGGCCGGCACGCCCATCGCGTTCGCGAGGGCGGCGAAGGCGTCGGGGTGGGGCTTTTTCTGCCGCAACTCGTTGCTGAAGACCAGCGCGTCGAAGCGGGCGAAGCGCGGATCGCGGCGCAGGTGGTCGCTGACCACGGGGTAGTTGTTGCTGAGCAGCCCCACCCGCACCCCCGCCGGAATCCCGGCCAGGGTGGTGTACATCAGGTCGTTGTCGTGGACGCTGCCGAGGTAGAGCGCCTCGAACTCGGGGTAGGTCAGGGTGAGGCCCGTCTCGGCGGCCAGCACCTCCCAGAACTGCGGCAGCGTCCAGGCGCCGACCTCCAACTGGTGCACGTGCTGGAAGTAGCTCTGGCGTACGCGCCCCACCGGGAGGCCGCCCCGTTCGGCGAGGCGGGCGGTCGAGCGGCCGTCGAAGGTGCCGACGGTAAAGACGCCGCCCCAGTCGAAGGCGACGTGACGGGCGGCGGGGTCAGGCGAGCGGGTCATGGGGGCATTGTGGCGCAGGGGGAGGGGGGCGGCCGATCAAGTTCGGCGCAAGGCCCGGTTCAAAGGCCCCACCTATACTCGCCCCCATGACCGGCATGAACGACGCCACCCCCTCCTATTCGCAGGCTGTGCAGGCCGTGGCCGAGCGCCTGCGGGCGCACTCCGGCCCGATCGTGGTGCTGTCCCACGAGAGCCCCGACGGCGACGCGCTGGGCAGCGTGCTGGGCCTGACGCGGGCGCTGCGGGCGCTGGGGCGCGAAGTCATCGCGCCGATGGAGGTGCCCCGCTACCTGCGCTTTCTGGTGCAGGAGGGCGAGATCGTCCCGGCGCTGACCGAGTGGCCGCAGGGGGCGCTGGCCGCCGTGCTGGACGTGGACAACAACGATCCCACGCGGGTGGCGGGAGCGGACCTGACCGTGTTCGACGGCCCGGTTGTGAACATCGACCACCACGGCACCAACCGCCGTCAGTCCGACGCCCTGCTGGTGGACCCCAGCCTCCCCGCCACCGCGATGATGGTCGCCGACGTGGTGGAGGCGCTGGGTGCCCCCTGGACCGAGCAGGTCGCCACCCCCCTGATGCTGGGGCTGAACACCGATACCGGGTCCTTCCGCTTCGACAGCGTGACGCCCCGGACCTTCGAGGCGGCGGCGCGGCTGCTGTCGCACGGGGCAAGGCTGGGGTGGATCAACGACAACCTGGGACAGCACCCGCGTTCCTACTACCTGTTGCTGCGCGAGGTGCTGACCACGATGGAGTTCTTGTACGGCGGCCGGGTGGTCCTCGCCCGCGTGGACGACGCGATGCTGGAGCGGGCCGGGGCCACCTGGGAGGACGTGGAGTCCTACGTCAACATCCTGCGCGGCGCGGAGGGCTCGGTCCTCGCCGTGATGGTCAAGGACTACGGAGACCGGATCAAGCTGTCGCTGCGCTCGCGCGGGGGCGTCAGCGCCCAGAATGTCGCCGTGGCGCTGGGCGGGGGCGGGCATGTCCCGGCGGCGGGCGCGACCCTGACCGGGCCGTATCCCGAGGCCCGCGAGCGGCTGGACGCGGCGGTGGCGACGGAGCTGGAACGGGTGGACCAGGGCGGCTGAGGCCAGGGCCTCCGGAGACGGGCGGAAGGTCGAAGGCGGAGAGCCAAAGCCTTGACCTTCGGCCTTCCCCGCCTTCGATGACGTTGCTGGCAAGACGGCCTGGCCGCCGCGTGACCGGCCGCCCCGCTCGCCCGGCCCGCTGCGAACCTAGCGCCCTTCCAGCACCGCCCGCAGCCCCGCGCCGATCCAGGCGAAGGCGGCGCGGGTGTTCGGCATGGTGTAGGTCTGGTCGGCCCCGTGCTGCATGAAGGCGTAGACAAGGTGGCGCCCATCCTCGGTCCGCAGGTAACCGCTGTAGGTCAGCAGCCGCCAGCCGTTGCCCCCCTTGCCCGCGAAAGCCGCCACCTTCCCGGCGACCTCCGAGGGCAGGGCCGAGCGCCCGTAGCCCATCGCCGCGACCTCGCGCTGCCAGGCCAGGCTGTCGGGCGAGAGGCCGGAGCGCAGGTGCTGGTGCGCGAGCAGGGTGGCGAACTCGTAAGGGGTGCTGAGGTTGTGCACCCGCAGGTCGTCGGCCGGGTCGGGCGCAGCGTCGAAGTAGGTGTTCAGCCGGTTCTGGAGAACATCGGCCCGCAAGCGCTGGGCGTCGGCGTCGATGGCGGTCGCCAGCCGCAGCCGCTCCGGGCCGGTGGCCTTGTCCCACCCGGTTCCCGCGAGAAAGGCGGGCGACGAGCCGATCTGCGCCGCCCACCACGCCTTGGTGGGCAGAATCAGGCGGGTGCGGCACAGGCCGAGGTCGTCGGCGAGGGCCTGCACCGCGCCCAGCCCCACCCGGCGGTGCAGCAGGTCGGTGGCGGTGTTGTCGCTGTGACGAATCATCCGCTCGGTGAGGTCGCGGACGCTGCTGCCGTCGTACGGGTAGTCGCCGAGGCTCTGGCTGGCGGTCGACACGTTGAAACGTTCACCCGGCGAGAGCCGCCCGGCGTCCACCTCGCGCAACACCGCCCACAGCACCGCCTGCTTGTAGGTGCTGGCGAGCGGAAACACCCCGTCGGGGGCCTGGGTCACCGCCCGCAGCGGGCGCAGGGTAGCGGGGTCGAGCTCGGCCACCCACAGGCCCAGCCGACCGCTGAGGGCCTGGGGCGGGGCGGGAGCAGGCGAGGCGGTGGGGGCGGGACCGAGGCAGGGCGTGCCCGGCGCCTCCGCCGGGGCGGCGACGGCCACGAGGTCGGGCGGAGCAGCGGCCGCTGGGGCCGGGTCAGGGCGCCACGCGGCCCACGCCCCAACGAGGGCGAGGGCCAGCAGGACGTAACGCCCCTTGTTGCGCAGGGCGGGGGGTGGGGCCACAGCCTAGGCCGTCAACGGCTCCAGGGCCGCGCCGACCGTCCCCGGCCCCACGTGCGTGGCAATCACGGCGCCGATCTGGTGGTCCCCCAGGTCCTCGAACCCCACGCCCGAGACCCCCGCGCGAATCTCCTGCAAGGTGGCCTCGCCGCCCAGGGTCGAGAGGAAGGTGACGCGGGCGCCGCCGTTGGCCTCGGCATACTTGCGGATATGGTCCACAAGGTCCTGCACGACCTTCTTGCTGCCGCGCACGCGCCCGGCGGCCTCGACCCGGCCCGCCTTCACGGTCAGGATGGGCTTGATGTTCAGCAGGCCCCCCAGCAGCGCCGTCGCCCCGCCGATGCGCCCGTTGGCCCGCAGGAAGTCGAGGGTGTCCACCGTGAAGCGGATGTCCGTTTTCGCCGCGACGCGCTCCAGCTCGCCCACGATCTCGGCCATGGAGCGGCCCTCCCCCGCCCGCTGCGCCGCCCGGATCGCCTGCATGCCCAGCCCCAGCGTGGCCGAGCGGCTGTCCATCACCGTGACGCGCCCGCCGAAATCCTGCGCGGCGAGCCGGGCGCTTCCCACCGTGCCCGACAGTTGCCCGCTGATGTGGAGGCTCAGCACCTCGTCGGCCGCCCTGAGCGCGTCCTCGTACACGGCGGCGAACTCGGCCGGGCTGGGCTGGGACGTGCTGGGCGTCTTCTTGCCCGCCCTGATTCCGGCGAAGAGGTCGGCAGGGGTGATTTCCAGGCCGTCTTTGTACATCTGGCCGTCGAAGTGAACGTACAGCGGCACGCTGCGAATCCCGTACTGACCGCAAAGCTGAGGACTGAGGTCACTCGTCGAGTCGGTGACGATGGCGATGGTCATGGGGGGCATCTTAACGCGGGGCGGGGGGTGTGGACGGCTGGCTCTCCGCAAGGCAAAACGCCGCCCCCACGGACGGCGTTTCAGAACACTGGGGCAGCTCAGTCCTTCTTCGTCGGCTGCCACTTCTTGCGGCTGCCGGGGCCAGGCTCCGAGGTGGCCTGCGCGCCCTCCTCCAGCAGGTTCTCCCCAACCCGGTCAAGGTGGACGTGCTCGGTGATCGGCGCGGCGTCGGCGGGGGGCTGGGGCGCGGCCGCTTCTGCCCCCCGGCGAGGCTGCCACTTGGGGCGCTCGGTGGGAGCGGGGGCAGCAGGCTCGGCAGCGACGGTCACCACCTCCACCGGGGGAGTGAGAGTCTCAACAGGAGCGGCACTCGCGGCGGCCTTGGGCGCCCACTTCTTGCGTTCGCCTGCGACGGGGGCTGGTTCGGTCGGAGCGGATGCCTCGACCTGCGGCGCCGCTTCGGGGGCCGGGACCACAGCCGTCTTCGGGCTCCACTTTTTGCGCTCGCCCGTGGGCGTAGCCGTCTCCGGTGCCGGGGTCGCGACCGTGACGGACGGCTCCGGGGTGACCCCGGCGGGCTGGGCCTCAACCGTGGCTTTCGGCCTCCAGGCTTTGCGGGCGGGGGCAGCGGCTTCGGCCTGCGCCTCGGGCACGACGGGCGCGGGGTTCACGTCGTCACTGGCTTTGGGCTTCCAGGCCTTGCGGGCGGGCGCCGCTCCCTCGCTGGTTGCTGGCGGCTGGACGCTGGCCGCTTCTGGCACAGGCGCCGCGCTCACATCGTCCCCGCTCCCCTTGGGCTTCCAGCTCTTGCGGGCGGGCGCGGAGGCAGTCTCCTCGCTAGCGACTGGCGACTGGTCGCTGGCGACTTCCTTGGGCTTCCACGCCTTTCGAGGTGCCGAATCCGCCGAGCTGGAGGTCAGCGGGCTGGGTGCGGCGGCCTGCGGCTCGGGCTGGGTGTCCGTGTTCCCGACCGGGCTGCCCGGCTGCGCGTTGAGCACGTCGGCGCTGGTGCTGCCCACCACGTCATCCCCGAGGCCTGCGCTGGGAGCCGCGCCCGTGCGGGCCATCGGCGTTTCGGCGTTGGGCACGGTGGGCTGGGGCGAGTCTTCCAGGGTGCTTTCGGGGGCGGTGGTAGGAGCCACCCACTCGCCCGTCGCCCGCTGCACGCTTTCCAGCATCAGCTCGGCCACGTCCTTGACCACGATGTCGTCGTGCTTGGCCTTCTCGGGCGTCGAGTTCATCATCGACTTGCAGAAGGGGCAGCCCACGGCGACCACCTTGCCGGTCTGCTCGTACTCGGCCGCCGCCTGCGCTGCGCCGTCCAGCCGGGCCTGAATCTCGCGGAAGCGGTTGTCGGAGACGCGCTCGCGGCCCTCTTCCTCCTCCTTCCAGAACTGGGCGCCGCCCGCCCCGCAGCAAAACGAGCCCTCGCGGCTGCGCTCCAGCTCCAGCACCTGCCCGGCCATCTGGGTGATCAGGGTGCGCGGCGCGTCGTACACACCGTTGTGACGGCCCAGGTAGCAGGGGTCGTGGTAGGTGACATGCTCCTGAAGTTGCGCGAGGGGCAGCTTGCCCGCCGCGACCAGGGTTTCGAGGTACTCGGTGTGGTGGATGGTCCGGTAATGGCCGCCGAGCTGCCTGTACTCGTGCCCGATGGCGTTCATGCAGTGCGGGCAGGTGGCGACGATCAGCTTGGGCCGCACGGAGTTGAGCGTCTCCACGTTCTCCTGCGCGAGCTGCTGGTACAGGAACTCGTTCCCCGCGCGGCGGGCCGAGTCGCCCGTGCAGGCTTCCTTCTTGCCCAGGACCGCGTAGTTCACGCCCGCCTTGTCCAGCAGTTGCACGAAGGCGCGGGACACCTTCTGGGCGCCGGGGTCGTAGGAGGCCGCGCAGCCCACCCAGTAGATGACATCGGGCTCTGGATTCTCGTCAATCGTGGGAACTTTCAGCCCCTCAGCCCACTCCATACGCTTGTCGCGGGAGATGCCCCAGGGGTTGCTGGCCCGCTCCATGCCCCGGAAGGCGGTCTGAAGCTGCGGCGGGAACTCGCCCGCCACCATGACCTGATGGCGGCGGATGTCGATGATGTCCAGCATCTGCTCGTCCTGCACCGGGCAGACCTGCATGCAGGCGCCGCAGGTCGTGCAGGCCCACACCGACTCCTCGTTGATGGCGAACTCCAGCAGCGGGTGCGCGGTGCTGGCCCCCGTCTCGAAGGCGGTCGGCCGGAGCACGAAGGGGCTGGGGTGCGGAGCGCCCGCCGGAGCCGCGAGGCCCTGCGCGGCGAAGCCCAGGGTGCTCGGGCCGCCCAGCAGCACGCCGCTCTGGCCGTTGGACGTGAGGTCGTTGAGCTCCATGCGCTTGTTGATCTCCAGCGCGGCGGGGCTCAGCGCCTTGCCCGTGGCGTTCGCCGGGCACACGTCCTGGCAGCGGTTGCACTGAATACAGGCGTAGGCGTCCAGCAGCCGGGGCCATTCGAGGTCTTCCAGTTTCTCCGCGCCCAGCCGGGGTTCCTCGGCCTCCATTGCCTCTTCAAGCCCCTTCATGGGGGGCAACACGCCCGAGCCAACGGGGCGCTTGAGCGCGTAGTTGACCGGCGCCATGAAGATGTGGATGTGCTTGGTGTACGGGAAGTAGGCCAGGAACGCGAGCACGCTGCCCAGCGCCCCCCAGAAGCCGAAGATGCGCCAGCCCTGAATCGCTCCCTCACTCAGTCCCGAGAACAGCGCCGACCCCAGCGCCGACGAGATGGGCTGGAAGGCGTCGTAGCGGCCCAGGTCGCGGGCTTCTTCGACCATCTTGGCGGCGTTGCCCAGGATGCGGCTGCCGACGTGGAAGAAGATGAAGCTCGAGACGATCAGCGAGTCGCGCTTGATGAAGTTGTTCTTGACGCGCGGGTGCAACAGCGTCTTTTCGGTAAAGCGGAAGTCCCGCTTGGAGGGGTGGAAGAGGCGGCGCACCACCAGGCTCACCACGCCGACAAGGACCAGGAACGACAGCACGTCGGCCAGCAGGTTGTAGGTGGCGCCCAGGAAGCTGTCCGAGTAAATGTGGAAGGGGATAAAGCCTTCCAGCCCATCCACCACGTTGACGAGCAGGTAGTACACGAACCCGTAGAAGATCAGGCTGTGCAGCGCACTCACCCACGGGCGGCGGCGGAAGGTGCGCTCCTGCGTCAGCGAGGTTTTGGCCGCGTACCACAGCCGCGAGCCCATCTCGTTCCAGCGGACCTCGGAGGCGGGGGCGCCCCGGCGAATCCGCAGGTACAGGCGGTAAAAGCCCCAAAGGCCGTACAGTCCGGCGACCAGGGCGAAAAGGAAGAAGAGGATTTTATGTTCGAGCGGCAGCAAGGGCAGGGCCTCCTGAGATGGGCGCGGCAGACAGCGTGGACACTGGCAAATTGAACCGGGTCAAAGAATCGGGGGGAAGTATAGCGGGGACGTGGGGGGAAGGAAGGGCAGTTTGGCCCAGTCTACGCGGGCAAAGGGTGACGCAGCTGCTGTCCCGGCCCGCCCGCCGACCCGCTAGGCTCCTGCGCATGGCCCCCCTCGGTTGTCTCGCCAGCCTGTTCGGTGTCCGGGAAGCGCCCCGCGCTCCGTCTCAGCCCCCATCGCAGGCCCAGACGGGCACGTCCCCGCAGAGTCCGGTGCCGGGCCGCCTGCCCGTGGAGGTCAAGCGGTACTTCTTCAGCCGCGACGAACACGCCTTTTTCGGGGCGCTAGAAGAGGCGCTTACGGGTACCCCCTACCGGGTCTTTCCGAATGTGCGGCTGAACGACCTGTTCCGGATCACCGCGCAGGAGGGGCGGCAGGCGACCTACGCGCGGCTGCGGGACAAGCACGTGGACTTTCTGATCGTGGACGGCGCGGCGGCTTATCGCCCGGTGCTCGCCATCGAGCTGGACGGGGCCTCCCACGGCAGCGAAAAACAGCAGCACCGGGACGCGGTGAAGGACGTAGCATTCCGGTCGGCGGGATTGCGGCTGGTGCGCCTCCCCTCGCGGGCGTACTCGGCGGGCGAGTTGCGCGAACGCTTGCGCGGCGAACTGTCCGCCCCCTCTCCGCGCTGACCCGCCCCCACGCGCTACCCTCTCCCCCGTGACCCTCACCCCCGCCGAGTTGCAGTCGTACCTCTCCGCGCTAGTCACGGGGAACCTCAAGCTCTCCACCATGATCTGGGGGCCGCCCGGCGTGGGCAAGAGCAGTGTGGTGGCGCAGGTGGCCGCCGCGCATGGGCTGGACTTCGTGGACGTGCGCCTCTCACAGCTCGCGCCCACCGACCTGCGCGGCCTGCCGGTACCCGAGGCCGACGGCCAGGGCGGGGGCGTGAGCCGGTGGTATCCGCCCGAGTTCCTGCCGCGCGGGGGACATGGGGTCCTCTTTCTGGACGAGGTGAACATGGCCCCGCCCACCATGCAGGGGATGGCGCAACAGCTCATCCTCGACCGCCGGGTGGGCAGCTACGAGCTCCCGGAGGGCTGGTTCGTGTGGGCGGCGGGCAACCGCAAGGAGGACCGGGCGAGCGTCTTTGACATGCCCGCGCCCCTCGCCAACCGCTTCCTGCACCTCGGCGTGCGGCCCGACTTCGACTCGTGGCGCTCCTACGCGCTGGGGAAGGGGCTGCACGAGCACGTGATCGCCTTCTTGACCTTCCGGCCTGAACTGCTGCACCGCCTGGACCCCACGCAACCCGCGTGGCCCAGCCCCCGTGCGTGGGAGATGGCCGCGCAACTCCACCGCGCCGGGCTGGACGCCGCGCCCGCCGTGGGCGAGGCCGCTGGGGCCGAGTTCGCCGCCTTCGTGAGGCTGTACGAGGGCCTGCCCGATCTGGGACTGGTGCTGCGCGGCCAGGGCGCGGGGCTGCGGCTGCCCGCCGAACCCAGCGTCCGATATGCCGCCGTGGTAGGCCTCGCTGCCCGAGCCGCCGATGCGGACGAGGCCTACCACGCCTTTACCTGGCTGGCCGACGCCGCCGGGCCGGAGTGGTTGCAACTGTATGTCGCCACGCTGGTGAGCAAGTTCCAGGCGACCGGGCACCTCGGCGACCTCGCCGGGTTGCTGTCGCGCGACGAGCGGCTGGCCGCGCTGGTGGCGGGCACGCTGGAGCTGGCGGGGGGATGAGGACCGACCCGTGACCTCCCCCGACCTCCAGACCCTGATCTCCGGATCGCGGCTGCGGCTGCGGGGCAAGTCCGCCTTTTTCGCCACGCTGCTGCTGCACGCCGAGTTCGTGCCCTCGCGCGAGGTCGCGGCGGCGGGCACGGACGGCGAGCGGGTGTACGTGAATCCGGAGGTGGCGGCCAGCCTCCCGCCCGACGTGCTCGACGGCCTGCTGCTGCACGAGGTCCTGCACGCGGCGCTGTCGCACGTGCCGCGCCGGGGACCGCGCGAGAAGAAGCGCTGGAACCGCGCCGCCGACACCATCGTGAACGGCATGGTCGCCGCCGCCGGGCTGCCGCTGCCGCCGGGCGCCGCCCGCGACGAGCATCTGGAGCGGCTCAGCGTGGAGGAGGTCTACACCTCGCTGGAGGGCCGCGAGCCGCAGGACGGCGAGGACGAGACCGACGATCTGCTGGACGGCCCGCCCTCTGACGCCCCGCCGCGTGAGGGCAAGCCGGGGGGGCCGGGGGCGCGGCAGTGGCAGCAGGCGCTCGCGCAGGCCCGCAGCGTGGAGGCGATGGCGGGGCAGGGGCACGACCCCCTGGGAATGCACCGCGAACTCGCCCGGCTTTCCCCCGCGCGGCTGGACTGGCGGGCGCAGCTCTGGCGCTTTCTGGCACGGACGCCGGTGGACTTCGGGGGCTTCGACCGCCGCTTTGTGGGGCGGGGGCTGTATCTGGAGGCGCTGGACGACGAGTCGCTCACCGCTCTCGTCGCCGTGGACACCTCCGGCAGCGTGGACGACGCGGCGGTGCGGGCGCTGGTGGCCGAGGTGCAGGGGGTGCTGGGCGCGTACCCGCACGTCTGCGCGACCCTCTACTACGCCGACACCGAAGCCTACGGTCCCTTCGAGCTGCGCCCCGGCGACCCCATCCCCCAGCCCCAGGGCGGCGGCGGCACCGACTTCCGGCCCATCTTCGCGCTGGCGGACACGCACGAGCCGGACGTGCTGATCTACCTCACCGACGGCTACGGCGATTTCCCGGAGAAACAGCCCCGCATGCCGACCCTGTGGGTGGTCCCCCCCGGCGGCCTGGAAGACGAGGGCTTTCCCTTCGGGGACGTGCTGCGGCTGGCCGAGGAGGGCGAGGGCTTTACGGCCTGAGGCCGGTCCGCACCATGTAGGCCTCGGCGCCGCCGTCCGGGGCGTGGTCGGTGGCCCAGCGGACGGCGGCCTCGGTGTCGTAGGGCGTGCGGCGAAAGGTCACGTCCCAGACCCCGGCGCGGCGCTCCAGCAGCACCCAGCGGGCGGTGGGGTCGCCGTCCTTCTGGCGCGACACAGCGCCCGCATTCACGAAGGTCAAGCCGCCCCGCGTCCAGACCGCCTCCGTATGGGTGTGGCCCACGACGACGACCCGCGCTCCCGGCCAGTCCCGCACCCGCGCCAGTTTCTCCTCGTCGGGCAGCTTGAACAGGGCCTCCCACGCGTCCGCCGGGCTGCCGTGGGCGAGCAGTACCTCGCCGTCTGCCGCCGTGGCGGTCAGGGGCAGGGCCGCGAGTTCAGGGGGCACGCCGCCGAGTTGCCCCTCCAGAAACTCGCGGTAGGTCCGCGTCTCGGCCTCCAGTTCGCTGGGGTCGGCCAGAAAGAACTCGTCGGTGTTCCCCCGCACGGTCGGCGGCGCGTGCTCGCGCTGCAAGGCCCACGCTCCCGCCGGGTCCGCCATGCCCCAGACAGTGTCGCCGAGGTTGTGGACAGCGTCGGGACTCACGGCGCGGAGGTCGTCCAGCACCGCCTCCAGCGCGAATCTGTTGCCGTGAACGTCGGTGAGGATGGCGAGGCGCATGGAGTATGGTGGCACAGCCTCCCGCCCCGCCATCTGCCATCATCGCGCCATGACCATTCCCGAACCCGACTCGCGCACGCTGGCGACCCTGTCTCCGGAGGCGGCTCTGGCGGCAGCGCAGGCCCACGGCGCGACGGCGGGCACCCTGTCGGGCCTCGCCGGGCATCCCGACGCGCGGGTGCGCTCGCAGGTGGCGCGGCACCCCAACACGCCCGCCGAGGTGCTGGGCACGCTGGCCCCCGCCTTTCCGCGCGAGGTGTTGCACAATCCCGGCCTGCCGCTGATGCGCCTCGCCCGGCCGGGGCTGCTGAACCTCTTTCCGGCCGAGGGGGTCACGGCCCTGCTCGCGCTGCCGGAAGCGCCCGCCTGGGTGGTGGATGGTGCGGCCCGGCACGAGGACTTCGGGGTGAGAACGGCCCTCGCCGCCCGGCCGGGTCTGGGCGCCGAGCGGGTGCAGGCCCTCGCCGCCGACGCGGGCTGGCAGGTGCGCGAGGCGGTGGCGCGGCGGCCCGACCTCTCGGAGCCGCTGGTGCGGCAACTCGCCGCCGACGACGATTACGACGTACGCAAGGCGGTGGCGGCCCGCCCCGACCTCCCCGGCGACGTGCTGCGGACGTTGGTGACCGATGCGCACGGCTTCGTGCGGGCTTCGGTCGCGCGGCGGCTGGACCTGCCGCTGGACTGCCTGCTCACGCTGGCAACCGACGACGACCCCGACGTGCTCTCGACCCTGGCGCGGCGGGTGGACCTGCCCCGCAACGTGCGTGACTGGCTGGCGGCGAACGAGCACCCCAGCGTGCGGGCGGCGGCCCTGCAAGCCTGGACCGTGCCGCCGGAGGCCCTCGCCCGCGCCGAGCACGACGCCGAGGACGAGGTCCGCGCGGCCCTGGCCCGACGTCCCGACGCGCCGCCGGAGCTGCTGGTGCGGCTGGCGGGCGACGAGGCCGAACAGGTTCGCCGCGCCGTGCTGGAACGCACCGACCTGCCGGAAGACGCCGTACTCGCCCTCGCGCATGCCCCGGAGCAGGACATCCGCCTGCATGTGGCCAGCGCCGAAGGGCTGAGCGGCGCGGTGTTGGACGTGCTGCTGGACGACCCGGACACGGCGGTGCGGACCCTGCTCGCCGTGCGGCCCGACCTCGGCCCGGAGCGCCTAGCCCGTCTCGCCGCCGACCCTGACCCAGAGGTGCGCCGGGCGGTGGCCTACGCCGAGGCGCCCGGTGACGCGGTGCTGACCGTCCTCGCCGCCGACCCCAACATCGGGGTGCGCCGCGCCGCTGCCCGGCACCCGGCCCTCTCCCCCGCCCTCCTGCCCCCGCTGGCCGCCGATGCCGACGAGGGAGTGCGCCTCGCGGCCGCTGGGAGAGGCGATCTGCCGGAGGAGGTGCGCGAGCGGCTGCGGGCCGACCCTGACTCCAGCGTGCGGGCGGAGGTGGGAGGAGCATAGGCCCCACGCCCGCCCCAGCTGTCCACCCAGTCGGGCCAGGTGGGTTGGTCGTCTCAGCTTCCTCCGGGATACTGCCCGCACCCGGCGGCGGACGCTCGAGGGGCTTTTCCCAGGCCCCGGCGCCGGAGCGTATCAGGAGGCTGAATGAAAACGACCGTGACTGTGATGGCTGCCCTCGCCCTGAGCACCGCAGGTGCCCAGACGACCATCAAGATTGCCAGCCTCGCGCCGCTGTCGGGCGGCCAGAGCGCCATCGGCCTTCAGGCCCGCAACGGCATTCAGCTCGCGGTGACGGAGTACCAGCCGCAGTTCAGGAAGCTGGGATTCACCTTGCAGTTCGTGCCCTTTGATGACCAGGCCGACCCCGCGACCGGCACGTCCGCCGCCCGCAAGATCGCCGCCGACCGCCAGGTGCTGGGGGTCGTGGGGGCGCTCAACAGCGGCGTGACCATTCCGGTGAGCGCCGTGCTCGCTCCCAGCCGGGTGGCGATGGTCAGCTCGGCCAGCACCGCGAACAACGTGACCGACCGGGGCCTGAGCAACATGAACCGCATCGTGGCCCGTGACGACGCGCAGGGTCCGGCAGGAGCGCAGTTCATCACGAACACGCTGAAGGCCAAGAAAATCTACATCCTGAACGACAAGACGGCCTACGGCGAAGGTCTCGCCAATGAGGTCGAAAAGGCGCTGAAGGCCGGGCGCGTGCAGGTCGTCGCCAACGAGGGCACCGAGGAGAAGAGCGACTTCTCCTCCATCATTGCCAAGATCAAGCTTCAGCGCCCCGACGCCATCTACTTCGGCGGCATCTACAACCAGGTCGGCGTGTTCCTCAAGCAACTGCGCGAAGCCGGGATCACCACCCCGGTCGTCGGCGGGGACGGGCTGGACAGCGCCGAACTGCTCAAAATCGCGGGCAAGGGCGGGGAGAACGTGTACTACACCACCGCCGCCGCTCCGGTCGAGGCGCTGCCCGCCGCCAAGACCTTCGCCAGCAAGTACCAGAAGACCTTCAAGCAGCCCGCGCAGGGCTTCGCGGTCTTCGGGTACGACGCCGCCAAGGTCGTGCTCCAGGGCATCCTGAACGCGGCCAAGGCCAACGGCAACAAGGTCCCCAGCCGCCAGCAGGTCGAGTCGGCCATTCGCAAGGGCACCTTCACGGGGCTGCTGTCGGGCCGGGTCAACTTCAACAGCGTGGGGGACCGTCAGGCGGCCACCCTGTACGTGATGAAGGTGGGCGGCGGCAAGGTCAAGCTCAGCACCACCCTGCCGGTCAAGCTCAGCAAGCGCTGAAGTTCAGCCCCTCCCATCACGCCACGTCCTCCAGTTGGACGTGGCGTGATGCTGTTTGGCCTGCCCACTGCGCCAGACTGCCCCCATGACCGACATCCGTTTGCCCCTGGGCGGCCTGAAGTTCAGCGTCCGGGTCGCCATCCTCTGCGTGCGGGGAGACCACCTGCTCGCCAACACCGCCGACGGGCTGGGCTTCTGGTTCCTGCCGGGCGGCGCCCTCGCCACGGACGAGGATGTGGCGACCTGCGCCGCCCGCGAGTGGGAGGAAGAGCTGGGAGTTCCGGCAGGCCCGCTGCGCCTCGTGGGCGTGCTGGAAAACTTCTTCGGCCCGTCGAGCAAGCGCCAGCATGAGCTGGGCTTCTACTTCCGCATGGAGGCGCCACCGGAGCTGCCACAGACCCCCTTTTCCGTGCTGGACAGCCCGGAGACGACCTGTGAGTGGGTGCCCCTCTCCGAGCTGTCCGCCCGGCCGGTCTACCCGCTCGCCGTAGCGGACTTCCTGAGCGCTGGCCCCGGCGAGGTGCGCCACCGCGTCGAGCGGAATTGACCTCAGGCGGGGGACAGGTTGGCGAACTTGACCAGCAGCTTCTTGGTGCCCACTGAGGGGAAGTGCACGGTGACCTCCTGCCGGTCCCCGACGCCCGCCACCGCCAGCACCTGCCCCTCCCCGAACTTGGGATGCTTGACCTTCTCGCCGCCGCGGTAGGCCATGCCTTCGGTCATCGGGCTGGTGTTCTTGACGGCGGCAGGACGGGTGGGCACGGTCGGGCGGTAGTCTTTCCAGCTCTTCTGGCGGTACTCCACGACCTGTCCGTAGGGGTCCACGGTGTCGAAGCCGTCACCCAGTTCCTCCAAAAAGCGGCTGTCCTCGGCGGCAATCGTCTTGCCGTACTGCATGCGGTTTTGCGCGGCGGTCAGGAACAGCCGCTCCATCGCCCGCGTGATGCCCACGTAAAAGAGCCGCCGCTCCTCCTCGATGCCGCCGGGTTCGATCAGCGCGTTCTTGCTGGGCAGCAGCCCCTCTTCCGCCCCCACGATGAACACCACCGGGAACTCCAGCCCCTTGGCGTTGTGCAGGGTCATCAGGGTGACGGCTTCCTCGGGCTTGTCGCGGTTCTCGGTCCGCGAGCGCATGTCGTCCACGCTGGAGAGCAGCGCGGCGTCGTCGAGGAAGTCCGCGATGGTGCCCTCGTGCTCCCCCGACCATTCTTCGGCGGCGTTGACGAGTTCGTCGAGGTTCTCCATGCGGACCTGCCCTTCCTGCCCCTCTTGCCGCAGCAGGTCGAGGTAGCCGCTGTGCTCGATCACGTAGCGCAGGAACGGCCCCGGCTCGTAGTTGTCGGCGGCCTCGCTCATCGCCTGCATGAGCTGAGCGAACTCGACGGGCTTCTGTGCCCCCCGGTCGAGGATGTTCAGCTCCTGGGCATTGGCGCAGGCGGTCAGGAGGGAGGTACCGTTCACCCGTGCCCACTCCATCAGCCGCTCGAGCGCCGTGTCCCCGATGCCGCGCCGGGGCCGCCCGATGATGCGGCGCAGGGCCACGTCGTCGTCCGGGTTGATGGCGAGCCGGGCGTAGGCGAGGATGTCGCGGATTTCCCGGCGGTCGTAGAAGCTCACGCCGCCCACGATCTTGGCCGGAATCTGCACCCGCCGCAGCGACTCCTCGATCACGCGCGACTGAGCGTTCGTGCGGTAGAGGACCGCCATGTCGGTGAAGGGCCGCCCCTCGCCGTGCAGCCGCGTGATCCACTCGGCCACGAAGTCGCCCTCTGCCCGGTGGTCCGGAGCACGGTGGAAGACGACGGGGTGCCCGTCCTCCTTGACCGCCTTCAGGGTCTTGTCGAGCCGCTCGGAGTTGTTCTCGATGAGCTTGTTGGCGACGTTCAGGACGCGGGCGCTGGAACGGTAGTTGTGTTCGAGCATGTAGACCCTGGCGTCAGGGTAATCCTTCTGAAAATCGAGGATGTTTTGAATGTCAGCGCCACGAAATTTATAGATCGACTGATCGGGGTCTCCCACCACCAGCAAATTCCGATCCCGACTGGCAAGTAACCGCGTCAATTCATATTGCGCCTTGTTTGTATCCTGATACTCGTCCACGTGGATGAACTTCGCCCGGTCCTGCACCCGGTCGAGGACGGCGGGCACCTCCTGAAAGAGCCGCACCGTCTCGGTAATCAGGTCCCCGAAGTCGATCGCGTTCTGGCCCTTCTTGCGGGCCTCGTAGCGGCGGTAGGCCTCGGCGGCGGCCTCGCGCGGAATCCCGCTGATAAAGAGTTCGTGTGAGCGCTCGAGGTCGGCGGGCGTGAGCAGGTTGCTCTTGGCCCGGTCGAGGATGGAGCGCAATACGCGCGGATTGGTGTCCGGACCGATGCCGGGAATGGACCCCATGACCTCCTTGAGGATGTCCATCTGGTCGTCGTCGTCGTAGATGACAAAGCCCCGCCGCAAGCCGATGTGCTCCCCGTAGGCCCGCAGAATCCGCACCCCCGCCGAGTGGAAGGTGCTCATCCACAGGCGGTCGGCCCCCTGCACGAGGTGCTTGGCCCGCTCGCGCATCTCGGCGGCGGCCTTGTTGGTAAAGGTCACGGCCAGGATCTCGCCGGGGTCGGCCCCGTAGTGCCCAATCAGGTGGGCGATGCGGTAGACCAGCGTGCGCGTCTTGCCGCTGCCCGCTCCCGCGATCACGAGGGCCGGGCCGGTGTGATGGTTGGCGGCCTGCGCCTGGTTGGGGTTGAGCTGGGACAGCAGGGGGGAATCGGGCAGGTCCGGCACGGTCGTCACCGGGGGAGTGTAGCAGAGCGGGTTATGTTGATGGCGTAATGGTTCGGGCGAGCATGGTGCGAATCCTGATAGGCCCCCCGGTCATGTTTGAACTGTTCCGCCAAGTTCCGTTTTAACTCAGCGTATGCCTGGGCATCGGCTGGATGGGCGCGGAGGTGGTCCCGAAAGCGTAAATGCCCGTGCCAATGCAGGCTGTCCGCCTCCACGACATGGAGATGAACGCCCCGGAGCAGGCGGCCTCGGGCCTTGAGGTAAACACGCCAACGGCCATTCGGCTCCTTCTAGAAGCTTTACCCGAGAGCGAGAAGACGGGTATCAGCCTCCGCCGACCACGGCCACGCCCGCGTCCCCAGCATCAGGTCTACGGTGGGCTTGGCGTCCAGGCCGGGGACAGCGGTGCTGCCGATGTGCTCAAGGCCAGTGACTCGGTAGCCGAGAACTTCCCGCATCACTGTGATTTCCCGGTGGGCAAACCACGGCCAGCGTGGGTCATAAAGTTCAACCTTCACAGCTTCTCGTCCGGGGCCGCCCATCTGTACCAGCCTACCCCTGTCCCCCAACGGGTGCCGCCCCCCGCCTCATGCAATCCTGTTACGCTCGCCGGATGGACCGTTCGGCCAGAATCGCCCTGGGCAGCGTGGTGGTGGCGCTTATCGTGCTGGCCCTCAAGTTTCTGGCCTATCAGGTGACGGGCAGCGTGGCCCTGTACTCGGACGCGCTGGAGAGCATCATCAACGTGGCCGCCGCCGCCGCCGCCCTGATCGCCCTGCGCGTCTCGGCGCGGCCTGCCGACGCCACGCACCCCTACGGCCACTCCAAGGCCGAGTATTTCAGCGCGGTGGCCGAGGGCGTGCTGATCGTGCTGGCGGCCTTCAGCATCATCCGGGAGGCGGTCCCGGCCCTTCAGAATTCACGCACGCTGGAGACTCCTTGGAACGGGCTGACCATCAACCTGGGGGCCACGCTGCTCAACGGGCTGTGGGCAGGCGTGCTGCTGCGGACGGGCCGGGCGGCCCGGTCCCCGGCGCTGCTGGCCGATGGGCGGCACGTCCTGACCGACGTGGTGACCAGCGTGGGCGTGCTGGCCGGGGTCGCGCTCGCCGCCCTCACCGGGGTGGGCTGGTTGGACCCGGCCCTCGCACTGCTCGTCGCTGTGAACATCCTCTGGAGCGGCTGGCACCTCGTGCGCGAGAGCGTGGGCGGGTTGATGGACGCGGGGGTGGACCCGCACACCGAGAATCGTATCCGGCAGCTTCTCAGCACCCACGCGGACGGGGCGCTGGAGGTCCACGACCTGCGCACCCGGCACGCGGGCCGCATGATCTTTGTCGAGTTCCATCTCGTCGTGCCCGGTGCCATGACCGTGCAGGACGCACACGCCATCTGCGACCGATTGGAAGAGGCCCTGTTCGCCGAGTTGCCCGGCGTGGCCGTCACCATCCATGTCGAGCCGCCCGACAAGGCCAAGCATCACGGGGTCGTGGTGGTGTGACGCGCAGGGAATGAAAAAGGGCCGGGGAAGCGTCACCCGGCCCGTATGTTGGCGAATTGAATGCTCAGCGTGTGCCCTCGCCCATCCGCGCCGAGTCGCTCTGGCCGTCCTGCGGGCTGAAGGTGAGGCACTGGGCCATCTGGCCGCTGAAGTCGACCTCGATCTGACCCGCCGTGCAGTTCTCCTGCTCGTTGTAGCGGCAATTCGTGGCCCCGCAGCGGCTCACGACACTCTGTCCTTCCCCCATGTTGCGGCCCTGTTGCATGTCATTCATGGTGCTCCCTCCTGAGCGCAGGGTGCGCCGCGAAAGCGAGGAGGAACGTAGCCCCAGCCGCAAAATGAAGGGTGGCACACAATCCCGACTGATCCGGGCAGGATTGTCCCGATTTCGAAAAAAGGCTGTGCTGGACGGACAGGGAGGCACCACGTTCAGCATGGGCATCCGGACAGTGCCTCGCGTTCGGTGAAGGTCAGTTCAGCAGGGTGCCCCGGATGCCCTGGGCGCAGGCAACCCGGTGGGCCACCTCCCGCGCGTCGAGTTCGCCGTGTTCGCGCAGGCCCGCCGCCACCACCTCGACCTCGGCCCACGAGCGGCGCAGCAGGGCGCGGGCGCGGGCCTCCAAGACCGTGAGTTGGGCGTCCAGCACTTCCAGCTCCTCGGGGTCGGTCAGGGTCGCGGTGAGCAGGGCGCGGGGATCACGGCAGGCGGGACCCTCCCCTGCGCCCACCGCGAGGCCCAGCAGCCGCGCCATCGCGGAGCGGGCCAGGCCGACCAGGGCGACCTCCTCGCGCAGGCCCCGGTTCAGGGCCAGGGCCTGGGGGTCGGCTGCAAGCGCGTAGGTCACGCCGGGCGTCTCGCCCAGGGCCACCCGCTCCACCCGCAAGGGAGCGCGGGGGTGCAGGTGGGCCAGCACCGCCTCGGCCGCCAGCAGCAGCGAGAGAGTGCGGAGGTCGCCGGAGGGCGCGGTCGTCGGGAGGGAAGCGGGGGTGGGGGTCGTCGTCATCATCCTGACTCTGAAGCTCAGGTTAACGGACCCGGCCCCCCATGAACAGGGACACAGGTCGCTGTCGGTGTGACCGGGTGGGGAACGCCGCTACAGTTCCAGGTCGCCCGGCTCTTTGCGAAACTTCTCGCGCAGGAACCGGCCGTGGGTCAGCAGTTCCTGACCGCCCGAACGCAGCGCCCCGTCTAGGACCTCCGCCACCGCCTCCAGCAGCAGGTCGAGTTGTTCGCGCAGCAGGTCACGTCCGGTCTTGCTGTCTTCCAGGGGCTGGGTATTCGCCAGGGTGGGCGGCAGCTTGAGGTAGGCCTGGGCCGCGGCCGGGGCATACTCGCGCCGCACCGCGCGGGCCAGGTAAGCCCCCTCGCTGGCCCCCTGGCCCTGGGCGTCCAGATGGCGCAGCGCCTCGCGGGTCCGCAGGTCCAGCGCGATGAGCTGAGCGCGGGCCTCGCCGGGCAGCCGCTCGTCACGGGTCAGGGCGGTGAGGGCGTCCCCGTCGTCGGGAACTGGAGGTTCCTGTGCCCGCCGCGCCGCGTTCGCGCTTGCCACTGCCCCGCCCACCGGCATCGCCTCGCGCTCGCGGGAAGTCAGGTCGCCCAGGGGGAGCCCGCCTGCCTGCTCGGGCAGGGCCGCGGAAGCACGGGCGTCCCCGATGACCTGCGGCGACTTCCCGGCTGTCCAGAGGGACGCCGGAGCCGAAAAGACCCAGATCAGTCCCATCACGGTCAGGGGGAAGACCAGCCAGTCCGCGCCCAGCGCCATAAAGATCAGCCCGGCCAGCACCCCCACCAGCAGCGCCCGCCAGTCGCGCTGCCAGCGGTGAAAGCCCCGCGACCCCAGGTAGCCCAGCAGCATCCCCGCCGCCGGATGAACGATCCAGTCGGCCCCCAACACTGCCATCAGCGCGATCCCGGCGGCAGCCCGGCCCACCTCGGCCGCGTGCTTGCCCCGGCCCGAAAAGATCACGAACGCCCAGTGGGCCAGCGTCAGCGCTGCCAGCGGATGCACGATCCAGGCAAAGGCCTCTAGCATGAGCGGCCCAGCGGGGCGGGAGAAAGCCCGAACATGCCCCCCTTACGTTGTCAAAGATCGGAAGGTTGCCAGGTTGCTGCCCCACTCCGCACCCCGTGGGAAATGGAAAACCCCAGGCTCATCCTGGGGGTGACTGGCAGGGCCTTGCGGGCGGCGATTACTTGCGGAAGCTGGGGTTGAGGATCTTCTTGCGCAGGCGAATGCTCTGGGGCGTCAGTTCCACCAGCTCGTCGTCTGCGATGTACTCCAGCGCGTCTTCGAGGCTCAGGCGGCGCGGGGGGATCAGGGTCAGGGCCTCGTCGGCACCCGCCGAGCGCACGTTGGTGAGCTTCTTGTTCTTGCAGACGTTGACGTTCATGTCCTGCTCGCGGGCGTTCTCGCCCACGATCATGCCCACATACACGTCCTGGCCCGCGTCGATGAAGAAGGTCCCCCGGTCTTGCAGCTTGAAGATCGAGTAGGCGAAGGCCACCCCGTCTTCCATGCTGACCAGCGACCCGTTCTGGCGGGTCTTGAGGTCCCCGGCCCACGGCGCGTAGCCGTCGAAGATGTGGCTCATGATGCCCTCGCCCTGGGTCATGGAGAGGAACTGGGTGCGGAAGCCGAAGAGGGCGCGGGAGGGAATCTTGAACTCCACCCGCACGCGGCTGCCCTGCGGCTCCATGTTCACCATCTGGCCCTTGCGGGCGCCCAGCACGCCGATCACGGTGCTGGAGTGCTGCTCGGGCACGTCGATGACGAGGTGCTCGATAGGCTCGTGCTTTTGCCCGTCGATCTCGCGCACGATGACCTGCGGCGCCCCGACCTGCACCTCATACCCTTCCCGGCGCATGGTTTCCAGCAGGATCGAGAGGTGCAGCTCGCCGCGCCCCGACACCTTGAACTCGTCGGGGCGGATCTCCTCGACGCGCAGCGACACGTTGGTCATGACCTCGCGCTTGAGGCGGTCATTGAGGTGGCGGGAGGTGACGTACTTGCCCTCCTTGCCCGCGAAGGGCGAGGTGTTGGGCTGGAAGACCATCGAGACGGTCGGCTCGTCCACCGTGATGATGGGCAGCGCTTCGGGGTCGGCGAGGTCGGCGACCGTCTCTCCGATCTGCGCGTCCTCGATTCCGGCGAGCGCCACGATGTCCCCGGCACTGACCTCGTCGGCCTCGATGCGGCGCAGGCCCAGGTGCGTGAAGGGTTGCACGACGCGGGTCTTCGTCATCGTGCCGTCCTTGTGGATCAGTTGCACGAACTCGCCCTTCTTCACCTTGCCGCGCTGCACCCGCCCCAGCACGATGCGCCCGAGGTACTCGGAGTAGTCGAGGTTGGTCACCAGCATCTGGAAGGGGGCCTCCAGGTCGACCTTCGGCGCGGGGATGTGCTCCAGCACCATCTCGAACAGCTCGTGCATGTCGTCTTGCGGCTTGTCGAGGTCCTTGAACGCCTTGCCGTCGCGGGCGATGGCGTACAGGATCGGGAAGTCGAGCTGGTCGTCGTTGGCGCCGAGTTCGGCCATCAGGTCGAAGGTGAGGTTGACGACCTCTTCCGGGCGAGCGTCGTTGCGATCGATCTTGTTGACGACCACGATGGGCTTGAGACCCAGTTCGATGGCCTTACGCAGCACGAAGCGGGTCTGGGGCATCGGCCCCTCCGCCGCGTCCACGAGGACGAGCGCCCCGTCCACCATGCCCAGCACGCGCTCGACCTCGCCGCCGAAGTCGGCGTGGCCGGGGGTGTCTACGATGTTGATCTTGACGCCGTTATATTCCACCGCCGTGTTCTTGGCGAGAATGGTGATGCCGCGCTCGCGTTCGAGGTCGTTGGAGTCCATCGCCCGCTCGGCAATTTCCTCGCCGTGGCCGAGCTTGAGGGTCTGCTTGAGCAGGCCGTCCACCAGCGTGGTCTTGCCGTGGTCGACGTGCGCGATGATGGCGATATTGCGGTATTCCATAGGTCAGCTCCCTTGATGCGGAGCCGCTAGCTCTCAGCGGTCAGCCTTCAGCTCTCAGCTCATCTGCACGAAAAAACCCGCCGCACTCCGGTCTGGACAGTGGGCGGGATACCCAAACGGGGATTCTAGCAGATGAGATGGGAGAAGACGGTTACTTCCTTCGGCTGCTGTGATCGCCCTCCGCAAACTCCTCAATCATCTTCCGGTTGAAGGCGGGCAGGTCGCCGGGCTTACGGCTGGTCACCACGCCCTTGTCGGTCACGCATTCCTCGTCCACCCACTCGGCGCCGGAGAGGGTGAGTTCGCGCCTCAGGCTGGGCCAGCTCGTCATCTTCAGGCCCTGGCTGATGCCCGTCTCGGAGAGGCTCCAGGGACCGTGGCAGATCGCGGCGATGGGCTTGCCCGCGTCGTACATCTCGCGCACGAAACGCATGGCCCCCTCGTCCAGCCGCAGCGTGTCGGGGTTGACCGTGCCGCCGGGGAGGAGCAGGCCGTCGTAGTCCGAGGCCTGAACCTCCGACACCACCCGGTCCACCGCGTACTTGCCCTTCGGCTCGATGTCACCCTTCATGGACTGAATCTCGCCCGGCTTCAGGCTGATGAGGTCGGCGGCGGCTCCGGCCTCCTCCAGCGCCTGGCGCGGGCTGGTAAGTTCGATTTCCTCCACCCCGTCGGTGGCGAGGATGGCGATCTTCTTGCCCTGCAACTGTCCTTTCGTCATGGCCCCAGCCTGCCGCGCGAAGATGGACGCGGGCGGAGAGGACGCTCAACGCGGAATCAGGATACCGGCCACGCGCGGCCTGTCTGCTACCCTGAAACGCGACCTAACGAGCGTTCGATTCGGCTCCCGGCCGGAGGTAATTCCATGAAGACCAAGAACGAGTGGATGCAGAGCGTCTACCAGCCCGCGACCCAGAAGTTTCCCGAGCGCAAGTACAACTTCAAGAACCTGTCCGACATGGACCCCGAGCCGATCTACACGGCGGACGACCTGAAGGACTGGGACGCCGAGCGCGACCTGGGCTACCCCGGCGAGTTCCCATACACGCGCGGCGTGCAGAGCAGCGTGTACCGGGGCAAGCTCTGGACCATGCGCATGTTCGCGGGCTTCGGCAGCGCCGAGCAGACCAACGAGCGCTTCCACGCGCTGCTCAAGGCCGGGCAGACGGGCCTCTCGACCGCCTTCGACCTCCCCACCCTGATGGGCTACGACTCCGACCACCCCTTCTCCAAGGGCGAGGTCGGCAAGTGCGGCGTGGCGGTGAGCAGCCTCGCGGACATGGAGATTCTCTTTCAGGGCATTGACCCGGAAAAAGTCACCACCTCCATGACGATCAACTCGCCCGCCAACGCGATCTGGGCGATGTATATCGCCAACGCGCAGAAGCAGGGCAAGGACCTGACCAAGATCGGCGGGACGATCCAGAACGACATCCTCAAGGAGTTCATCGCCCAGAAGGAGTTCATCTACCCGCCCGCCCCGAGCGTGAAGCTGGTGATCGATACCTTCGAGTGGGGTCCCAAAGTGGTGCCCAAGTTCAACTTCATCTCGGTGAGCGGCTACCACATCCGCGAGGCCGGGGCGACGGGCGTGCAGGAGCTGGCCTTCACGCTGGCGGACGGCTTCCACTACGTCGAAAAGGCGCTGGAGCGGGGGCTGGAGATTGACGAGTTCGCGCCGCGCATCTCGTTTTTCTGGGACATCCACAACGACTTCTTCGAGGAGATCGCCAAGCTGCGGGCCGCGCGCCGCATCTGGGCGCGGCAGATGCGCGACCACTACGGCGCGAAGAACCCGAAGTCGTGGATGTTGCGGACGCACTCGCAGACCGCCGGGGTGTCGCTGCCCGCGCAGCAGCCGCTGAACAACATCGCCCGCGTCGCCATTCAGGCGCTCGCGGCGGTGCTGGGCGGGACCCAGAGCCTCCACACCGATTCCTTCGACGAGGCGCTGGCCCTTCCCACCGAGGAAGCCGCCACCATCGCCCTGCGGACCCAGCAGATCATTGCTTACGAAACGGGCGTGGCGGGCGTGATCGATCCGCTGGCGGGCAGCTACTACGTCGAGAAACTCACGGGCGACATCGAGGCCGCCGCGATGGGCTACATCGAGCAGATTCGAGCGATGGGCGGCGTGGAAGTCGGCATCGACAACGGCTTCTTCCAACTGGAAATGGCCGAGGCCGCCTACCGCTACCAGCGCGAGGTCGAGACCAAAGACCGCATCATCGTGGGCGTCAACGAATTCGTGCAGGACGCGGTGGAGGTGCCGATCCAACTGATCGACCCCGAAGTCGAGCGCGTGCAGGAGGCGCGGCTGGCACAGGTTCGGCGCGAGCGGGACCCCAAGCGGGCGGAGGCGGCGCTCTCGGCTCTGCGCGACGCGGCCGTTACGGGCGCCAACACCATGCCCGCCTTCCTGGAGTGCGCTCACGCCTACACCACGCTGGGCGAACAGATGGACACGCTGAAGAAGGTGTACGGGGAGTACGTGGAGCCGGTGCTGGTCTAAGCGGTTCGCCGTCCGCACAAAGAGGTGGGCCATCCCAGTCGGGGCGGCCCACCTTCATCGTAGGGGTCAGCTCAGCGGCGTCAGCCCGGCCTCGATCTGCGCCCGGTGGGGTTCAAGGAAGGGGGCGAGGACCAGCGTTTCGCCCAGATGGGCGGGGTCCTCGTCCACTGCGAAGCCAGGGCCGTCGGTGGCGAGTTCGATCAGGATGCCCTGCGGCTCGCGGTAGTACACCGAGCGGAACCAGTGGCGGTCCACCTCGCCGCTGGTGCGCAGGCCCAGCCCCGCAAGGTGGGCGGCCCAGGCGTGATAGTCCTCGTCCCGAACACGCAGGGCGAGGTGGTGGACGCCGCCCGCGCCGGGGCGGGCCGTGGGCAGCGAGGGGTCGAGACGCAGGTGCAGTTCGGCGTCGGGCCCGCCCTCCCCCATCGCGTAGACGTGGATAGGCCGCGCGGCGTCCTCGGGGTCGGGGTAGGTGCCCGCCGCGTGGAGGCCATACACCCGCGTCAGCACCCGCTCGGTGGGAAAGAGGCCGGGCAGGGTGAGTTCGGACGGGCCGAGGCCCAGGATTTGATGCTCGGCGGGAACCGGACTGCCCTCCCACGGCACGCCCGCTGGCCCGCCCTCCACCAGGCTGAGGCGCTGGCCTTCGGGGTCCGCGAAGTCGAGGTGGGCGCGGCCCGCGCGGGTGACCGGGGCGACCTCCAGCCCCTGCCCGCGCAGGTGCTCCGCCCACCACTCCAGGCTCCCCTCCGGCGCCCGCAGGCCCGTGCGGGTGACCGAGTTGTTCCCGCGCGTCTCGGAGGGCACCGGCCACTCGAAGAAGGTCAGGTCGCTGCCCGGACTGCCCGCCCCGTCCGCAAAGAAGAGATGGTAGGCGCTCACATCGTCCTGGTTGACCGTCTTCTTGACCAGCCGCAGCCCCAGCACCCGCGTATAGAAGTCGAGGTTGGCCCGTGCGTTGGCCGTCACCGCCGTGACGTGGTGCAGCCCGTGGGGAATGAGGGGAGAGGTCGTCATGCCTCCAGTTTAATCGTTTGACATTGAACGATTATGAGGCGGCACACGACAATCCCCCGGCCACTCAGGACCGGGAGAGAGACAGGGTCAGCTTTACAGCACTTCGAACAGTCCGGCCGCGCCCATGCCGCCGCCCACGCACATGGTTACGACGACGTGCTGTACACCCCGGCGCTGGCCTTCCAGCAGGGCGTGGCCCACCAATCGGGCGCCGCTCATGCCGTAAGGGTGGCCGACCGAGATCGCGCCACCGTTGACGTTGAGCTTGTCGTCGGGGATGCCGAGCTTGTCCTGGCAGTACAGCACCTGCACGGCAAACGCCTCGTTCAGCTCCCAGAGGCCGATGTCGTCCACGGTCATGCCGAAGCGCTTCAGCAGCTTGGGCACGGCGTACACCGGGCCGATGCCCATCTCGTCGGGTTCGGTGCCCGCGACGGCCATGCCGAGGTAGCGGCCCAATGGCTTAAGGCCCCTCGCCTGGGCCATCTCCGCGTCCATCACGATGCTGGCTGACGCCCCATCGGAGAGCTGCGAGGCGTTGCCCGCCGTGATCTGGTTGCCCTCGCCGCGCACGGCCTTGAGGGAGCGCAGGCCCTCCAGGGTGGTGTCGGGGCGGTTGCCCTCGTCCTTGGTAATCGTGATCTCGCGCAGGGTGACCTCGCCCGTCTCCTTGTTGGTGACGTTCATGCGGGTGGTCACGGGGATGATCTCGGCGTCGAAAATTCCCTCGGCCTGGGCGCGGGCGGTGCGCTGCTGGGACCGGAGGGCGTACTCGTCGCAGCGCTCACGGCTGACCGAGTAGCGCTGGCCCACGACTTCCGCCGTGTCGATCATGGGCATGTAAATGCCGTTGTGCATGGAGAGCAGCTCGGGGTCAGGGCCGACGCGCATGTCGGGCGTCTGCACGAGCGAGATGGACTCGACGCCGCCCGCGACGACCACGTCCATCCGGTCCACGATGACCTGCTTGGCGGCGGTGGCGATGGACATCAGGCCGGACGCGCACTGGCGGTCGATGGACATGCCCGCGACCTCCACCCCCAGCCCAGCCCGCAGCGCCGCGTTGCGCCCGATGGTGGTCTGCACGCCCTGTTGCATGGCGGCGCCCATGATGCAGTCGTCGATGTCGGCGGGTTGAACTCCAGCCCGCTCCACGGCGGCGCGAATGGCGTGGGCGGCCAGCGTGGGCGAGGGGGTGGCGTTAAAGGCGCCCCGGTAGGCTTTGCCGATGGGGGTGCGGGCGGTGGAGACAATGACAGCTTCACGCATGGGGAAACTCCTTAGAGCGGAAAGAGACTCATGACGACGCCCGGCTGCTCCTCGCCCCCGGCGGAGGCGTACAGGCGGCGGGCGATGCGGTTGTCCTCTTCGGTGAGGACCCAGGCGGCCACACAGCCCAGGCTCCGGGCGTGCGCGAGCAGGGCGTCCAGCAGGCGGCGACCGAGGCCCTGGCCCTGGTACCCGTCCGCCACGCCGACCTCGTTGATGAACAGTTCGGGCGGCTTGTCGGGATGGACGTAATGGAAGCCCGACGCCATGCCCACGACGACCCCGCCGTCGAGGGCCACGGCGAGGTGATGCCGCGAGTCGGCGAAAAAGGCGGCGAGCGAGTCGGGCCGGAGGTCGTGGTCGAAGACGCCGGGGGCGACGTTTCGCAACACGTCCGCCTCAGTCCGACCCAGCACGCGCACCTCGGCGGTCATGGGTTCAGGCGCCTGCCTTGGCCTTGTCCCAGCCCGCGAACGACCCGCCCTCATCCGCCAACCGCTTCAGCAACGGCGCGGGTGTCTGGCCGTACTTCTCCAGGGCGGCGACCACGTTCTTCAGGCCCATCTCGTCGGCGTAGCCCATCGGCCCACCCCGGTGGGCAGGGAAGCCGTAGCCGTAGATGTAGATCACGTCGATGTCCCCGGCCCGCTGGGCAATGCCCTCGTCGAGAATTTGGGCGCCCTCGTTGACCAGAGAGTAGACCAGCCGCTCGGTGATCTCCTCTTGGCTCAGCTCACGCGGCTCCACGCCCCTCTCGGCGCGGTAGTCCTCGATGAGTTGCGCGACCTCGGCATTGGGCCTGGGCCTCCGGTCCTCGCCGTAGTCGTAGATGCCCGCCTGCGTCTTCTGGCCCTTGCGCCCGCGCTCCACGATGCGGTTGAGCCAGCCGTCGGGCTTGGGCAGGCCGCGCACCTTGGCCTGGTGCTGGCGAATCAGGTAGCCCACATCCAGCCCGGCCATGTCGCTCATCTGGAAGGGTCCCATCGGCAGCCCCAGCGCGTTCATCGCGGCGTCGGCGTCCTGGGGGTTGGCGCCCTCCTCCACCAGCTTGCGGGCCTCGTCGCCGTAGCGGTGAATCATGCGGTTGCCGACGAAGCCGTCACAGACGCCCACGACCACGCCGACCTTGCCGATGCGCCGGGCGAGGGCCATGCTCGTCGCCAGCACCGAGTCGCTGGTCTTGTCGGCGCGGACGATCTCCAAGAGCTTCATCACGTTGGCCGGGCTAAAGAAGTGCAGGCCGATGACCTGTTCGGGCCGCCCGGTCACGGCGGCGATCTCGTTCACATCGAGGGTGGAGGTGTTCGTGGCGAGAATCGCGCCGGGCTTGGCGATGGCGTCCAATTTGGTGAAGATGTCCTTCTTCACGCCCATGTCCTCGAAGACGGCCTCGATAATGATGTCGGCGTCGGCGAGGTCTTCCATGTTGAGGGTGGGCGTGAGGAGGCTCATGCGCTTCTCCACGTCCTCCATCGTCAGGCGGCCCTTTTTCGCGGTGTTCTCGTAGTTGCGGCGGATGACCGCGAGGCCCCGGTCGAGCGCCTCCTGGGTGGTTTCCACGATGGTGACGGGAATGCCCACGTTCAGGAAGTTCATGGCGATGCCGCCGCCCATCGTGCCCGCGCCGATGATTCCGGTGGAGTTGATGTCGGTGGTCGGCGTGTCCTTCGTCAGGCCGGGAATCTTGCCCGCCTCGCGCTCGGCAAAGAAGATGTGGCGCAGGCCGCGCGACTGCGGCGAGTCCTTGGCGGCCATGAACAGGCGAGCTTCTTCCTCCCAGCCCACGGCGAAGGGCTGGGTGGTCGTCATCTCCGCCAGGTCGATGATGAAGCCGGGCGCGAGCTGGCCCCGGTGCGTTTTCCTGATGGCTTCACGGGCGGCGGCGAAGACCTGCGGGCTGACGCCTTCCACCGTGCGCTCGCTGATACGGGGCAGGGGGCGGGCGTTGGCGTGCTCACGGGCAAAGGCGACCGCCCCTTCGCGCAGGTCACCCTCCACGAGGGCGTCCACCAGACCGAGTTCCTTGGCCTCGGTCGCCTTGATCGGATTCCCGGAGAGCATCATCTCCAGCGCCTTTTCCACGCCCACCACGCGGGGAAGCCGCTGGGTGCCACCCGCGCCGGGGAGGACGCCGAGCTTGACCTCGGGCAGGCCCATCCGCGCGTCCCTTGTCGCTACCCGGTAGTTGCAGGCGAGCGCGATTTCCAGGCCACCGCCCAGCGCCGTGCCGTGGATGGCGGCGACGGTGGGCTTGGGAAAGGCGTCCAGGCGCGAGATGAAGCCGCGCAGGTCGGGCGCCTGCTCGCGGGGCAGGTCGAAGGTCTTGATGTCCGCCCCCGCCACGAAGGTCCGCCCCCCGCCGATGATGACGACGGCGCGAATGCCCTCGTCCCCCTCGGCGGCGTCGAGGCCCGCGTGCAGGCCCTCGGGCACGCCCGGCGAGAAGGCGTTCACGGGCGGGTTGTTGATGGTCAGGACGAGAATGTCCCCCTCGCGGGTCTGATCGACGATGCTCATGCAGGTGGCCTCCTTTGGTGTGGGGCCATGCTTCCACGCCCGGCGGGCCGGGTCAAATACGTGCGCGTTCAGAATGTACGTGGACGTTCACTCGCCGGGAGACAGGCCGTACACTGGGCCGCATGAGCGAAACCATGCAGGCCATCGTCGTCGAGCGCCTCGGTCCCCCCGAGGTCATGGAGTTGCGCGAGCTGCCCGTGCCCCAGCCCGGCCCCGGCGAGGTCCGGCTGAGAGTGGAGGCGGTGGGCATCAACTTCGCGGACGCGCTGGCCGTGTCGGGCGAGTACCTCACGCGCACGCGGCTGCCCTACACCCCCGGAATCGAGTTCGCGGGAACGGTGGAGGCACTGGGCGAGGGCGTCAGCGGAGTTGAGATCGGGAGGCAAGTCGCCGCGCTCGCGGGACGGGGCGGGCTGGCCGAATATGCCGTCGCGCACTCCGCCGCCCTGATCCCGGTGCCGGAGAGTTTCTCGGCCGCGCAGGCCGCCGCCTTCCCGGTGTCGTACTTCACCGCCTATCACGGCCTGAAGACGCTGGGGCACGGGCAGGAAGGCGAGTGGGTGCTGGTGCAGGCGGCGGCGGGGGCGCTGGGCACGGCCTCCATCCAGCTCGCCAAGGCGATGGGAATGAACGTGGTGGCGATGGCAAGCACCGAGGAGAAATTGCAGATCGCCCGCGACCTCGGCGCGGACGTGACCCTGCTTCAGGACGACCCCGACCGGGTGCAGAAGGTGCGGGACGCGGCGGGTGGGAAGGGCGTGCCGCTGATTCTGGAGGTCGTGGGCGGCCGGGGCTTTCAGGAGAGCCTCGACATGGCCGCCAGCCGGGGCCGCATCATCGTGATCGGCAACGCCAGCCGCGAGCAGGCCAACCTGCGCCCGGTCGAGCTGATGAAGCGCAACCTCAGCGTGACCGGCTTGTGGCTCACCTCGCTGATGGGCGACGCGGAAGCCACCCGTGAGGCGGCGCAGGCGTTGACGCAACTGGTCGGGAGCGGCCGGGTGGTGCCCCAGGTCGGCCCGACATATCCGCTGGCGCAGAGTGCCCAGGCGTTTCAGGACCTGCTGGACCGCAAGACGACGGGGAAGGTGATTATCGAGCCGGGGCGCTGACCGGCGGAACAGGGAGAGGGGGAGCAGAGGCACTCGGCTTCTGCTCCCCCTCTCCATGACCGCTTACGAGAACAGCCGCACCAGCGGACGCCACCACGGAATCATCACCAGCACGGTGACGAGCGCCAGCGCGGTCCACAGGGCCGCCGCGCGGAACTTGGCCTGATTGGTGGCCGCCCGCTTGCTGATCGCGGAGGCGAGGGTGGCGAACACAGCCGCCAGCACCCCCAGCCCGACGTGCTCCCACTGGAACGACGGCCGGGCCTCCGAGAAAGCCCGCGCCCCCTGCGACCCCAACAGGCCGAACAGCAGCAGCCCCAGCACCAGTTGGAGGTGGACCGTGCCCGCGAAGATCGCCACCGGGCGGCGGTCGGCGGCAGTGAACTCGCGGGCCGCGCCCACGCCCCGGAAGGCCCGCAGCAGCGCCCAGACGCCCGCGATCAGGACCAGCCAGCGGGTGAGGTTGTGAAGGGTCAGCAACACGAGGTACAAGGTCGCCATGCCCGCCATCCTACCTGACCGCTCGGAAAGGCGGCGGGACGCGCGGCCCGGCCTGGGCTCTACACGCTGAGCTGCACGATCAGCCGCTCCAACGTAACGGCGGGGTCCAGGCCCCGCTTCATGGCGAGGTCGGCGTCGAGGATGCGGGCGAGGTGCGCCCGGATTTTGCTTTCACTGAGGCGGCGGGCGACCTCCAGGGCCTTTTTCGCCGGATAGGGCTTGACGCCGAGGCGCTGGGCAGCCAGGGCTTCAGTGACGCGGCCTTCTTCCTGCAACAGGGCCACGCAGCGGGCGACGAGGCTGTACTGCCACATGACCGCACCCATCAGCTTGAAGGGGTCCTCGCCGCTGGCGAGCAGGCGCCGAAGCTGGGTCACGGCCTCGCCGGGTTTGCCGGTGGTCGCCGCGCCCAGCATGGCGAACGAATCGCCGGGCGGCTCGCGGCCCACCACCCGCCGCACGAGGTCGGCCGTGTGCGGCGGGTCCAGCAGCGCGAGCTTGTTGAGTTCGCCCGCGATGCCGGTGAGGTCCGGGCCGAAGACCTCCGCGAGGTAAAGGGCCGCGTCCCGGTCGAGCTTCAGGCCCGCCTTTTTCGCCCGCCCCGCCACCCAGCCCGCCACGTCGCCCGTCTTCTGGGGAGCGGGCGAGGCGACGTGTTCGCCGCGCGACTCGTAGAGCTTGACCCGGCCCGCTGGAGCCGACTCGTCGAGCACCGCGACCGTGACCGGGGCCGAGGCCAGCAACTCCATCAGCGCCTTGTCGGGCTTGACGCCCGCGAGGTCCACGACCACGCCGCCGTCCCCGAACAGGCTGGGGGCGAGCAGGGGGGCCACGGCGTCGGCGGTGACTTCCTCGCCCGCGAGCCGGGGCAGGTCGCGCAGGGGCAGGCCACGGGCGGCCAGGGTGTCGCGCAGGGCTTCCTCGGCCAGGAACCGGTTTCCAGTAAAGGCGATCAGGGGCATGGGGACTCCAACTCATGGGCAGCCCAGTCAAGCTGCTGCCGGAGGCTCAAGGCATCGGGCGGGCGCCCGGCGGCACCACGGCACAGGGCCGCCTCCAGCACGGGATGCAGCGCGGGGGGGCCGGGCAGCGGTGAGCGGTCACGGCGGTGGCCCGCCAGCCAGCCCAGCGGGTCGGCGTGGGGCGGAGACCCGGCCAGACACTCGAACAGCACCGCCCCCACCGCGTACAGGTCGCTGCGGGGATCGCCGCGCACCCCGGCGAATTGCTCAGGGGCCATGTAGTGCGGGGTACCCAACCGTGCCTCCACGCTGTGGGGGTCCGGCCGAAAGCGGGCGCAGCTCAGCCCGAAGTCGATCAGCCGAACCGCCCCCGCCTGCCGCTCGCCGCCGCACAGCAGCACGTTTTCGGGCTTGAGGTCGTGGTGGACCACTCCCTGCGCGTGCAGATGCGCGAGCACGTCCAGCAGGTCACCGGCCACCGCCAGCGCCTCCCCCACCGGAAGCGGCCCATCCTCCAGCGCGTCCCGCAGGGTGCCGCCGGGGACCCAGGGAAAGATCAGCTCCGCCTCCCGCGCCGCGAGCAGCGGCAGCAGGCCTGAATGACCGAGGCGGGCCGCCACCGCGCCTTCGTGGGTCAGGGAGGTCCGCGCCAGGGGGTCGTCCCGCCACAGCCGCTTGACGAACACGGGCTGCCCCCCCCAGGTCGCCCGCGCCGTCTCTAGGCCGCCATGCCGCCCCAGCACCCGCAGGTCGCGGAGGGGGAAGGATTCGGACAGCCGGGGCACGCGGGGCATTCTACGCAGGGAGCCGGGGCGGGTTCGGCCCCGGCCCCGCGGCCCAGCTCTCCCGGCTCAGTTCACCCGCAGGCTGCTGGCGAGGTTGCGGACCACGTTCTCGTTGCGGCTGTAGTCCTTGACGCTGCTGGCGATGGTCACGACGAGGAGGCGGCCCCCCGCGCTCGTCAACAGCATCTCGAAGCGGCGGTCGTCGCCCTGGCCGGGAGTGGTGAAGATGATCTGGCCCCAGGGGTGCCCACCCACCTGCACCGCCGCCGACTTGATGGTCTTGAGGTTGGGCACCTGGGTGCGCAGCCCGGCGGCGAACTCGTTCGTCAGCGCGGTGACGCCGCCCGGAGCAAGTTGCGCCTCGCGCCAGTCGAAGGCCACGGTGACCTTGCGGTCCTCGGTCAGAAAGACGGCCTCGGGGCGCCCGGCCGCCGAGGGAAAGGCCTTGGCGATGCCCGCGTCGTTCAGGACATACAGCTTGGGACTCGTCTCCACCGTGACCGGCACGTTCTGGAGCTTGAGCGGCGCGGCGAGCGCGGCCGGGGCGCCCAGCAGGGCCAGCGCCGTCAGGGTCAGCAGGGACTTCTTCATGGCCTCTCACCCTATCCGCAGGGAGGCTGCCCGCCCATGAAGTCCGGGTGAGGATCGTGGCGGCGGCGTCATCGGGGGGTCAGGTGCGCCGCGTCTGCTGGGCACCCCGGCCTGCTCTAGCATGGCCCCATGACAGCAGCCCCTCTCACCTTTCCCCAAGGCTTCCGCGCGGCGACCACGGCGGCGGGCATCAAGCCCAGTGGCCGGACCGACCTGAGCTGCGTGGTCAGCGAGACGGACTGCACGTGGGCCTATGCGGGCACCCGCAGCACCGCCGCCGCCGCCTGCGTGACGCGCGGGCGCGAGCTGTACGCCTCCGGGCGGCCCGTGCGGGCGCTGGTGGTGAATGCCGGAAACGCGAACGCCGCCACCGGCCCCCAGGGCGAGGCCGACAACGCGGCGATGGCGGCGGGCCTCGCCGGGCACCTCGGGCTGGAGGCGGGCGCGGTGCTGACAGCCTCCACTGGCATCATCGGGCACCTGCTGCCGATGGAGCGGGTGCGGGAAGGCCTGGCGCGCCTGCCCGGCGCCCTCGCGGACGGGGCCGACCCCTTCGCCGCCGCCATCATGACGACCGACACCCGGCCCAAGACGGCCGAGGCGCGGCTGGGCACGGGCGCCCGCATCGTCGGCACCGCCAAGGGCAGTGGCATGATTCACCCCGACATGGCCACCATGTTCGCCTTTGCCTTCACGGACGCGCAGGTGGACGGGGAGGTGCTGCGGGCCGCCTTCCCCGCCATCGTGAACCGCACCTTCAACGCGGTCACCGTGGACGGCGACACCAGCACGAACGACATGGCCCTGGTGCTGGCGAACGGGCGGGCGGGCGAGGTGGACCCCGCCGAGTTCCTGGCGGCGCTGGAGGGCGTGATGCGCGACCTCGCCCGGCAGATCGCGGCGGACGGGGAGGGGGCGACCAAGCTGCTCACGGTGCGGGTGTCAGGCGCCCGCACCGAGGCCGAGGCGCTGGCCGCCGCCCGCACCTGCTGCGTCAGCCCGCTGCTCAAGAGCGCCCTGCACGGCAACGACCCCAACTGGGGCCGGGTCATCATGGCGGTGGGGCGCAGCGGGGCGGCGGTGGACCTCCCGGCAATGACGGTCCGCGTGCAGGGCACCCCCGTCTTCGCGGGTCGGCCCCTGGAGTACGACGCGGCGGCGGTGAGCGCCTCCATGCGGGCCGAGGAGGTCGTCTTCGAGGTTGGCCTCGGCGTGGGAGCGGCGAGCGGCGAGGCGTGGGGCTGCGACCTCAGCGCCGAATACGTCAGCATCAACGCGGAATACACGACCTGAGTGTCCACTCAGAAACCGTCATCTCCCTGACAGGCCGGGGGCGGGCGGGCTGCTTAAGCTGGGGCATGACTGGACTCTCCCGCCAAGTGACGCTGCTGGCCGCGACGGTGCTGACGCTGGTCATGAACTACCTCAGCAACGCGCTGCCGCTTTTCGGCCGTTCCAACGCGGACGTGAGTGACGCGCTCCCCAACGCCTTTACCCCGGCGGGGCTGACCTTCGCCATCTGGGGCGTGATCTTCCTGGGGCTGCTGGTGTTCGCGGTGTACCAGGCCTTGCCCGCGCAGCGCGGCGCCCGGCTGGACCGCCTGTTCTGGCCTTTTTTGCTGAGCAACCTGCTCAATGTGGGCTGGTTGCTGGCCTTCCAGAGCCTGAATATCGGGCTGAGCGTGCCCATCATGGTGGCGCTGCTGGGCGGCCTGATCTGGCTGTATCTGGAAGTGCGCGGGCTGCCGCCACAAGGCGCCGAAGGTCTGACGCTCATGCTCCCGACCAGCCTCTACCTGGGCTGGATCAGCGTGGCGACCATCGCCAACGTGACCGCGTGGCTGGTCAGCGAGGGAGTGACGGCGGGGCTGGCGGGCCTGAGTGCGCCTGCGTGGTCGGCAGTGCTGGTGCTCATCGCGGCGTTCCTGGGAGCCTTTTTCCTGGTCCGCTTCCGCGACTACGCCTATGCGGCGGTGCTGCTGTGGGCCTTTTACGGCGTGTACGCCGCCCGGTCCGACGTGACGGCGGTGGTGCTGGGCGTGGCTGTGGGTGTCCTGCTGGTCGTGCTGGGAGCGGTCGCGGCGGCGCGGCGTCCCCGAGCAGCGTTGTAACTTCTCCCCTTCGGAACCATGAAGGCCGCGCCTCCGTCATGCCGCGCAGGCGCGGCCCTCTTTCATGCCTTTACGCCAGCGCCGGGAGCTCCCGTACGTGGTCCGCGATGAGTCCGCCACCCAGCAGCCGGGAGCCCGCATACAGCACCGCACTCTGACCGGGGGCGACAGCGAACTGCGGTTCTTCAAATTTCAGCTCGAAGCCGTGCTCGTCGGCGTGGACGACGGTGGCCCGCACCGGCTTCGTGCGGTAGCGCACCTGCACCTCCAGCTCACGCGGCAGCTCCGCGAGGTCGAGGAGGTAGTTGACGCCCTCGGCCCGCAGGCCGTCCCACACGCAGTCCTCGTAGTCGCCCACCCAGACGGTGTTCGTGGCGGGGTCGAGGTGGACGACGTGCCGGACCCGGTGCGACTGGTACAGGCCCAGGCCCTTTTTCTGCCCCAGCGTGTAGAACTGGGTGCCCAGGTGCTCGCCCACGACCTCGCCCGTGGCGATCTCGCGGATGAATCCCTGGCTCTGCGGCAGGTGCTCGGCCACCCAGTCCTGCACCTTGCCGGGCACGAAGCAGATGTTCTGGCTCTCGGGCTTGCTCGCGGTCAGCAGGCCGCGCTCGGCGGCCAGCTCGCGCACGCGGGGCTTTTCCAGCTCGCCCACCGGAAAGAGGATGTGTGGCAGCGCGTCACGCGGGGTGCCCCACAGGAAGTAGGTCTGGTCCTTGCGGGGATCGTCGCCCCGGTGGAATTCGACCGCGCCGCCTTCCCGCTCGACCCGCTTCACGTAGTGCCCAGTGGCGACGTACTGGCAGCCCAGCATCCGGGCCTTTTTCACCAGTTCATCGAACTTGACCTTGGTGTTGCAGTTCACGCAGGGGTTGGGCGTGCGGCCCCGCGCGTACTCGTCCACGAAGGGGCCGACGATGTGACGCTGGAATTGCTCGCGGTAGTCCAGCAGGTAAAAGGGCACGCCGACCTGTTCGGCCACCCGGCGGGCCTCGAAGGCGGCGTCGGGCGAGCAGCAGGAGTCGAAGGTGTCGACCCGCTTCTCGTCGGGCCAGAAGCGCATCATCGCGCCGATGACCTGATAACCCTGCTCCTTGAGCAGCGCCGCCGTGACGCTGGAGTCCACCCCGCCCGACATCGCGCACAGCACGCGCGGAGCGGGAGTGGGGGTGGAGGGAGTCACAGCGGGGGCGGGCGCGGCCTGGGTCATACCGCCGGGGAGCCTAGCAGGTGCAGGGCTGGGAAACCGTGAGGGGTGCCCTCCCGGACGCACTACCTCGCCGGGGGACGACTCGCCGGGAGCCGAAGTGCCGCCTCCCCGTCAGCGCAAGAAAGCGTGAAGCCGCCTCCGACCTCCGGTCGAGGGCGCGGAGACGTGCAGGACGCGGCGCTGGGGCGCCACCCCCGACCCACGGCTGAGCTTGCTGAGACGTGGCCCCGCTCCGAGAATGACGGCCATATGCCCCCGGACACGTCCCTGGACCCCCTGCGCGAGTTGCACGCCAACCACGTCTATCTGCGTCTGCTCGACGGGATGCCCGTGATGCTGTGGACGGCCGACGCTGCCGGAGTCTGGCAGCACGTCAACCGCCGCTGGGCGGACTACACCGGGCTGACCGGCGAGACTGCGGGCTTCGGTTTTGAAGAGGCGCTGCACCCCGACGACCTCGCGCCTACGGTGGCGTGCTGGAAACGGGCCATTTCGCGGGGTGAGGATTACCGCGTCGAGTACCGGGTGCGGCGCCACGACGGGGTGTACCGCTGGTTTCTGACCCAGGGGGTGCGGGTGAAGGGTGCCCAGGGGCAGGATTTTGCCTGGGTGGGCACCTGCACCGACATCGAGCACCAGAAACGGGCCGAGGAGGAAGCGCTGGCGACCCGCGAGGCCGCGCTGCGGGCGCTGGGCCTCACGCTCGAAGCCCGCGACCGCGAGACCCAGGGCCACACCGACCGGGTGATGACCCACGCGGGGCGGCTGGGCGACGCCCTGGGGCTCGGCCCCAACGATCAGTCGGCCCTGCGGCTGGGCGCCTACCTGCACGACCTCGGCAAGGTGGCGATTCCCGACCGGGTGCTGCTCAAGCCGGGGCTCCTCACCCCCGAGGAGCGCCAGGAAATGGAGGTCCACGCCGCCGAGGGCGAGCGGCTGGCCGGAGCGCTGGGCTTCGTGCCGCCCGCCGCGCTGCACCTCGTGCGGCACCACCACGAGCGCTGGGACGGCAGCGGCTATCCCGACGGCCTCGCCGGGGAGGAGATTCCGCTCCTGGCGCGGGTCTTTGCCGTGATCGACGTGTACGACGCCTTGGTCAGCGAGCGCCCCTACAAGCGGGCCTGGAGCCGCGAAGAGGCGCGGGCCGAATTGCGGGCACAGGCCGGACGGCAACTCGACCCCCGCGTGGTCGAGGCATTCCTGGGGTTGCCGGGAGTCTGATCGCGGTGCTCCGTTCCGTTGAAGGGACCAACAGCGGCCCTTCAACTCCTCTGCGACCGCTCTCCATGACGGATGCTCGCCCCACTCGGGCCGGACAGGCTGAGGGCACACCCATCGACTTGTCCGGCCCGGCCACCGCGGTGAGCCCCTCCCCTATCACCCTCCACGTCCCGCCAGCCGTTCCAGTTCGGAGCGGTCGAGGACCCGCACCCGCCGCCGCTCCAGCTCGATCAGGCCCAACCGGTAGAACTCGCCCAGCTTGCGGCTGACAAGTTCGGGCACCGTGCCCAGCAGGGCGGCGAGGTCGCTGTTGGTGGGCAGGGCGTGGGATTCGTCGGCGGCGTGCTCGAGGAGGTAGGCCGCCAAACGCTCCCCGAGTTCGCTGAACACCAGTCCCTCCAGCCGGGCGAGCAGTTCGGCCTGACGCCGGGCCAGGGCCGCGATCACGGCCGCCGCCAGTGCCGGGGTTCCGAACACCTGCTCGCGGACAGCGGCGGCGGGCAGGCACAGCACCTCGGTGGGGGTCTGGAGCGCGACGGCATGCGCGGGGGCGGGGTCACTGCCGCTGAAGACTCCGACACCCGCGACAAGCTGGCGCGGCCCCTCCACATGCAGGGTCAGCTCGCGGGTGCCGCCGCGCACCACCCGGTACACCCGCACGCTGCCGCTGCTGACCAGAAAGAGGGTTTCGAGCGCATCTCCAGCCCGGAACAGGACCTCGCCGCGCCGCAGGGTCCGGAAGGTGCCCAGCGCGGCCAGCGGCTGCAAGTCGGCGGGCGAAGCGCCCCCGAAGACGGGCGAGCGGCCCAGCAACTCCAGGGCGCGGGCGGGGTCGGGTGGGGTCGGCACGTGCCCCGATGCTGCCACAGCGGAAGGCACCGACCCCGGTGCGCTCAGGCCAGCACCGCCGCCCCGCACAGGCCCACGCTCGCCGCGAGGGTCAGGTTCGTGATCCACGCCGGAGGCCGCGTCTCGGCCTGTCCGCGCCGCACGTGCAGCGCGACCAGCCCGCCGATCAGCACCAGCAGGCCGAGTTCCAGCGCCAGCGCGGACCGGAAGCCGGAGGTCAAGCCCAGTGCCAGGACCACCGCGAACAGGGCCGCCGTCAGCACGCCGTTGACCCGCGCGTAGTGCCGCCCCACCGCGCGGCGGTGCCCGGTGCGGGTCGCGTGATCGGGGAACAGCTCGGTGAAGGCGGGGCTGACCACGAACGTGGTGAACAGGTACATGCCCACCCACATCCCCACCAGGAGGATGTTCAGACCGGACAGCAGCGCCATATCCATAGGCACAGCTCAGAGGCCGAAGAAGACGCGGTTTTTGACGATGAACTCGGTTTCCCCGGCGGGCACGTCCTCTTCCGGGAAGATGGCGCTGACCGGGCAGGCAGGGACACAGGCGCCGCAGTCGATGCACTCGTCGGGGTGAATGAGGAACTGGTCGCCGCCGTCGTAGATGCACTCCACCGGGCAGACCTCAGTGCAGGCTTGGTCCTTGACGCCGATACAGGGGCTGACAATCACGTGAGGCATAGGGGCAGGATGGCAGGTGGGGGCGCGGGGGGACCATGACCTGGGTCAAGGGGGTGGTTGGCGGCTGGGATGGTCACACTCCCCCTCACCCCGTTGCTTCGCAGCGCCCCTCTCCAGCAGGGGGCGAGGAGGAAGAGCCGCTTGAGCTGTTGCCGCTTTTCCTGTGTCAGCCGACCTCAACGTGCCCAGGCTGCGAATCCTCCTTCCGGGCAAACGGGTCGCTCGGCGCGGACCGGGCCGCCATCACCCTGCCCCGCTCCGGCGCCAAGCTCGCCCTCCCCCGCCCACGCCCTAACATGGCCCCCATGCTCGCCATTCTCGGTGCCATGGACGAAGAAATCGAATTGCTCAGGGCGGACCTCCAGGGGACCGAAACCCTGACACCCCCCGGCGTGACCCTCTACCGGGGGGTGCTGGACGGCGTGCCCCTCCTCCTTGCCAAGAGCGGCATCGGGAAGGTGAATGCGGCGATGACGGCCACACACCTGCTCAACGCCGGGGCCACCCGCGTGATCTTCACCGGGGTCGCGGGCGGCGTTCACCCCGAGTTGCGGGTGGGCGACCTCGTGGTGAGCACCGACCTCGTGCAGCACGACGTGGACGTGACGGCGCTGGACTATCCGCTGGGAACGGTGCCCGGTGAGACGCCCGCGTGGCAGGCCGACCCGGAACTCCGCGAGGTCGCGCTGGCGGCGGCCCGCGAGGTCGAGGGCGTCGGCGTGCTGGAGGGCCGGGTGGCGAGCGGCGACCAGTTCATCGCCTCGCGCGAGGGGGTGAGGCGGCTGTGGACGGGCTTCGGGGCCGCCTGCGCCGAGATGGAGGGGGCAGCGGTCGCGCAGGTGTGCGCCAAAGCGGACGTGCCCTTCGTGGTGATCCGCTCGGTGAGCGACACCGCCGACCACGACGCGCAGGTGGACTACCGCACCTTCATGCCGCTGGTGGCCCGGCACGCCAAACAGGTCGTGCGCGGCATGCTCGCCCGGCTGGGCGCCCCCCAGGGGTGACGGCCTCCACGCCGGTCCTTTCCCCCCCAGTGCGCGTCGTGCTGGGGCTGGGGCTGCTGACGGCCTTTGCCGCGCTGGGCACCGCCCTGGTGACGTGGCTGAGGCTGCCGCTGCCGGGCTCGGTGGTCGGGATGGCGCTGCTGTGGGCGGCCCTGTCGCTGGGGCTGGTGCGGCTCTCGTGGTTGGAGGCCGCCGCCGATGGGCTGCTGGGCATCCTGGGGCTGCTGTTCGTGCCCGCCACGGTGGGTTTCATCGAGTTCCTGTCGGCCGGGGCCGAGTGGGGCCTGTGGCTCCTTGTGATGCTGGCGGGGCTGTTGCTGGGCGCGGGGACGGCGGGGCTGGTGGCGGGGCGGCTGGTGAGGGAGGGGAAGTGGTGAGTGGGCCGTGGGCCGTGGACACTTCGGCTCAGGCCAGAGCAAAAGCTCCCACGGCCCACTTCCCACGGTCCACTTCCTGCCCCACAGGGGCACCGTGATCTGGGTCGCCCTCACCCTGCTTGCCTTCGCCCTGGGGGTGGCCGCGCAGTGGCGGGTGCGGCATCCGCTCGTCAACCCGACGCTGGTGGCGACGGTGATCGTGTCCGGGGTGCTGCTGGTAACGGCGACGCCGTACCGGGAGTACACGGCGGAGGTCCGGCCGCTCTCCTTCCTGCTCGGCCCGGCGGTGGTGGCGCTGGCGGTGCCGCTCTACCGGCTGCGGGCGCTGCTGGCGCGGGAGTGGCGGGCGCTGGGGGTGGGTGGGGGGCTGGGCACGCTGGTGGGTGTGGGGGCGGACGCCGCGCTCCCCCGGCTGCTGGGGCTGGACCCGGCGGCGCGGCAGGCCCTGCTGACCGCCCCGGCGACCAGCCCGGTCGCGCTGCAACTCGCCACCCTCACGGGCGCTCCGCCCGCGCTGGCGGCCACGCTCGCCGTCCTGTCGGGACTGGTGGGGGCGCTGGTGCTGCCGCCCATGCTGACGCGGCTGGGGGTGCGGCATCCGCTCGCGCGGGGCATCGCCATCGGCAGCGTCTCGCACGGGGTGGGCACCGCCCGCGCCCGCGAGGAGGGGGAAACGACGGGCGCGGCCAGTTCCATCGGGATGGGCTTGGCCGCGCTGGTGGTGACGCTGGTGGTGGCGTTGCTGGGGTGAGCCTCAGCGCGAAACGAGAATCTGCACGCTCTGAATGAGGTCGGGCTGGGCGCCGGGGATAGGCACCTCGCCATTCGGGGTGGCCGTGCGGGTCAGGCGCTGCAAGGTATCCAACCCGGAGACGACCTGACCGAAGACCGTGTAGCCCCCGCTCAGGAAGTCGGCCGGGGCCAGCGTGATGAAAAACTGGCTCCCCTGCGAGTCCAGGCTGGCGGCGCGGGCCATGCCCAGCACGCCCGCGCGGTCAAAGCGCAGGCCATTGCCGACCTCGGCGCGGAAGCTGTAGCCGGGGCCGCCCGTACCCCAGCGGGCGCGAAGGGCCGGGTCCGTGCTCTGCGGGTCGCCACCCTGGGCCATGAAGCCCTCGATCACGCGGTGAAAGCGCGTGCCGTCGTAGAAGCGGTTGAGCGCGAGAAACACGAAGTTGTTCACGGCGACCGGGGCCTGCTTCGCGTACAGCTCCAGCGTGATCGGCCCCTTGCTGGTGTTCAGCACCGCCCGGTAGGTCCGCGCCGGGTCGGTCACCTGGGCGGCGGAGGTGAAGGTCGTGACGCGGGCCGCACCCAGGGGCTGAACCGGAACAAAGGTTGGCGTCGCGGGCGCCACCACAGGAGCGGGCGCCGGAGCCGTGGGTTGGGAAGCCGAGGCTTGAGGCTGGGTCGCGGGCGCACACGCCATCAGGCCGAGGCTCAGGGAAGCCAGCAGGGCGGGCGCCGCACGTCGGAAGGCAAGCGAAGGCATGGGCGCAGTATGTCAGAGCCTTCTCCCAAAGCCCCTCCCTGCCGCTACTCCACCGCCAGCCCCGTCGTGTACTTCTCCCCTTTCACAACAATGGTGCTTGCCGTGTTCCGCACGCCTGGAATGGCCGCGAGCACGTCCACCAGAAAGGTCTGGTAGGCGTCGAGGTCCGGCACGACCACCTTGAGCAGGTAGTCGGTGTCCCCCAGGCAGAGGTAGCACTCCAGCACCTCGGGCCGCCCCCGCATCCGCTCGGCGAAGGTCTCGAAGCCCTCCTTGGTCTGCTTGTCCAGCGTGACCCGCACGAAGACCATCAGGTCGCGCCCCACCCGCTTGGGGTCCAGCAGCGCGACATAGCGGCTGATGATGCCCTCCTCCTCCAGCCGCCGCACCCGCCGCAGGGTGGGGGCCGGAGTCAGGCCGATCTCGTCGGCGAGTTCGGTGTTGGGAATGCGGGCGTCGCGCTGAAGGATGGTCAGAATGCGGCGGTCGGTGGCGTCGAGGTCCGGCTTTGACATGAATGCCTATAAGGTAGCAGGCCTGACGCAACCGCGTTGCGCCTATACGGTCCTGGGGCGGCCTGCGGGCAATCGGACGCGCCAGGGGTCCTGCTACCATTGCGCCACTTCAGCATGAAAGCAGGCGGGCGGCCCCGGCGGGGTGCGCGGCCCTGCGGAGGAACTATGAAGATCGGACTCCCCAAGGAAATCAAAGTCAAGGAAAACCGCGTGGCGCTGACGCCCGGCGGCGTGGCGACGCTGGTGCGCCGGGGCCACGCGGTCACGGTCGAGCGCGGCGCGGGCGTGGGCAGCGGCATCGCGGACGGCGAATACGAGGCGGCAGGCGCCACCCTGGGCAGCGCCGCCGACGCCTGGGCCGCCGAGATGGTGGTCAAGGTCAAGGAGCCTATCCAAAGCGAATACGGGTACCTGCGAGACGACCTGCTGCTGTTCACCTATCTGCACCTCGCCGCCGACCGCCCGCTGACCGACGCGCTGCTGAAGGCGGGCACGACGGGCGTGGCCTACGAGACCGTGCAGCTCGACGACGGCAGCCTGCCCCTGTTGACCCCGATGTCGGAGGTTGCCGGGCGCCTGAGCGTGCAGGCGGGCGCGTACCACCTTCAGAAGCCGGTGGGCGGGCGCGGCGTGCTGCTCGGCGGCGTGCCCGGCGTGCAGCCCGGCCACGTGACCATCATCGGCGGCGGCGTGGTGGGCACCAACGCGGCCAAGATGGCGATGGGCCTGGGGGCCAAGGTCACCATCCTCGACGTGTCGCAGCGCCGCCTGGCCTACCTCGACGACGTGTTCTTCGGGCGCCTGACCACCATGATGAGCAGCGAGGCGAACATCCGTGCCCTGCTGCCCGAGACCGACCTCCTGATCGGCGCGGTGCTCATCCCCGGCGCCAAGGCCCCGCACCTCGTCACCCGCGACATGCTGGCCCTGATGCCCGAGGGCAGCGTCATCGTGGACGTGGCGGTGGACCAGGGCGGCTGCGTGGAGACCATCCACGCGACCACCCATGACAACCCCACCTACGTGGTGGACGGCGTGATTCACTACGGAGTCGCCAACATGCCGGGGGCCGTGCCGCGCACGAGCACCTTCGCCCTGACCAACCAGACCATGCCCTACGTGCTGCAACTCGCCGAGCAGGGCGTGTCGGCCCTCACGCGCAACAAGGCGCTGCGCCTGGGCTTGAACACCCACGCGGGCAAGCTGACCTACCAGGGCGTCGCGGAGGCCTTCGAGCTGGCCTTCGACGAGCCGGAGGCCGTGCTGGCGTAAGCCGGAGGCTGGAGGGGGCGGCGGACTCGCGGGCATGCGGGTCCGCCGCTGCCATTGTGGTGCCCCGCCAGCACCCGTGTGGGGCCGGACCAGACCCTGTTCCGAACAGGGCCGACGGACGCCCGCCATGCCGTACCCTGGCCCCATGTTGTCCCGCCGCCGCCCGGCCTCCGCCCCCGCGACCCCCGCCCCGGCGCGTCCCCCGCGTGACCCCCGGCAACTGCGGCGGGTGCTGGCCTACGCGCGGCCCTACCGGGCACTGCTGATCTCGGGCCTGATCGCCACGCTGATTTCCAGCGGGCTGAACCTGATTTTCCCGCTGCTGTTCGGGCGGCTGATCGACGCCTCCTTCCTGCGGGTGGGCGCGACCGACACCGGACCGCTCGACCGCACGGTGCTCGCGCTGCTGGGCATCTTTGCGCTGTCGTCCCTGTTTGGGGCGGCGCAGTCGTACCTGCTGGCGAAGGTGGGGGCGGGGGTGGTGGCGGACCTGCGCCGACACCTCTTTTCGCACCTGCTGACCCTTTCGCCGCGCTTTTTTGCCGAGCACCGCACCGGCGAACTCACCAGCCGACTCACGGCGGACGTGGGGACCGTGCAGGCGGTCACGAGCACCGCGCTCGCGCAGGCGGCGGCGCTGGCCTTCAACATCGTGGGATCGACGACCCTGCTGGTCATTACTAGCCCCCGGCTGAGCCTGCTCACGCTGGCGGTGATTCCGCTGGTGATCGGTACGGCCATCGTGATCGGGCGGCGCATCCGGGTGGTCAGCCGCGAGGTGCAGGACCGGGTGGCCGAGGCCAACGCCAGCGCCGAGGAGGCGATCAGCGGGGTGCGGGTCGTGCAGAGCTTCACGGCGGAGGACACCGAGCGCGGGCGCTACGGGCACGGCGTGCTGGCGTCCTTCCTCGCCTCGCTGCGCCGGGCGCGGCTGCAAGCGCTGATGGGCGGCGTGATGAGCTTCCTGACCTTCGCCTCGCTCGCGGTGGTGCTGTGGTACGGCGGGCGGCTGGTGATGGGCGGGGACCTCAGCCCCGGCGGGCTGGTGACCTTCCTGATCTACGCGTTGCAGGTCGGCGCCACCGTCGCGGCGATGTCGGGTCTGTTCAGCCAGTTTCAGGAGGCGCTGGGGGCCTCGGGGCGCATCTTCGAGCTGCTCGACGAGCGCAGCGACCTCCCCGAACCCGCCCGCCCCCTCCCCCTGGGCCGCGCCGAGGGCCGCGTGAGCCTCGAGGGGGTCAGGTTCAGCTACGGCGACTCGGCGGTGCTGCACGACCTCAGCTTCGACGTGCCCGCCGGACAGGTCGTCGCACTGGTGGGGCCGAGCGGGGCGGGCAAGACCACGCTGGTGAGCCTGATTCCGCGCTTCTGGGACGTGACGGGAGGCCGCCTGCGGGTGGACGGCGAGGACGTGCGGGCCTACGCGCTGGCTGACCTGCGGGCGCAGGTGGGGCTGGTGCCGCAAGAAACCCTGCTCTTTTCCGGGTCCATCGAGGAGAACATCCGCTACGGCCGCCCCGACGCCTCCCCCGATGAGGTCGAGGCCGCCGCCCGCGCCGCGAACGCGCACCGCTTTATCACGGCGCTGCCGCAGGGCTACGCCACCGTGGTGGGCGAGCGCGGCGTGCGGCTCAGCGGCGGGCAGCGCCAGCGGGTCGCCATCGCCCGCGCCCTGCTGAAAGACCCGCGCATCCTGATTCTCGACGAGGCCACCTCCGCCCTCGACAACGAGTCCGAGGCGCTGGTGCAGCAGGCCCTGGAAACGCTGATGCGGGGCCGCACCACCTTCGTGATCGCCCACCGCCTCTCCACCGTCCGCAACGCCGACCGCATCCTGGTGATGGAGGGCGGCCGGGTCGTGCAGGACGGCACCCACGGCGAACTCCTCGCGGCGGGCGGCCTGTACCGCGACCTGTACGAACTCCAGTTCCGCAAGGAGCAGGAGGAGCGGGCCGAGCTGGTGCCCGGCGTGGGGGGCTGAGGGTCAAGGTCGGCGCAGAGCCACCCACCGGCGTATGCTCCGCCGCATGGAACAGCGCGAGTTTGGCAAGACGGGCTTCCGGGTCAGCGTCCTGGGGCTGGGGGCGGGGCAGGTCGGCGCGGAGAGTTTGGACGACCGGGAGGCCGGGCGGCTGCTGCACCGTGCCCTCGACCTCGGCGTGACCCTGATCGATACGGCGCGGGGCTACGGGCTGAGCGAGGAACGCATCGGGCGGCACCTCGCCGGGCGGCGGGACGGGTTCGTCCTGAGCACCAAGGGCGGCTACGGCGTGGAGGGGATGGAGGACTGGACACCGGGGGCCATCCGCCACGGCATCGAGCGGGCGCTGCGAACGATGCGGACC